>NZ_JBEYYF010000011.1:0-200740 GCF_040645415.1 Pseudonocardia sp. NPDC046786 | reverse complement strand
GGATCAGCGGGGCGCCGAGTACCTGGGCGAGTGCTTGTGCGAGTGCGGTCTTGCCGGTGCCCGGCTCGCCCTCGCAGAACAGCGGCCGGTTCATCTGCATCGCCAGGTAGGTCGCCGTCGCGAGCCCGTCGTCGGCCAGGTAGCCGGTCGCGCGCAGAGCGGCGGCGAGCTCGGCCGGGCCGGTCGGGCCGGCGGGTGCGGAGTCGTTCACCGAACCAGCATGCCGGACGGGTGCTGCGGAGGGCCACAGCAGGAGGTCCCGGACCCCCGCCGGGGGTGGGGCGGGCGGCACGCGCCCATCCCCGTACCGACGAGTGGGAGGCCCGGAAGGTTCGAGATGCTTCCGATCAGGAACAGTTCATACCCGCGTGATACGTACGTGATGTGACGTCGTTGACCAGCGACTTTAGGGTCGATCTGATAATTACAAGCCTGCAACCATGATTTCGCTCACCCTCTCGCTGTTTGACGAATTCTTTTCCTGCATTCACCTTTCTCGGCGGCCGGTCCGACCGGAGCGGCCAGTTGAACGAGCCAACATCCGGGCCCGCCGCGCCGAACCACCCCCGTCCTGCGGCAGCCCGGTCCGTCGAGGACCAGGAACGGGACGGGGACGGTAGCCAACACTTCCGCGGGCGTCGTCGACGTCGCTCCCCGGTCCCGATCGACGCTCCCCGGCGACGAACGGTGGGCACACCTGTGCCCGGGGACCACTGCGCGGCGGTGTGACCTGACCGGGCCGGCGCGGTGGGAGCACAGCAATGTCTCAGGGACCCAAGGGCCGAAGTCTCCTGCGCGTGGCCGTGGCGGGCCTCGTCACGGTCGGCGCCACGGCTGCGATCGCCGGTACCGCCACCGCCGCCCCGGACAGCGTCTGGGACCAGCTCGCGCAGTGCGAGAGCGGTGGCAACTGGTCGATCAACACGGGTAACGGGTATTCCGGCGGGCTGCAGTTCGCGCCGAGCACCTGGCGCGCCTTCGGGGGCACCGGCTCGGCGCACAACGCCAGCCGGGCAGAGCAGATCGCGGTCGCCGAGCGGGTGCTCGCGGCGCAGGGCTGGGGCGCCTGGCCCGCCTGCTCGTCGAAGCTGGGCATCCGCGGCCATGCGGCCGAGCCCGGCAAGCGCGTGAACGCCTCGGCCCCGGCCGCGCCCGCCGCCCCGGCGTCGTCCGGCGGCGGCAGCTACACCGTCAAGGCCGGTGACACGTTGGGCCGCATCGCCGCCGCGAACGGCACCTCGGTCGCGCGGCTCGCCTCGCTGAACGGCATCACGAACGTGAACCTGATCAGCGTGGGGCAGACCCTCAAGCTGGGCTGAGCAGGAGCTCCCGCCGCCCCGGACCGCCATCCGGGGCCGCGGCGCGGGGTGCGGTGTCCCCAGCACCCGCCCCGGCGGACGACGGCCCGGGTCCGCTCCCTGCGCGGAGCGGACCCGGGCCGCTGCGTCGCTCAGGTCGAGTTGACCCACTCGTCGGTGCCGTCGGCGAACCGCTGGTGCTTCCACACCGGCAGCAGCCGCTTCACCTCGTCGACCAGCTCGGCGCAGGCGGTGAACGCCTGGCCGCGGTGCTCGGCCGCGACCGCGCAGGCCAGCGCGACATCGCCGATCGCCAGCGGGCCGATCCGGTGGCTCACCGCGAGTGCACGCACGCCGGGGCTGCCGGCGGCGACCTGATCGGCCACCTCGGCGACGATCCGGGCCGCGGTGGGGTGCGCGCTGTACTCCAGCCCGTGCACCGACTTCCCTCCGTCGTGGTCGCGGACCACCCCGGCGAACGTGACGACCGCGCCGGCCGCCGCGTGCTCGACCAGCCGGGCGTGCTCGTCGACGTCCAGCGGCTGCTCGCCGACGGCGGCCCGCAGCACCTCTGCTGCCATCAGTGGTCTCCTCCGCGCAGCTGGTCCACGGCGTGGTCGAGCACGTGCTCGAGCACCCCGAGACCGTCCTTCACCCCGCCCGGGGAGCCGGGCAGGTTCACCACCAGGGTCCGGCGGGCCACCCCGGCGACGCCCCGGGACAGCACCGCGGTGGGGACGGCGGACTCGCCGGCCCGCCGGATCGCGTCGGCCAGCCCGGGGATCTCGTGGTCGAGGACCGCCCGGGTGGCCTCCGGGGTGGCGTCGGTGGGCGAGATGCCGGTGCCGCCGGTGGTGATCACGACGTCGACGCCCTCGTCGACCGCGGCGCGCAGCGCGCCGCCGACCGGCTCGCCGTCCGGGACGACCGCGGGATCGGGGGTCTCGTAGCCGCGCGCACGCAGCCACTCGGTGATCACCGGCCCGGCCCGGTCGGGGTAGACGCCCGCGGCGGCCCGGTTCGACGCGGTGACCACCCGCGCGCTGCGGCCGCTCACGAGCGGTCCGCCGGCCGGGTCCAGTGCCCGGTCTTGCCGCCGTCCTTGCGCTCGACCCGGACCGCGTCCAGCACGGCCGCCGGGTCCACCGCCTTGATCATGTCGTGCAGGGTGAGGCCGGCCACGGTGACCGCGGTGAGGGCCTCCATCTCGACGCCCGTGCGGTCGGTGGTCCGCACCTCGGCGCGGATCTCGATCCGGCCGTGGGTGCCCTCGCTGCCGGGGACCAGGTCCAGGGTGACCCCGCTGATCGCGATCGGATGGCAGAGCGGGACCAGGTCCGGGGTGCGCTTGGCGCCCATGATCCCGGCGATCCGGGCGGTGGCCAGTGCGTCGCCCTTGGGGAGGCCGTCGGACTCCAGCAGCCGGACGACCTCGGCGGTGGTCCGCAGGACGCCGGTGGCGACCGCGGCGCGGCGCCCGGGCTGCTTCTCCGAGACGTCCACCATGCGGGCCGCCCCGGCCTCGTCGACGTGGCTGAGCTCGGTACTCACCCCGCCGACCCTACGGCGGCGCCGCACACGCGGGGTGGTCGGCCCGGCACCCCGGCCACACGATAAAGTGTGATGTGCATCACGTTTGTTCTTTACAACACTCTGTTCCGATGCGCGTTTCACGTTCGTGATCGGGCATTGCCACCTGCGGAAACCATTTATTCGATCTTGATCTGTCCGGAACATCCGAAGACACGCCGGGTGGCCGTCGGCTTTCGCGTCGACCTGACGTCACCTACCTTCGAGCCCGGCCCGGCCGACTCCCCGATCGCGGACGGGCCCCGGTGCCGCAGTGCTCCCTGTCCGGCGGCCACCGGTCCCCGAGGTTCTACGTGGGACAGGGCCGACAGTCAGGCGGATCCAGCGGCCACTCCCCGGCCACGGATCCGGCGCCCACCTCCCCGGGCGCAGGTCGGACGGCGCCACGGGGGAGATCCGTGCCATGGCTCGATACCGCGGCAAGCACCGCAAACCCAGCACGACCGGGCGGACGATCGCCCGGACGGCCGTCGCGGGCGCCGTGCTCGGCGCCCCCATGCTGGCGATCGTCCCGGCCGCGAACGCGGCCAGCGACGCCACCTGGGACCGGCTCGCGCAGTGCGAGAGCGGCGGCAACTGGTCCATCAACACCGGCAACGGCTACTACGGCGGGCTGCAGTTCAGCCCGAGCACCTGGAAGGCGTTCGGCGGGACCGAGTACGCCGCGTCCGCGCACCAGGCCACCCGCGCCGAGCAGATCGCCGTCGCCGAGAAGGTGCTGGCCGGGCAGGGCTGGAACGCCTGGCCGTCGTGCTCGAAGAAGACCGGTGCCTCCGGGTCCGCCACCCCGCGCACCGTCGAGCGCGACGCCGGCAGCCAGGCCCCGGAGCGGGTGAAGCTCAGCGCCCCGGCCTCCTCGGGCGGGACCTACACCGTGCAGGCCGGCGACACCCTCGGGAAGATCGCCGCCGCACACGGCGTCGGGCACTGGAAGAACCTGCTGGCCAAGAACCCGCACCTGGGCGCCGGCCAGCTGATCCACCCGGGTCAGGTCGTCAACGTCTGACCCCGGTCGCGGGTGACACCCCGGCCAGCCGACGCAGCTGGGCCGGGGTGTCGACGTCGTCGGGGACGGCGACGTCGGCGCACTCGACCAGCTCCAGGGCCGGGTGCCCGGCCAGGTAGCCGCGGGCGCCCGCGTCGCCCGCGGAGCTGCCCACCACGCCCGACCAGTGGTCCCGGCCGAGCAGCACCGGATGGCCGGGGACGCCGTCGTAGGCGGCTCGGCGCAGCGAGGCGTGGCCGGCGCCCTCGGCGACCCGGCGGATCGCCTCCGGGCCCACCCCGGGCAGGTCCACCAGGTGCACCAGCGCGGCTCCGGTGCCGGGCAGGTGGGTCAGCGAACCCAGCCCGCGCCGCAGCGAGGCGCCCATGCCCTCGTCCCAGTCCTCGGCGACGACCACGCCGACGTCGCTGCCCGCGGTGCCGAGGCCGGCGGCCCGCAGCACGTCGGTGACGTCGTCGGCGCGGGCGCCCAGCACCACCGTCACCGGGCCGCAGCCGCCGGCCTGCAGTGCCTTGACCGCGCGGACCGCCAGCGGCTCGCCGTGCAGCCGGACCAGCGCCTTCGGGGTGCCCATGCGACGCCCGGCGCCACCGGCGAGGAGCAGTCCGGCGACCACGGTCAGCGGTTGATCTCGGTGACCGGGTGCTCGTACGGCACGCTGTCCACAGGGAACTCGACGTCGCCGAACGGCGACATGTTGCCCTGCACGGTGCCCATGAGCTCGGTGACCGCGTGCCCGCCGTCCGGCAGGTGCGGCCAGTTCGGGTCGATCCGGTTGGTGTCGGCGGGCTTGGACGCCATCGGTTCCTCCAGCATCGGGCGGTGTCGCCGTCCAGTGTCGGCACCCAGTATCGCCGACGTCCGCCGTCCCCGTCCGCCCCGGTGCGGCCCACACCACCCGACTACCCTGGCGGTGGTGCAGACGTCCCTGGTCGAGTGGCTGCGCGGGCAGGACGACGGGTTCCTCGCCGCGCTGCTCCGCGCGCGCCCTGACCTCGCCGTCCCCCCGCCCGCCGATCTCACGGTGCTGGCGACCCGGGCCTCCATCCGGGCGTCGGTGCAACGCGCCTGCGAGGACCTCGGCACGGTCGCGCTGACCGTGCTGGAGGCGCTCGTGCTGGCCGGTGCGACCCGCGCCCCGGTGGACGGCACCCGGGCCACCGGCGGGCCGCGCGGCTGGCTCGGCCCGGACGTCGACCGCCGGACCTTCGCCGACGGGCTGGTCCCGCTGCGCGCCAGGGCGTTGGTGTGGGGCCCGGACGACGCGCTCGCCACGGTCCCGGCGGCCGCCGAGGCGGTCGGGCCGTTCCCGGCCGGGCTCGGCCGGGAGGCGGCCGGGCCGGCCGCCTCCGAACTGGACGCGCTGCTGGCCGAGGTCACGGCCGAGGAGGGCAAGGTGCTCGAGGTGCTCGCGGCGGGCCCGCCGATCGGCCGCTCGCGCGGCGCGGGCGACGGGTCCGGCGCGGTCGGCGCGCTGGTCTCGCGCGGGCTGCTGCTGCGCCGGGACCCGGACACCGTCGAGCTGCCCCGGCAGGTGGCGCTCGCGCTGCGCGGCGACCGCCCGATGGGCCCGCTCGACCTGTCCCGGCCGGACGTGCCGCTGCGCGAGCGGGATCCGTCCGTCGTGGACGGCACCGGTGCCGGTGCGGCGCTGGAGTTCCTGCGCCGGGTCGATCTCGTGCTGGAGTTCCTGGCGACCGACGGGCCGGGGGTGCTCCGCTCCGGCGGGTTCGGCGTGCGCGACCTGCGCCGGGCCGCCAAGGCGGCGGACACGGACGAGGCGACGGCCGCGCTGATCCTGGAGGTCCTGCACGGCGCCGACCTGATCGGCGACAGCGACTCGACCACGCCGGAGTGGCTGCCCACGCCGTCGTCGGACATCTGGGGGAGCGCGCCGGAGGAGTCGCGCTGGGCGGTGCTGGCCCGGACCTGGCTGGAGCTGCCCCGGCTGCCCGGGCTGGTCGGCCGCCGGGACGACGCCGACAAGCCGGTTACCGCGCTCTCCGACGGGCCGCGCAGGCCGCCTGCGGCGCGGGACCGGCGGCGGATCCTGCAGTCGCTCGCCGATCTGCCGCCGGGCACCTCGGTCGGCTCGGCCGCCGACCTGGCCCGGATCCTGGCCTGGGCGGCGCCGCGGCGCGGCGGCCGGCTGCGCGACGAGCTGGTGAGCTGGACGGTCGCCGAGGCGACCGGCATCGGCGTCGTGGCGCTCGACGCGCTGACCACCGCCGGGCGGGTGCTGCTCGATCCGGCGACCCGCGAGGCGCGCAACCCGACCGCGGTGGCGGCCGCGCTGCACGCGGTGCTGCCCGCACCGGTCGAGGAGATCCTGCTGCAGGCCGACCTGACCGCCGTCGCACCCGGCCGGCTGTCCGCCGACCTGGCGCACGAGCTGGCGATGATCGCCGAGGTCGAGTCGGCGGGTGGGGCCACCGTCTACCGGTTCACCGAGCGGAGCCTGCGCCGCGCGCTGGACACCGGCCGCACCGCCGAGGACGTCAAGGACCTCCTCGCCCAGCGCTCCCGGACACCGGTCCCGCAGACCCTCACCTACCTGGTCGACGACGTCGCCCGGCGGCACGGCAGGCTGCGCGGCGCCGCCGTCGCCTGCTTCCTGCGCTCCGACGACGAGGTGCTGCTCTCCGAGGTGCTCGCCAAGGAGGGCACCGCGGAGCTGGGCCTGCGCCGGATCGCGCCGACCGTGCTGGTGAGCTCGCTGCCGCTGGCCGAGGTGCTGGACGGGCTGCGGGCCGCCGGGTTCAGCCCGGCCGCCGAGGACTCCGGCGGCGCGGTGCTCGACCTGGCCGCCCGGGGCAGGCGGGCGGAGTCGCGGCGGCGCGGGGCCAGCCCGCGGGCCGGAGCGGCCGGGGCGGACGGCCCCGTCGACCGGACCGACGAGCTGGTCGAGCGGCTGCGCTCGGGGGACGCGCTCGCCGGGGTGCGGGACAGCGTCGCCGGCCGCCGCGAGGCCACCGGGTCCACCGGCAACCTCGCCTCGTTGCAGGCCGCGGTGCGCGAGGGCCGGACCGTCTGGATCGGGTTCGTCGACAGCCACGGCGTCGCGGGCGACCGGGTACTGGCCCCCACCTCGGTCGGCGGGGGCGTCGTGGAGGGCCGGGACGCGCTCGACGGTGAGCTGCGGCGGATCCAGCTGCACCGGATCACGTCGATCGCGCCGGTCGAGCGCTAACGGGCGCCGGCCGCCATCCGCTGGTGCATGGCGTGCTGGACCAGCGCGATCAGCGTCTCCTTGGTCGACTGCCGGTGCCGGGCGTCGCACACCACCATCGGGACGGACGGGTCGATCGACATCGCCTCGCGGACGTCCTCCAGCTCGTGCTGCAGGTGGCCGTCGAAGACGTTCACCCCGATCACGTACGGCAGGTTGCGGTCCTCGAAGAAGTCGATCGCGGCGAACGAGTCGGCCAGCCGGCGGGTGTCGACCAGCACCACGGCGCCGATCGCACCGCGGACCAGATCGTCCCACATGAACCAGAAGCGCTGCTGGCCGGGCGTGCCGAACAGGTACAGCACCAGGTCGGAGTCCAGCGAGACGCGGCCGAAGTCCATCGCGACCGTCGTCGAACGTTTGTTGGGGGTGGCCGAGAGGTCGTCGTGCGACGAGCTCGCCTCGGTCATCACCGCCTCGGTGGTCAGCGGCATGATCTCCGAGACCGACCCGACGAAGGTGGTCTTGCCGACGCCGAACCCACCGGCGACGACGATCTTGGCCGACATCGTCGCGGTACGCGCGACGGGCCTGGGCGGCTGTGGCGGCTGTGGCCTAGAGCCGACGGAGTCCACTCAACACCCTTTCCATCAGCGCGAGGTCCGGCACGTCGCCGGGGGTGCTCGCGGTCTGGTGAACGGTCACCGTGCCGCTCGAGGCCATGTCCCCGAGCAGTACCCGGGCAACGCCCAGGGGGAGCGAGAGCAGCGCCGCGACCTCGGCGACCGAGCGGGTCTGCTCGGCCAGCAGGTCGGCGACGGTGCGGTGCTCCATCGGCAGCCGTTCCAGCTGGTCGCGGGCCCGGCTGCTGACCGAGACGAGGGTCTCGACGGCCAGCTCGTAACCCGACTTCGTGCGTCCCCTGGTCCACGCGTAGGGCCGCACGAACGAGGCCCCACCGGGAGCGGGCGGGGGCGGCGCGGCCGCCGGACCCGGGTACGGGGAGGGCTGGTCGCCGCGGATCGCGTCCCGCTCACCGGGGGTGGGCGGCAGCCCGTAGGCGGCCGACCCGCTGATCGGTCCGGTCATCTCGGCGGGCGACGGCGGCGGCGCCTGCCGGGGGCTCTCCTCCGATACGTCGTCCCCGGCCCGGCCCCAGCCCCATCGCCGTTTTCTGGGCTTGCGCCTGGAGTCCAGGCTGAACCCGTTCATGACGTCGGCGAACGTAGGCTCGGGGCCCTGCCCGCCCGGGTCCTGTGTCATCGGATCTCACCTACCCTGGCCGATCCTGCTGCGATGGGGGTCATGACGTCTGCTCAGGGACCGAACGAGCCCTGCAGCTCCGCGCGGAGCTCCGGCGTGAGGAGCTGGCCGACCCGGTCGACCAGCAGCGTCATCTCGTAGCCGACCAGGCCGATGTCGCAGCTCGGCGAGGCCAGCACGGCCAGGCAGGAACCGTCGCTGATGGACATCAGCAGCACGATCCCGCGGTCCATCTCGACCACGGTCTGCACCACACCACCCGCGTCGAAGCAGCGGGCCGCGCCCTGGGTCAGGCTGATCAGGCCGGACGCGACCGCCGCGAGCTGGTCGGCCCGGTCCCGCGGGAGCCGGTCCGACGCGGTCAGCAGCAGCCCGTCGGCCGACACCACGATCGCGTGCGCGACGCCGGGGACACGCTCTGCGAAGTTGGTGACCAGCCAGCCGAATCGGCTCTGGCTGGGCTGTGCCTGCGGTGCCCTCACTGGTTCTCCTCAGGGTCGGACTGGTTCGTTCGGTCACCGGACGGCTCGGGGGTGCCGTCGGTCGTGGTGCGCGAGGCGTACTGCCTGCCGGACGCGCTCTCCCGGCCCTGGCGCACGCCCTGCTGGTAGCTCGCCAGCCGGCCGCGCACGCTCTCCGCGTTCCGCGACTCGCCTGACGGAGCGGGGCTGAGCACGGTGGATCCTGCCGCACTGCCGGGGAGCAACCGCGCCCGCGGTCGCCGCTTGGGCAGTCCGGCCGAGGTGGTCTCGTCCGGTTCGTCGGTCCCGGGCTCCTCACCGGCGACCTCGCGGGCCTGCCGCCAGGCATCGTCGGCCGGGGAGGAGAAGCCCGCCGCACCGGTCCGTCCGGACGGCGCCTCGGGCTGTGCCGCGGGACCGTCGGCCTGGGCGGGCGAGCCGTCCTGCCAGCGGACCGGCACCGAGCGGTTGGACCGGAACCAGGCCGAGGCGATGTCGTCGAAGATCGGCGTCGTCTGGCTCATGTCGAAGCCGCTCTGCTGCGACCGGGCCGCCTCCAGGGCCCCCGGACGGCGCAGCTGGCCGCGGTCACCCTCGACCGGCACCTTCGGCGCGAACAGCTCGTCCTGGTTCGGTCCCGGCCGCCCGGCCGGAGGCCTGCCCTCGGCCGGTCCGCGTGCGGTGACCGGCCGCTTGGGCAGCGGGGCTCCGTTCGCGCCGCGGGTGGGCGCGCCGTCCGGGTGCGGCACCGGGCCGCCCCGTCCGGGGCCCGGCGAGGGCCGGCGGACGGGCAGGCCCGGGCCGGGGCCGCCCGGCATCACCGGACGCGGCGACGGGCCGGGACGGTTGCCGTTCGGCCGGGTCCCGGGCGGGCCGCCCATCGGCTCCCGGCCGGAGGGCCGGACCGCGGGGAACGACCGGGTGTCGGTCGCCGGGCCCGGTGCGGGCGCGGCCGGGGCGGACCCGGTGGTCCCGTCCGAACCGGGCGCGTCGCCGGGCCGGCCACCGGTCCGTTCGTCGTCGGGCGCGGGGCCGGTGGCGCCGCCGTCCGGGCCGGCGTCGGTGGTGTCCGTGCTGCCGGAGCCGGCCGGTGCGGCGGTCCCGTTGCCCTCGGTGAACCCGGCGGTCTCGGGGGTGCCGGCCGGGGACTCCCCGGCGCCCGCGTCGGCGTCACCGGAGGTCCCGCCGTCCGAGGTCCCGGCGTCCGCGGGCTCGGTGGACGCGGCCCCGGTCGAAGCGGTCCCGGCCGCCGCGGCGTCGGCGACGGCGGGGGCCGGGCCGTCCTCGGTGGCGGCGTCCATGACGACCGTGTCGTCCAGGTCGCGGCCGCCGCGCCGGGCGGCCGCGGCACCCGCCGCGAAGGCGCCGCCGAGTCCGAGCGCGGCCGCGGGGCCCGTCCCGGACCGGTCCGCGGGCTTCCGGTCCCCGGCAGCGGCCGGGGCGGTCCCGGTGCCGTCCGCGGCGACGCTCCCGGCGCGCTCGGTGGTGGGGATCCCGGCGGCGTCGGTGGCGGTGCTGCTGTCGGTGCTGCTGTCGGTGCTGCTGTCGGTGCCGCTGCCGCTGTCGCTCTCGGTGCCGCTGTCGGTGCTGCTGCCAGTGCTGCTCTGGGTGCCGGCTCCGTCCACTGCCGCGTCGGCGCCGTCGGCCAACGGGTCGGCCGTGTCGGTGCCGCCGACGGAGACGGCGTTGCCGGCCGCGGTGTGCTCGGCCGCCGCGGCGGTGTCGGAGATGTCGGCGGTGCCGGTGGCGCCGGTGGCATTGGGGTCGCCGGCACCGTCGGCCAGGTCGGCCGCCGCGTCAAAGACGTCGGTCCCATCGGCCGTGTCGGGGTCCGCGTCAGGGTCCGTGCCGAGGTCCGTGCCGTGGTCGTGGTCGGAGCCGTGTTCGGAGCCCGGCTCC
Source organism: Pseudonocardia sp. NPDC046786 (assembly GCF_040645415.1). NCBI lineage: Bacteria > Bacillati > Actinomycetota > Actinomycetes > Pseudonocardiales > Pseudonocardiaceae > Pseudonocardia > Pseudonocardia sp. NPDC046786. Next base: position 190,054 of record NZ_JBEYYF010000011.1, on the reverse strand, counting down.
GCGCCGTCACGGCCGCCGGCCGGGGCGCCGGGCAGGTCCGGCCCGGGGCCCTGCGGCGGGAGCGCCCCGTCGCCCGGGGTGCCCGCGGGACCGCTGCCACCGGTGACCGGGTCGCCGGCCGGGGTGAAGACGTCGGCCGGGGTGCGGTCATCGCCCGCCGGTGCTCCCGGGGACGGCGCGAAGGCCTGCAGCCCGCCCGGGGCGAACCCGTTCGGCGCGGCCTCCGTCCCGTTCACCGCATCGCCGGTGGGATCCGGGGCGTTCTTGCGCAGCGACGAGCCGGGCCTGCGGGTCGGCAGCGCCGCCGCGGAGCCGTTGCGAGCGCCGCCGGTGGCGGTGCTGCCCGCCTCGAACGTCGGGGTCAGCGGGCCGTCGGACCCGGCGACCATCGACGGCAGCGAGCCGCCGCGACCGGAACCGTTCATCGCGACCCGGCGGTCGCCGCCGTCCGGTGCCGGACGGGGGGCCGGGGACTCCCGCGGCTCCGGGGCCGGCGGCGGCGGAGCCTGCGGGGCCGGGGCCGCGGGCAGGGCCGCGGCCGGACCGCCGTCGCGGCGCTGCTCGGGCAGCTGCGCCGAGGGCACCAGGTTCGCCGGGACGGTCACCGAGGCGTTCAGCCCGCCGGAACCGCTGCCGACCGCCGCCGACGCCAGCCGGACACCGATCCGGTGCCGGGCGGCCAGCCGGCCGACCACGAACAGGCCCATCCGGCGGGACGCCGAGACGTCGACCTCGGCCGGGCCGGAGAGCCGCTGGTTCGCGTCCGCCAGCTCGGCGTCGAGCATGCCGACACCGCGATCGGAGATCTCGATCAGCAGCGACTCGTCCGCGGTCCGGGTGGTGCTCATGATGACCTGGGAGTCCGGCGGCGAGAAGTTCGTCGCGTTGTCCAGCAGCTCGGCCAGCAGGTGGACGAGGTCGTTCGCGGCGCGGCCGGCGATCGTGGCGTTCGGCGGGGTCTGCACGACGACCCGCTGGTACTGCTCGACCTCGGACACCGCGGCCCGCAGCACGTCCACCACCTGCACCGGCGCCACGTTCCGCTTGGCGAGGTCGGTGCCGGCGAGGACCAGCAGGTTCTCGCTGTTGCGCCGCATACGGGTCGCGAGGTGGTCGAGCTGGAACAGGTTGGACAGCTGGTCCGGGTCCTGCTCGTTGCTCTCCAGCTGCTCGATCAGCTGCAGCTGGCGCTCGACCAGCGCCTGCGAACGCCGGGACAGGTTGACGAACATGCTGTTGACGTTCTGCTGCAGTGCGACCTGGTCGGCCGCCAGGCGGATCGCCTGGCCGTGCACCGCGTCGAACGCTCTGGCGACCTCGCCGATCTCGTCCCGGCTGTCCAGCGGCACCGGCTCGACCAGCGCGTTCGGTGCCTGGCCGGAGCGCATGCCCTCGACCGCCGCGGGGAGCTTGCGCTCCGCGACGTCCAGCGCCGAGCTGCGCAGCAGCCGCAGCGAGCGGACCATCTGCCTGCCGAGCAGCAGGATGATGCCGCCGGTGAGCAGCAGGGTCAGCATCAGCAACACGGAGTTGAGACCCGCGGTGTTGCCCGCCTGCTCCGCGGCGGCGGTCCGCCGGTCCACGAAGGCCTGTTCCGCGGCCTGCGTCGACTCGTCGACCGCCTGCGTCGAACGGTCCACCGCGGTGTTCCAGACGGCGGCGTCGACCTGCGGCGCCTCACCCGCGGGAGTGGCCAGCACCTGGTCGCGCAGGGCGGTCCGCTCGGCGTCGACCGGGCCGGCGGCGAAGTCGCCGAACGCGCCCGCCTGGTCCTGGGTCAGCGCCAGCTGCACGTCGCCCGCCGCGGTGCGGAAGGCGGCCTCGGCGGTGTTCATCCGGGCCCGGGACGCCTCGTCGAGCTGACCGGCGGCGAGCGCGGTGTTCACCACGGTGCGCTCCAGCTGGAGCGACTCGCGGGCGGTGGCGCCGGCGGCGATCGCGGTGGTCAGACCGGCCGTGTCGGCGGTTTGCAGGCGACCGACCAGCGCCCGGTCCAGCGCGAGCGTGCGCTGCACGATCGAGGTGTAGCGGGTGGTCACGTCGGCCGCGGGGGTCGGGCCGCCCGCGACCTGCGAGCGGATCACCGGGAGCTGGCCCAGCGTCGTCTCGGCCTGCCGGCGGGCGGCGGCCAGCTGCGGCTCCTGCTCCTCGGCGGCGTCGAGCTGTGCGGTGGTGTTCCGCAGCGCCTCGTCGGTCGTGGCCTGCGCGCCGTCGACCTGCGCGCGCTCCCCGAGCCGGTTGCCGGCGACGAAGGTGGCGGTGACGTCGCGCTCCGCCTGCAGCGCCCCGGTGAGCGTCTCGATCTGCTGGTGGACCTGGACCAGGCCGCTCCCGCGGCCGAGCTCCTCGGCCACGTTGGCCTGGTCGACGACCCGGATCGCGCCGATGCTCAGCGCGAGCACCGTCGGGACCAGGCCCACGACCACCAGCTTGGTGACCAGGCTCCAGTTCCGGGGGTCGAGTCGTTCCGAGAGGGTGGTCGGGCGTTCCGTGTTGGTCACGGTGGTCACGGCGCGGTCTCCCTGTCGGTCTCCGGTCCGGGCACGGGCAAGGGCGCTCCCGGGTGGTCCCGGCGGGCGGCGGGCGGCCGGGCCGGCCGTGTGGCGTCGCGGAGGGGGAGCATCAGCGGGTCCGGTGCGCCTTTCGGGTCACGACGAACCCTCCCGACCGTTCCCCGCGCCGACACGGATGCGGCGGCTGCCGCGCTCCGGGGGAGCCGGGCGGATATGATCGTGCAGGGTCTCGTCTGTGCATGACGGACGGCTCAGGAGTCTAGCCCCCACGACGGGGTGGTCCCGAGCGGCGTAGCAGCCCTCACCGTCCGATCACGTGACGTGACGCACGCCGACCGTTCGTCTCCGCTCGTCGCCCGGCGGTCTTGCACTGCTCCGATTACCGACGCGAAGGGATCCGTTCTGTGACCGACGGTCCACTGATCGTGCAATCCGACAAGACCCTTCTGTTGGAGGTCGACCATCCGGACTCGGCCGAGGCGCGCGCGGCGATCGCCCCGTTCGCTGAGCTGGAGCGGGCCCCGGAGCACGTGCACACCTACCGGGTCACGCCGCTCGCCCTGTGGAACGCGCGTGCCGCCGGTCACGACGCGGAGCAGGTCGTCGACGCGCTCGTCCGGTGGGCCCGTTATCCGGTCCCGCAGCCGCTGCTGGTCGACGTGGTCGACACGATGGGCCGCTACGGGCGACTGCAGCTGTCCAACCACCCCACCCAGGGCCTGGTGCTAACCGCGCTGGACCGCGCGGTGCTGGAGGAGATCCTCCGGCAGAAGAAGATCAGCCCGATGCTGGGCAGCCGGATCGACGACGACACGGTGGTGGTCCATCCGTCCGAGCGCGGCCGGCTCAAGCAGGCGCTGCTCAAGGTCGGCTGGCCGGCCGAGGACCTGGCCGGCTACGTCGACGGTGAGGCGCACCCGATCGACCTGGTGCAGGACGGCTGGGCGCTGCGCGACTACCAGCAGCACGCGGTCGACGGGTTCTGGGACGGCGGCTCCGGGGTGGTCGTGCTGCCCTGCGGCGCGGGCAAGACCCTGGTCGGCGCGGCCGCGATGGCCCGGGCCGGGGCGACCACGCTGATCCTGGTCACCAACACCGTCGCCGGGCGGCAGTGGAAGCGCGAGCTGGTCGCCCGGACCTCGCTCACCGAGGACGAGATCGGCGAGTACTCCGGCGAGCGCAAGGAGATCCGCCCGGTCACGATCGCGACCTACCAGGTCGTCACGCGCAAGACCAAGGGCGAGTACAAGCACCTGGAGCTGTTCGACTCGCGGGACTGGGGCCTGGTCGTCTACGACGAGGTCCACCTGCTGCCCGCGCCGGTGTTCCGGATGACGGCGGACCTGCAGTCCCGGCGCCGGCTCGGGCTCACCGCGACGCTGGTCCGCGAGGACGGCCGCGAGGGCGACGTGTTCTCGCTGATCGGGCCGAAGCGCTACGACGCCCCGTGGCGGGACATCGAGGCGCAGGGCTGGATCGCCCCGGCCGAGTGCGTCGAGGTCCGGGTCACGCTGACCGACGCCGAGCGGATGGCCTACGCGACCGCCGACTCCGAGGAGCGCTACCGGACGGCGTCGACGGCGCGCACCAAGCTCAATGTCGTGCAGGCGATCCTGGACCGGCACCGCGGCGAGCCGACCCTGGTCATCGGCGCCTACCTGGAACAGCTGGAGGAGCTGGGCGAGAAGCTGGACGCGCCGATCGTGCAGGGCTCCACCCGCAACCGGGAGCGGGAGCGGCTGTTCGAGGAGTTCCGCAGCGGCCGGATCGACCGGCTGGTCGTCTCCAAGGTCGCGAACTTCTCGATCGACCTGCCCGAGGCGACGGTCGCGGTGCAGGTCAGCGGCACCTTCGGCTCCCGGCAGGAGGAGGCGCAGCGGCTCGGGCGGCTGCTGCGGCCCAAGGGCGATGGGCGGCAGGCGCACTTCTACTCGGTCGTCTCCCGGGACACCGTGGACACCGACTACGCGGCGCACCGGCAGCGGTTCCTGGCCGAGCAGGGCTACGCCTACCGGATCGTCGACGCCGACGACCTACTGGGCCCGGCGCTCCCGGACTCCGGCTGACCGCTGGGCCGACACACCGGCACCCGATGGGGGCGCGAACCCGGCGCGCCGAGGTGTTCACGGGCACACTGGCGGTTCCGGTGCCGCTCGATCCGGGGAGGGACGCGTGTCGACGACCATGTGGGTCCTCGTCGGCCTCGCCGCGTGGGTGTTCGTCGGCCTGGCGGTCGCGCTCGTGCTCGGCCGGATGATCCGGATGCGCGACCGGGAGTCCCCCGGCCCGCCGGACGAGCAGCCGGGCGGCGGCGAGGGGACCGCTGCGCCGCGGCCGCGGCGCGCCGCGGAGCCGCCGCAGCCCGGAGGGGGCCGGGACCCGCGTCCCTGATCCCGCAGGCCCCGGGTCCGGGGTCGGTCTCCGGGGCGATCCGGAGTCCGCGGCGGCGCGCGCCGGGCACCGTGGGACGCATGGACAGCACAGCGCAGAACTCCGCAGCGCAGAACCCGGCAGCACAGGACTCGGCGGCCGAGGGCTCCGATCCGGCCACCGACCGGTACGCCGCCCCGGCCGCGGACCAGCCGGCGGCATCGGCCACGGCCACTGCCACGGACCAGCACGCCGCCCCGGCTGCCGGTCAGCACACCGGCGCCGGCCCGGCCGCCGACCAGCCCATGGCGTCGGCCACGGCCCCTGCCGCCGACCAGCACGCCGGTCAGTACTCCGACCCGCACACCGGCCCGGCCGCCGGTCAGTACTCCGGCCCGGATGCCGGTCAGGGCGCCGGATCCGGTGCCGGCCCCGTCCCGCCGCGCGCGGCCGGCACCGCGGGCGGGCCGGCGCTCGGCGACCGGCTTGCCGCGTTCCGGCTGCGCCGCAGCGCCACCGACCGGATGCTCGGCGGTGTCTGCGGCGGCCTGGCCGAGGACCTCGGCGTCGATCCTGCGCTGCTCCGGATCCTGGTCCTGGTGCTGACCCTCGCCACCGGCGGCGCCGCGGCACTGGTCTACCTGGCCGTTTGGCTGGTCGCCCCGGTCGCATGACGGCCGGCGGCACGGGACGTCCCGACGCGCCAGGGGGTCGCGTCGGGACACGGTCGCTCAGCGCCGGTGGCCGGACCAGTTCGCCAGCCGCTCGGTCGGACCGGCGTCGGGGGCCGGCTCGACCACCGCGGCGAACGGGACGGGCCCGCCGCGCACGGCGGCCGAGAGGTGGACCTGCGCGGCCGCCGGCGCGGCCGTCGCCAGATCGGGATCGGCCTCCGGGTCCTGACCGGTCGCGACGGCCAGGTCCCACCCGTGCACCAGGGCTTCGTTGAGGTAGACGGTCAGCGCCACCCGGCCGGGGACTTCGCCGAAGGGCAGCCGGGCGAGCCGGTCGAGCAACGCGTCGCCGTCCGGGCCGGACCAGGCCGCGCGCAGGGCCGCCGCCTCGGCGACGTAGGCCGGGGCCGGGGCGCCCAGCACGTCCTCGCTGATCAACGGCGCCGCCAGCGGGTCGGTCCCGGCGGCCACCGCGGCCGGCCGGCGCACGGTCGTCACCAGGTGCGCGAGCAGCGTGCGCACGTCGAACCCGTCGCACGGCGTCGGATCGGCCATGCGGTCGTCGGGTACCGCGGCCGCGAGTCCGGAGACCCAGCTCAGCGCGCGGAAGTAGCGCGGCCGGAGGTCCTCGGCGCGACCCGCCCGAGACCGATCCGCTCCCGGCGCTGACGGCCGTCCAGCGGGCGGTCTTCGGGGGGACCCGGCTGCGGATGCGCTACCGCGCGGCCGACCCGGGCGGAGCGGGCACGGCGACGGCGGCCGAACGCGTCGTCGATCCGGAGGAGCTGTGGCTGCGGCGCCGGGCCGACTTCCAGGACCGGCACCCGGGCGTCGAGGTGCACCTGCGCCTCGCCGCGCAGCGTCGTGACCTGCTCCGGCCGATCACCGTGCGGGACGAGCACCGGCGCGGCGACCTGCTCGAGGTCACGGCCGTGTTCGGGGACCTGCGGCACGCCGCCGCGGTGCTGTGGCCGCTGCTGCCGGATGTGGAGGTGCTGGCCCCGCCGAGCTGCGGGCCGGTCTGCGAACCCGGGCGGAGGCGGCCGCCGGGTCCCTCGCCGGGCCGCCGGGCTGAGCGCCCGGACGCCTGCCGTGCCGCCCGGACGCCGGCGGCGCTGCCGGACGACGGAGCCCGCCCGGAGCTCACCCTGACGACGGGGAGCCGGCGGGGCAGACCGGCCGGCGGGGAGCCGACGCCGCGGGGGCGGCACCGGCGAACCGGTACCGCCCCCGCGGGTGGTGCTGCGTGAGCAGGCGTGGATCAGAAGTCCATGCCGCCCATGCCGCCGGTCGGGTCGGCGGGGGCGCCGCCGCCCTTCTCCGGCTTGTCGGCGATGACCGCCTCGGTGGTCAGGAACAGGGCCGCGATCGAGGCCGCGTTCTGCAGAGCCGAACGGGTCACCTTGGCCGGGTCGATGATCCCGGCCTTGACCAGGTCCTTGTACTCGCCGGTGGCGGCGTCGAGGCCCTCACCGGTCGGCAGGTTGCGGACCTTCTCCGCCACGACGCCACCCTCGAGGCCGGCGTTGACGGCGATCTGCTTGAGCGGAGCCTCCAGCGCGACCTTGACGATGTTCGCGCCGGTGGCCTCGTCACCGTCCAGGCCGAGGCCCTCGAACAGGCCGGCACCGGCCTGGATGAGCGCCACGCCGCCGCCGGCGACGATGCCCTCCTCGACGGCCGCCTTCGCGTTGCGGACGGCGTCCTCGATGCGGTGCTTGCGCTCCTTGAGCTCGACCTCGGTGGCCGCGCCGGCCTTGATGACGGCGACGCCGCCGGCCAGCTTGGCGAGGCGCTCCTGGAGCTTCTCGCGGTCGTAGTCGGAGTCGGTGCGCTCGATCTCCGCGCGGATCTGCGAGACCCGCCCGGCGATCTGGTCGGCGTCACCGGCGCCGTCGACGATGGTGGTCTCGTCCTTGGTCACGACGACCTTGCGGGCGGTGCCCAGCAGGGACAGGTCGGCGGTGTCGAGCTTGAGGCCGACCTTCTCCGAGATGACCTCGCCACCGGTGAGGATGGCCATGTCGGCCAGCATCGCCTCGCGACGGTCACCGAAGCCCGGGGCCTTGACGGCGACGGACTTGAAGGTGCCGCGGATCTTGTTGACGACCAGGGTGGCCAGAGCCTCGCCCTCGACGTCCTCGGCGATGATCGCCAGCGGCTTGCCCGACTGCATGACCTTCTCCAGCAGCGGGAGCAGGTCCTTGACGGTCGAGATCTTGGAGGAGACGAGCAGGACGTACGGGTCCTCGAGCTCGACCTCCATGCGCTCGGCATCGGTCACGAAGTAGGGCGAGATGTAGCCCTTGTCGAAGCGCATGCCCTCGGTGAGCTCGAGCTCGAGCCCGAAGGTCTGCGACTCCTCGACCGTGATGACGCCTTCCTTGCCGACCTTGTCCATCGCCTCGGCGATGAGCTCGCCGATCTGCGGGTCGGCGGCCGAGATGGAGGCCGTGGCAGCGATCTGCTCCTTGGTCTCGATCTCCTTGGCGGACTTGAGCAGCGCCTGGGAGACGGCCTCGGTGGCCTTCTCGATGCCGCGCTTGAGCGACATCGGGTTCGCGCCGGCGGCCACGTTGCGCAGGCCCTCGCGGACCAGCGCCTGGGCCAGCACGGTGGCGGTGGTGGTGCCGTCACCGGCGATGTCGTCGGTCTTCTTGGCGACCTCCTTCACCAGCTCGGCGCCGATCTTCTCCCAGGAGTCCTCGAGCTCGATCTCCTTGGCGATCGACACGCCGTCATTGGTGATGGTCGGCGCGCCCCACTTCTTCTCGAGCACGACGTTGCGGCCCTTCGGGCCCAACGTCACCTTGACGGCGTCGGCGAGGGTGTTCATGCCCCGCTCGAGGCCCCGACGGGCCTCCTCGTCGAACGCGATCTGCTTCGCCATGGGGGTGTTGCCCTCCGATAGAGGTGAGTCGAGTGATCGGATGCGGTGCCCGCGACGGACGGCCGGCTACCCTGCGCCGGCCTCACCCACCCGACCTGGCACTCCACGGGCACGAGTGCCAGTGGATGCTGTGCCCGTTTCTAGCACTCGGGTGGGGTGAGTGCAAGCGACGGGGTCCGAATGTCGGCCGGTCGGGAGCGCGGGCAGGATGGCCCCATGACCACCGCACCCACCTGGTCGAACTCCGGTCCGCGATCGGTCGCCGAGCACGCCGCCGCGGTCGCCGCACTGCTGCCGCCGACCGGCGTCGAGCGGGTGCCGCTGGCCGATGCGAGCGGACGGGTGCTGGCCGAGGACCTGACTGCCGGCGTGGCGCTGCCGCCGTTCGACAACTCCGCGATGGACGGGTACGCCGTGCGGGCCGCCGAGCTCGCCGGCGCCTCGGATGCCGATCCGGTGACGCTGCCGGTGGCCGAGGACATCCCGGCCGGGCGGACCGCGGTGCCGCCGCTGGCCCCCGGCACGGTCGCCCGGATCATGACCGGCGCGCCGGTGCCCGAGGGGGCCGACGCGATCGTCCCGGTCGAGCGCACCGACGGCGGGACCGGACAGGTGCGCATCGCCGCTGCACCCGAGCCCGGCGCCTACGTCCGCCGGGCGGGTGAGGACACGGTCGCCGGGGCGGTGCTGCTGCGGGCGGGCACGGTGCTCGCGGCGCCGCAGATCGGATTGGCCGCCGCCGTCGGGCGCCCGGAGCTGCCGGTCCGCCGCCGGCCGCACGTGCTGGTGCTGTCCACCGGCTCGGAGCTGGTCGCGCCCGGCGAGCCGCTCGGGCCGGGCCGGATCTACGAGTCCAACGGGACGATGCTGGCCGTCGCGGTCCGCGAGGCGGGTGCGACCGCGGAGCTTCTCTCGTTCGTGCCCGACGACGTCGAGCGGTTCCGCGCGGTGCTGGCCGGGCGGGTCACCGCCTCGACGGCCGCACTCCGGCCCGATCTGGTCCTCACCTCGGGCGGGGTGAGCGCCGGGGCCTACGAGGTGGTGAAGGACGCGATGACCGGGCACGGCGTGCAGTTCGGCAAGGTCGCGATGCAGCCCGGCGGCCCGCAGGGCTGCGGGCGGCTCGATCTCGGCGGGACGGACGTCGCGGTCGCGACCCTGCCCGGCAACCCGGTCAGCTCGCTGGTGTCGTTCGAGGCGTTCGTCCGGCCGGCGCTGCGGGCCGCGATGGGGCATCCGGCGCCGCACCGTCCGGTGGTGACGGCCCGGCTGGCCGGGAAGCTGTCCTCGCCGGCCGGCAAGCGGCAGTTCCGCCGCGGCGTGCTCGACGCGGCCACCGGGACGGTCGCCGAGATCGGCTCCACCGGATCGCACCTGATCGCGGCGCTGGCCCGGGCCGACTGCCTGATCGACGTCCCCCCGGACGTGACGACGGTGGCCGACGGATCACCCGTCGCGGTGTGGTTGATCGAGCCGTAGGCGACCCCTTCTCGCGCCGAACGGTCGCCGCTGATCTGCGGCGACGATGCACTGTGCGACAGGGTCTTCACTCGCCCGGCGCCAGGGCTGCGCCGAAAGTGTGAGCCACCTCATAGGCAGAAGGGGCAACGATCTCACCGCGAGCGACGTCTATCCGTGTAGGCATTCGGCCGAAAGAGGTAGATCACGGTGGACATCCATCGTGATCTGGACTGCCGGTCGTCGGGGAGGAATACTTTTGCTCGCGAAGGGGTAACCCCTTCACAGCACAGGACCCACCGCCCGTCGCTGGGGAGCGGACGAGCGGTTCCAAGGCCGGGGTCGTCGTCTCGGGGGACGGCGGCCCCGGCCCTTTTCCGTCTCCGGGAGCGGGCGATCGTGCCAGGGACCGCATCCGCGTCGTGCACCGGGGTCGGGTCGTCCCGCCGGAGCTGTGTCTCCGGCTCCCGCGTAGCGTGGCGATCCCCAACCGGAGCATCAGGAGCCGACGACCCGCCATGGCCGAAGGAACCGGGACCTCGCCGACCCACATCGCCCGTCTGGTCCGCGACGCGATCCCGCCGATGCACCCCGGGGGCAGGCCGATCGTCGCCGCGGTCGCCCTCGTCGCCGCCGGGGTGCGCGCACTCAGCGGCCGGGGCGCACTGCCCGGGCTGCTCGCCACCGGCGCCACCGCGCTGTTCTTCCGGGACCCGGCGCGGACCCCGCCGCAACGGCCGGGCGCGGTGCTCGCCCCCGCGGACGGCACCGTCGCGACCGTCACCGAGGTCGTCCCGCCGGCCGAGCTCGACCTCCCGCGGGTGCCGCACCCGCGGGTCTCGATCTTCCTGACGGTGCTGGACGTGCACGTGCAGTGGGTGCCTGTGCACGGCCGCGTCGTCGGCGTCCGCTACGAGCCGGGCACGTTCCTGTCCGCCGACCTGGACAAGGCCAGCGAGGACAACGAGCGCAACGCGATCACCTTCCTCGCTGCCGGTCCCGACGGGCACCGGATCGGCGTCGTGCAGATCGCCGGGCTGCTGGCCCGCCGGATCGTCTGCGGGCTCTCGACCGGCGACGAGGTCGCCGCAGGCGAGCGTTTCGGGCTGATCCGGTTCGGCTCCCGGGTCGACACCTACCTCCCGCCGGGAACGGAACCGCTGGTCCACCCCGGCCAGCGCACCGTGGGCGCCGAGACCGTGCTCGGTGTCGTCCCCCCGGCGGAGGGCTGAGCCGGATGACGATCGGGCCTCCGGCGAAGGGGTACCCGGCCGGCGTGCGACTGCTGCCCAACGCGGTCACCGTGCTCAACCTCTGCGCCGGCCTGTCGGCCGTCTACTTCGCCCTGCAGGGCCGGTTCGACCTGGCCATCGGCGCGGTGCTCGCGGCGGCGCTCTGCGACGCCCTGGACGGTGGCCTCGCCCGGCTGCTCGACGCGTCCAGCCGGATCGGTGCCGAGCTGGACTCGCTCGCCGACCTGGTGTCGTTCGGCGTCGCGCCGGCCCTGGTGATCTACATCTGGGCGTTCGAGGACACCCGGGCCGGCTGGATCGTCGCGCTCGTCTTCGCCGTCTGCATGGCGCTGCGGCTGGCCCGGTTCAACACGCTGCTCGACGACGACCAGGCGCCGCCGTTCGCCCGCGAGTTCTTCGTCGGCGTCCCGGCCCCGGCCGCGGCCATGACCGCCGGGATCCCGCTCTACCTGTGGCTGCACCTCGGGCCCGGCTGGTGGTCGGCCGAGCCGGTGGTCGCGGTCTGGGCGCTGTTCACCGCCGGCCTGATGGTCAGCCGGATCCCGACCGTGTCGCTCAAGGCGGTCCGCGTGCCGCAGCGGGCGATCGCCCCGCTGCTGGTCGGCGTCGGTGCGATCGCCGCGGCGCTGTTCACGGTGCCCTTCCTCGGCGTCACGGTGGCCGCGACCGGCTACCTGCTGCTGCTGCCCTACACCGCCTACCGGTACCGCTGGCTGGCCCGGCACCCGGAGGCGTGGGACGTCCCGACCCGGCAGCGCCGGGCCGTCGCCCGGGCCGCCCGCTCGGCCCGCCGGCTCGGGCTGCGGCCGCCGCTGCGCCGCCGGGTCGCCGGCCGGGCCGGTGCGATGGCCCGCGGGGTCCGGCGCCGGCTCGACCCGGACGGCGCCGCCCGCCGGGAGAACAGCCGGTCCGGCAACGGCCGGGCGGTGCACGGCCCCGGTGTCGCCCCGGCCCCCCGCGGATCCGGGCGCCGCCTCGGGCTGCGCCGTCGCTGACCACTAGCGTGGCGCGGGTGGGAGACCCCTCGCTGACCCTGGTCGCGCGCCTGGCCCCGGCGGCCACCGACGCCCGGCGGGGGGTGATCCGGTTGCATCCCGAGGTGCTCGCCGGCCTCGGCCTGCGGTCCTGGGACGCGGTGCTGCTCACCGGTTCCCGACCGACCGCCGCGCTCGCCGTCGCCGGTGACGCCTCGGTGCCGCACGGCCAGGCCCGGCTCGACGACGTGACCCTGTCCAACGCCGGCCTGACCGACGGCGCCGCCGTCGTCGTCGCGCCCGCGGAGGTGTCCGCCGCCCGCGAGGTCCGGCTGATCGGCTCCCGGCTCGCGACCGCGACCGTCGGCCCGGCGACCCTGCGGCTGGCGCTGATGGGGAAGGTGCTCCTGCGCGGGGACGCGGTCTCGCTGCTGCCGCAGGACATCGCCCCGCCGCCCGGTGCGGACGTGCACTCGGTGCGCCGGGCGCTGGCCGCGGCGGTCGGTGGCGCGTGGACCTCGGAGCTGCTGACGGTCGCCGTCGCCGAGCCGGCCGGCGGGCCGGTCGTGGTGGCGCCGTCCACCGTGGTCGGCTGGCAGGGCGGCGCGGACACCGGCACGGTCGCGGTGCGGGCGGGTGCCGGGCCGGGTGGTGCGGCCGGGTCGGGCGGGGCGGCAGCGGTGGGGCCCGGGAAGCGCGCTGCCGGCGAAGGGGCCGCCGGTGCGGGCACGGCCGGAAGCCCTGCCGCCGGGAACCCTGCTGCCGGGAACCCTGCCGCCGGTGACGACCCCGCCGGGGATCGGGCGGTGCCCGAGGCCGAGCCGCCCCCGTCGATCGACGACCTGGCCGCGAACGAGCCGGTCGCCCGGCGGCTGCTGGACTGGCTGGAGCTGATGTTCCGCCGTCCCGAGCTGCTCACCCGGCTCGGCGGCGAGGCCCGGCTCGGCGTGCTCGTCAGCGGGCCGGAAGGGGTGGGCAAGGCGACGCTGGTGCGCAGCGCCGCCGCCGCCGCGGGGGCCCGCTGCGTGGAGCTCGTCGCGCCGGCAGTCGCCGCCCTGGAACCGGCGGCCGCGGCCGAGCGGGTCCGGGCCGCGATCGCCGACGCGCGCCCGGCCGCGGACGAACCCGCTGTGCTGCTCGTGCACGACGCGCACGCGCTGCTCCCGGCGTCGAACCCGCCGCCGCTGGCCACCCTGGTGCTCGACGAGCTGTGCGCGGCCACCGCGCCCGGCGGGCCCGCACTCGTCGTCACCAGTGCCGAACCGGAGTCGCTGGATCCGCGCCTGCGCGCACCCGACCTGGTCGACCGCGAGCTCACGGTGCCGTTGCCGGACGCCGCGACCCGCCGCGCACTGCTGGAGCGGCTGCTGGCCGGCGTCCCGCGCGGCCGGGACGTCGATCTCGGGGTGATCGCCGCCCGGACACCGGGTTTCGTCGTCGCCGATCTCGCGGCGGTGCGCCGGGAGGCCGCGATCGCCGCCGCGCTGCGCGGCGCGGGGGAGGGCACCGACGGGATCGAGGAGGTCCGGCAGCAGGACCTGCTCGGCGCCGTCGGCTCGGTCCGGCCGATCTCGCTGTCCGGTGGCGGCGCTCTCGGGCACGGCGGGCTGACCCTCGACGACGTCGGCGACATGACCGAGGTCAAGCAGTCGCTGACCGAGGCGGTGCTCTGGCCGCTGCGCCATCCCGACTCGTTCGCCCGGCTCGGGGTGGACGCGCCGCGCGGCGTGCTGCTCTACGGCCCGCCCGGCGGCGGCAAGACGTTCCTGCTGCGCGCGCTGGCCGGGACCGGCGATCTCAACGTGTTCGCGGTCAAGGGCGCAGAGCTGCTGGACAAGTACGTCGGCGAGTCCGAACGGGCGGTCCGGGAGCTGTTCCGCCGGGCCGCGGAGGCCGCCCCGGCGCTGATCTTCCTGGACGAGGTCGACGCGCTCGCCCCGCGCCGGGGCGGATCGACCGACGCCGGCGTCGCGGACCGGGTGGTGGCGGCGCTGCTCACCGAGCTGGACGGTGCGACGCCGCTGCGCGAGGTCGTCGTCGTGGGGGCGACGAACCGGCCGGACCTGATCGATCCGGCGCTGCTGCGGCCGGGCCGGCTGGAGCGGCTGGTGTTCGTCCCGCCGCCGGACGCCGAGGCCCGGGCCGACATCCTCCGGGCCGCCGGCCGGGACGTCCCGCTCGGCGACGACATCGACCTGGACGAGCTCGCCGCCGACCTGGACGGCTACTCGGCGGCGGACTGCGCCGCGCTGCTGCGGGAGGCCGCGCTGACCGCGATGCGCGAGTCGCTGGAGGCGGGCGAGGTGACCGCGGTGCACGTCGCGGCCGCCCGGCGGGCGGTCCGGCCCTCGCTGGACCCCGAGCAGGTCGCCGAGCTCGAGGCGTACGCGCGGCGGCGCAGCGACTGAGCCCGGCCGGTCCCCGACGGACGACGACCCCGGACGGGATGCCCGTCCGGGGTCGTCGGCGCGCTGGGGAGCAGGTTCGGTGTCAGGCCGCCGAGAAGTCCCGGGTGACGATCACTATCACGCCGGGTGTCGCGTCCTGGATGCCGTCGAAGCGTGGCTCGGCCCGGATGCCGAAGGCGCGGGCGATCTCGTCCGCCGCGGCCTTCTCGGCGGTGCCGGTCCGGTAGTACACGGTGGTCGTCGGGATCACGCCCGCCGAGTAGTTCTGCACCTGCGACACGGTCCAGCCGTTGCTGCGGAACTTCCCGGCCGCCTGCTCGGCGAGACCCCGGATCGTCGAGTTGTTGTAGATCCGGACGGCGGGCCGGACGGCCACGGCGGACCCCTCGCTCGCGGTGCCGCCCGGGGCGGGCCCGGCCGCGGCGGGCGGCGGCGGCGCGCCGTCCGCGCCGGTGCCGTCGAAGCCGGGGGAACCGGGCGTGCCCGGGGCGCCGGGGGTGAACGGCGAGGTGCCCGGGGCGCCCCCGTCGGCGCCCTCCCCACCGGGGGCGGCCCCGTCGGCGCCATCGGCCCCGTCCTCGCCGGGGGCTGGCGCTGCACCGTCCCCGCCGGGGGCGGGATCGGCCGTCGCCGGCGGCGGCGCGGCCTGCGGGCTCTCGTCACCGCCGCCGAGACCGGACAGCCCGACGACACCGGCCAGCACGCCGACGCCGATCAGTGCGATACCGGCGATCTTCAGCGGCGAGGTTCCGCCGGACGCGGGTGCGGTCATCGTGACCTCCGATTGGGGCTCGAGCTGCGGCTCACGGCTGCCTCCGGGCTTCCCGGTCTCAGGGCTCGAGACCCAGGCGGCGGGCGGCGCGGGTGCGCTGACGGCTGGAACGCAGCCGGCGCAGGCGCTTCACGAGCAGCGGATCGACGGCCATCGCCTCGGGCTTGTCGACCAGCGCGTTCAGCACCTGGTAGTAGCGGGTCGCGGACATGTCGAAGAGCTCGCGGATCGCCTGCTCCTTGGCGCCCGCGTACTTCCACCACTGGGCCTCGAACGCGAGGATCTCGCGCTCCCGGCGGTCGAGCTCGCGGGAGGGGGTTGCGGAGCGCCGGTGCGCTCCGCGGCGTTCCGAGAGGGACCCAGCGGACTCCATCACGCTCCTCGAGCGGCCGACGATCTGACGGCGACGGCCCTCCGGAGGGCCACCGCCGATACCGAATGACACAGCTGTCATTCGAGGTCGGATTGAACCACACGGGACCGACGGCGAGTCGCCGCGACGCGCCCCGGGGCGCCCGAAACCCATCGGCCGGGGGCGGGCCCCGTCACCCGGAGCGGGCACCGCGCGGCGCGACCGTACCCTGCGACGGTGACGGTTCTGCGCATCCGCATGGTCGGCGACCCCGTGTTGCACCGGCCCACCCGCCCGGTGGCGGCGGCGGACATCGGGGAGGACGAGCTGCGCACGCTCGTCGACGACATGTTCGAGACGATGGCGGCGGCCAACGGGGTCGGGCTCGCGGCCAACCAGGTCGGGATCGACCTGCGACTGTTCGTCTTCGACTGCCCGGATCCCGAGACCCGCATGATGCGCCGCGGGCACGTGCTCGATCCGGTGCTGGAGACCGGCGAGATCCCGGAGATCATGCCCGACCCGGACGAGGACCAGGAGGGCTGCCTGTCGGTCCCCGGCGAGAGCTTCGCGACCGGCCGCGCCGACTGGGCCAGGGTCACCGGCACCGACGTCGACGGCAACCCGGTGGACGTCGAGGGCAAGGGCTTCCTGGCCCGCTGCCTGCAGCACGAGGTCGACCACCTCGACGGCCACCTCTACCTGGACCGGCTGATGGGCCGCAACCAGCGGGGCGCCAAGAAGATGCTGCGCCGCAACGGCTGGGGTGGGCCGTCGGACTCGTGGGATCCCTCGGCGGTCGACGCGGAGGACGTACCCCGAGACCGACCCCGGGACTCATACCCCGGTACTAGGGGTTGACCTGCAGGAACCGGTCCTGCGGCCGATGTGGGGGCCGCCCCGGCTGGGCATCGTGGACGCCATGGTGCTCACGATCCTCGCCGTCCTCCCGGTCCTCGCCGTGCTGCTGGTCATGGCGGCGCAGCCGCTGTTCGAACTCTGGGACGACCGTGCCTCCGAGCGCGAGTGCACCGCCGCCGGGGAGGCCCGGCCGGTGCCGGCCCCGGCGGCCGTGCCGGTGCCGGTGGAGACGGGGATGCCGCCGGCGTTCCCGGAGGCGCTCGGCGACGTCAGCGCGGTGCTGTCCGTCCCGCACCCCCGCCGCCCGGCCGCCCCCCTGCGCGCCGTCCACTGAGGCGTCATTCGACGAGCTTGTTCTCCCAGGCCCAGGCCGCGATCTCGACCCGGTTGCGGGCGTCCAGCTTGGACCCGATGTTGGCGATGTGCGTCTTCACCGTCGACAGCGACACGAACAGGTCCCCGGCGATCTCGTGGTTCGTCCGCCCCCGCGCGACCGCCCGCACCACGTCCAGCTCCCGGGCGGACAGCGCCGCCAGCGCGGCCGGCCGCGGCGCGACGGGCTCGGTCAGCCGCTCCAGCAGCCGCACCGTCACCGACGGCGACACCAGCGCGTCCCCGGCGGCGGCCGCCCGCACCGCCTCGACCAGCAGCCGCGGGCCGGCGTCCTTCAGCAGGAAGCCGCAGGCCCCGGACCGCAGCGCGCCGTAGACGTACTCGTCGAGATCGAAGGTCGTCACCACGACGACCCGCGGCGGGGACGGATCGGCGCACAGTGCCCGGGTCGCCTCGATGCCGTCCATCCCGGGCATCCGGATGTCCATCAGCACCACGTCGGGGCGCACCTCGCGGGCCAGCGCGACCGCGCCGGTGCCGGTGCCGGTCTCGCCGAGCACCTCGATGTCGTCCTCGGCGGAGAGGATCAGCCGGAAGCCGGTCCGGACCATCTCCTGGTCGTCGGCGAGCACCACGCCGATGCTCACCGGGCCACCGCCGGCAGCTCCGCCAGCACCTCCCAGACGCCCGGCCCGTCCGGGCCGACCCGCAGCGTGCCGCCCAGCGCGCCGACCCGCTCGGCCATCCCGGCCAGGCCGAACCCGCCGCGCTCGTGCGGGCGCGGCCTGCGCTCCGGGGAACCGCCCTCGTTGCGCACACCGACCGCCAGCCTGTCGTCCCGCAGCTCCAGCCGGACCTGCACCGACGTCGCGTCCGGCGCGTGCCGGTGCACGTTGGTCAGCGCCTCCTGGACGACCCGGTAGGCGGTGGCGCCGACCCCGGGTGCGAGCCGCGCAGGGTCCAGCCCGGTATCGATCTCCAGCACGGTCCGCTCACCGGCCGGGTCGAACCGGCCGACCAGCTCGGCCACGTCGTCCGGGCCGTGCGCGACCGCGCGGGCGGCCTCCTCGCCGCCGCGCAGCACGCCCACCATCCGGCGCATCCCGGTGAGCGCCTCCGCGCCGGCCCGTTCGATCGACTCCAGCGCCGGGCCGGCCTGCTCGGGGCGGGTCCGGGCGACGGCGACCGCCGCCTGCGCGGCCACCACGATCCCGGTGACGTGGTGCGCGACGACGTCGTGCAGCTCCCGGGCCAGCTCCATCCGCTCGTCGTTGCGGGTGGCGGCGAGCCGGGCGTCCCGGCGCACCCCCAGCTCGCGCAGCACCGCCGCGACCGCGACCGTGCTCGCCCAGCCCAGCCCGGCGAGCGCCATCGCGGTGGCCCGGTCGGGATCGTCGAACCGCAGCAGCGGCATCCCGACGATCACCACGAAGGACGCCACGGCGAACCCGACCGCCGCGCCGCCCGCCGTCCGCCGGATCACCGCCACCGTGACGACGGCGAGCGCGAACAGCTCGGCCAGTGACACCAGCGGTGCCCCGGACGGCCAGGCCAGCACCGACAGCAGCGCGGACGCGATGAACGCGGCCACGGCGGTGCCGACCACCGGGTACCGGTACCGGGCGAGCACCACGCCGGCCACTGCGACGCCGGCGAGCACCCCGGAGATCCACAGCGCGCGGCCGTCGGACAGTCCTGGTGCCGCGAACAGGTCGAGCACCAGCCAGAACAGGTAGGCGAAGGCCTCCAGCGTGAACATCAGCGAGCGGGTCGGCCGGGCGGGACCACGCGGGAGGACGACCGTCGGGGACGTCATGGCGATCACCGTAGGGCCGAGACGGCTGGCCCGGCCTCAGCCGGAAGTACGAGCCACCCGACCGGGAAGACCGTCCCGTGGTCCGAGGTGCGCGGCGCCGCCGCCCGGCACCGTTGTGGACATGATCGAGGTCCTGATGAACGCGGTCGCCGTCACCGGCGGTGTCGTGCTGTTCCTGATGCTGCTGTCGATGGCGGCCCTGCCGCTGCTCGAGGGCTGGGGGGAGCAGCTGTGACGGGTGCCGCCGCGGCGGCCGGTGCCGTCGAACTGGTCCGGCGCTACGGATCGGGACCCGGCGCGGTGTCGGCGCTGGCCGGGATCACGCTGTACATCCCGGCCGGGCGGTTCACCGCGGTGATGGGGCCGTCCGGGTCCGGGAAGTCGACGCTGCTGCACTGTCTCGCCGGGCTGGACCGGCCGACGTCGGGCCAGGTGCTGCTCGGCGACACCCGGCTCGGCACGCTCGGCGACGCCGAGCTGACCCGGGTCCGCCGGGACCGGATGGGCTTCGTGTTCCAGGACGGCAACCTGCTCCCGCACCTGAGCGCGGGCGAGAACATCGACCTGGCCGTCGCGCTCGCCGGGCGCCGCCCGGACGGGGCATGGCGGGCCGAGCTGGTGGACCGGCTGGGGATCGGCGCGCGGCTGGGACACCTGCCCTCGGAGCTGTCCGGCGGACAGCGGCAGCGGGTCGCGGTGGCCCGGGCGCTGCTCGGCCGGCCGGAGATCGTCTTCGCGGACGAGCCGACGGGCGCGCTGGACACCACGTCCGGACGGGAGCTGCTGGGGCTGCTGCGGGCCTGCGTCGACGACTACGGGCAGACCGTCGTCATGGTCACCCACGATCCGCTCGCCGCATCGGTCTCCGACCAGGTGCTGCTGCTGCGCGACGGGCTCGCCGCGGGACGGCTGGTCGCCCCCACCCCGGACGCGGTGCTCGCCGCGCTCGGGGCGCTGTCCGGCGAGCGCGCCACCGGCGTCCGGCCGGCCGGGCAGGGGGCCCGGGCATGAGCCTGCTGAACCCGGCGACCCGCGCGGCCGTCGCCGGGATCCGCCGCCGCCCCCGGCAGCTGTTGCTGACCGGGCTCGCCGTGCTGGTGGCGACGGCGTTCGCGGCCGGGGCGGTGCTGCTGACCGGCACCCTGCGCGCCGCCCTCACCGAGGACGCGGTGCACACCCCGGCGGGCGCGTCGCACGTCGTCTCCGTGCGCAGCACCGATGCCGATGCCGACAGCGCTGCCGGGACGCTCGCGCAGCGGTTGCGGGCGGTCCCCGGGGTGACCGACGTGGCGCCCGGTTTCTCCGGCGTCGTCCCGGTGGCGGCCGGGACGACCAGCGGGGACTGGCTGGTGTCGTCGGATCCGATGACCGGCCCGCTGAGCGTGCTGCCCGCGCCGGAGCAGGGGCGCCCGGCCGGGCCGGGTGAGGTGCTGGTGGGGGCCGCCACGGCGGAACGCACCGGTCTGGTGCCGGGTGACTCCGTGCGGCTGGGCGGGGAGTCGATGCGCGTCGCCGGTGTGGTCGGCCTGCCGTTCGAGTCGCTGGACTCGCTGGTGCTGACCACACAGGACGCGCTCGCGCTGGACGGGACGCTGTACGCGTCCCGGATCGACGTGGCGGGCGACGCGGACACCGCGGCGCTCGGCGCGGCCGCCGGCGGGGAGCGGGTGCGGACCGCTGCCGAGCAGCGCGACGCCGAGATCGCCGAGGCGTCCGCGTCGGTGCTGGCGGTGCTCGCCGGGCTGTCGGTGTTCGTCGGCCTCGCACTGGTCGCCTCCGCCGTGGTGGTCGGTTCGACGTTCCGGATCGTGCTGGCCCGGCGCAGCCGCGACCTGGCCCTGCTGCGGTGCGTCGGCGCGAGCCGCGGGCAGGTGACCCGGTCGGTGCTCGCCGAGGCCGCGCTCACCGGCCTGGTCGCCGGGGTGTTCGGGACGGCGGCCGCGGTCGGCGCCGGGCACGCCGGGATCGCCGTCGCCCGGATGTCCGGTGTGGACGCCCCGGCGCTCGCGGTGCAGCCGCTGTGGCTGGCCGGGTGCGTGCTGCTGGCGGTGCTGACGACGGTGCTCGCCGCGCTGCCGCCGGCCCGCGCCGCGGGCCGGGTGCCGCCGGTGGTGGCGCTCGGAGCCGCGGACGTGACCGAGGCACGCGCCCCGCGGGCCCGGACCCGGCTGCCGGCCGCCGCGGTGCTGGCCGTGCTGGCGGCCGGGACGGCCGGTATCGGCGTCACGCTCGGTGAGCAGCTCGCCGGGCTGGCCGTGATCGCGCTCAGCGGGCTGCTGCTGTTCGCGGCGCTGGTGGTGACCGGGCCGTTCCTGATCTCGGCGGCTGCGACGCTGTTGCGTCCGGTGGCGGACCGGTCCGGCCCGCTGCGGCTGGCGGTGGCGAACGCCAGCAGGCTGTCCCGGCGGACCGCGGCGATGACGACGGTGCTCGCGCTCGGCGTGGGGCTGACCGCGGCGCTGCTGGTGGCCGTCGCGGGGGCCTCGGACGACGCGCGGGCCTCGATCGACCGGGCCTACCCGGCCGATGCGGTGATCCTCCCGGTGTGGCAGGGCGACGACGCGGCGCGCGGCGCGGCCGCGCAGCAGCTCGCCGTCACGCTGGACGCGGAGCCGCAGCTGCAGGCGTACGCCGCCGGGACCGAGGTCCGGGTGGACGCGGTGCCGGGTGCCGATCCGCGGGCCGTCCGGGAGGCGGTCGCCGGGGTGATCGGCGACGCCGGCTCGGTGACCTGGACGGCGGACGTGCGGGAGCAGATGGAGTCCGGGCTGTCGGTCGCGCGGACGATCGGCGCCGGACTGATCGGGACGACAGTCGTCGTCGCCGTGGTGGGGGTCGCGGTCACGCTCGCGCTCTCGGTGGGCGAGCGCACCCGGGAGATCGCGCTGCTGCGCACCTTCGGCCTGACCCGGGCGGGTTCGCGGCGTGCGGTCGCGGCGGAGGCCGGGCTGGCCGGGGCGGTGGGGGCCGTCGTCGGCGTGCTGCTCGGCGCCGTCTACGGGCTGCTGGCGCTGCGCGCCATGGGCATGGACGGCGGGACCCCGCCGGTCGGGCAGCTGGTGGGCCTGGCGGCGGTGGTCACGGTGGTCTCGGTGGCGGCGTCGGTCGCCCCGATGCGGCGCGCCGGGCGGGTCGAGCCCGCACACGGCGTCGTCGGGTGAACCGCGGTCGCGCGCCCGCACGAGGGGGCGGGCGCGCGACCGGCGGTGCTCAGCCCTTCGACTCCAGCACGAGCACCGGGATCAGCCGGGACGTCTTCTCCTGGTACTCGGTGTAGGGCGGGTACGCCTCGACCGAGCGGTCCCACCAGGCCTGCCGCTCGGGGCCCTCGGGTAGCTCCCGGGCGACGTACACCCCGGTCGCGGTGCCGTCCTGCAGCTCGACCTCGGGATGTGCCTTCACGTTGTGGTACCAGGCGGGGTGCTCCGGCGCGCCGCCCTTGGACGCGATCATCGCATAGGCGCCGTCGTGCTCGACCCGCATGACCGGTACGTAGCGCTTCGTGCCGGACTTCGCGCCGGTCGTCGTCACCAGCACGACCGGACGGTCCAGCACCGTCACGCCCTCGGTCGTCCCGCTCTCCAGGATCTGCTCGGTCTGCCCGCGCACCCAGTCGGTCGGGCTCAGTTCGGCTCTCTGCGTCATGCCGGTGGACAACCACGAACCGGCGAAGATCATTCCCGGCATCCGGGTGAGAAGCGCCGGGGGGCTGGCGTGTCGGGCCGGACGGTGCCTACGGTCGGGGCACATCTGAACACGCGGGAGCTCCGGCGCGCGGGGCTGAGAGGGCGGACCGATCGGTCGCCGACCGCAGAACCGGCCGGGTAATGCCGGCCAGGGAGGACTGTCGTCATGACGACCGCTCACGTGTGCCCGCAGGTCACCACCGGGCCGATCGCCGGATCCACCAAGTCCTACGTGGACGGTCCGGACGGGATCCGGGTCCCGGTCCGCCGGATCGGCCTCTCGAACGGCGAGCACCACGACGTCTACGACACCTCCGGCCCCTACACCGATGCCGATGCGGAGATCGACGTGCGGGCGGGCCTGCCCGCGCTGCGCGCTCCGTGGATCTCCTCGAGGGAGCCGGGGACCCAGCTGTCGTACGCCAGGGCCGGGGTGATCACCACCGAGATGCGGTTCATCTCGATCCGCGAACGGTGCGACGCCGAGCTGGTGCGTTCCGAGGTCGCCCGCGGCCGCGCGGTGATCCCGGCGAACGTCAACCATCCCGAATCGGAGCCGATGATCATCGGCAAGCGGTTCCTCACCAAGGTCAACGCGAACATCGGGAACTCCGCGGTGACCTCCTCGATCTCCGAGGAGGTGGACAAGATGGTGTGGGCGACCCGCTGGGGTGCCGACACCGTGATGGACCTGTCGACCGGTTCCGACATCCACCGGACCCGCGAGTGGCTGCTGCGCAACTCGCCGGTCCCGATCGGCACCGTGCCGATCTACCAGGCGCTGGAGAAGGTGCAGGGCGATCCGGCGAAGCTGTCCTGGGAGGTGTACCGGGACACCGTGATCGAGCAGTGTGAGCAGGGCGTCGACTACATGACGGTGCACGCCGGGGTGTTGCTGCGGTACGTGCCGCTGACCGCGAAGCGGGTCACCGGGATCGTCTCCCGCGGCGGGTCGATCATGGCCGCCTGGTGCCTGGCGCACCATCGTGAGTCGTTCCTGTACACCCGGTTCGCCGACCTGTGCGAGATCCTCCGCCGCTACGACGTCACCTTCTCGCTCGGCGACGGGCTGCGTCCCGGATCGATCGCCGACGCGAACGACGAGGCACAGCTGGCCGAGCTGGCCACGCTCGGCGAGCTGACCCGGATCGCCCGCGCGCACGACGTGCAGGTGATGATCGAGGGCCCCGGCCACGTCCCGATGGACAAGATCGTGGAGAACGTGCGGCTGGAGGAGGAGTGGTGCGACGAGGCGCCGTTCTACACCCTCGGCCCGCTCGCCACCGACATCGCGCCCGGCTACGACCACATCACCTCGGCGATCGGCGCCGCCCGGATCGCCGAGGCCGGCACCGCGATGCTCTGCTACGTCACCCCGAAGGAGCACCTGGGCCTGCCGAACCGGGACGACGTGAAGATCGGCGTGATCACCTACAAGATCGCCGCGCACGCGGCCGACCTGGCGAAGGGGCACCCGCACGCGCAGGCCCGTGACGACGCCCTGTCCCAGGCCCGCTTCGAGTTCCGCTGGCGGGACCAGTTCGCGCTGTCCCTGGACCCGGACACGGCGCAGTCCTATCACGACGAGACGCTGCCGGCGGAGCCCGCGAAGTCCGCGCACTTCTGCTCGATGTGCGGGCCGAAGTTCTGCTCGATGAAGATCACCCAGGACGTCCGGGACTACGCCGAGGCGCACGGGCTGACCAGCGTCGAGGCGATCGAGGCCGGGATGGACGAGAAGTCGGCCGAGTTCCGCGACGCGGGCGGCCGGGTCCACCTGCCGATCGCGCCGGCCGGGGACTGACCCGGCCGGGGCAGGTGCGGGACGGCCGGTCGGGGGGCGTCCCGCACCGTGCTCAGCCGAGCGCGTCGAGATCGAAATCGGCCGCGAACGGCCGGTCGGCGGTGTGCCGCCCGGTGACCACGCCGCCGTCGGCGTAGCCGAACTCGCCGGCCAGGTGGCAGGCGAGCAGCGACACCGGCTCGCCCAGGTCGATGATCCAGTAGTGGCCGATCCCGGCGTCGGCGTACTCGCCGCGCTTGGTCACGTGGTCGGTCCGGCGGGACCCGGGGGAGAGGATCTCCACCACCAGGGTCACCTCGGCGGCCCGGATCGCTCCGCCCTCCCGGTCGACCCGCTCGAACGACTCCCGGGGTGCGACGACCAGATCCGGCCGACGCACCCAGCCCGGCCGGTCCGGCCCGGACAGCGCCAGGTCCACGTCGATCTCGGGCAGGACCTCGAGGCCCTCCGGGAGCTGCGACGCGAGCTGCCCGGCGAGCCGCAGCTGCGCTCTGTTGTGCCGGGGTGCTGGGCTGGGAGCCATCATCAGCTGCCCCTCGACGAGTTCGGTGTAGCCGGGTTCGACCTCCCCGATCGCCAGGTACTCGGCGACGGTGAGCGGATGCGGCGGCGGCACCGGCCTGCGCCAGCCGGGCGCAGCTACGGACCCCGGGCCGGGCGCTGGATCAGAGGGTTGTGCACTCATCTGGCCTCCTCGACGCGGAGTGTCCCACGCGGCACCGACATCCCCGGCCGCCGCGACCGCGCGTCCCGGGTCCGGGTTACGGTCGGGTGCGCAGGTGCGGGAGCTCGCGGACGAGCGGGCTGAGAGGGCGGGGAGTTGCCGCCGACCGCGGACCGGCCGGGTAATGCCGGCCAGGGAGTGAGGACTCGACCATGGCCGAACCCACCGTCGGTACGACCCCGCCGCGGGTGCTGACGATCGCCGGCACCGACTCCGGCGGCGGCGCAGGCATTCCGGCCGACCTGCGTGCGTTCGCCGCCTGCGGGGTGCACGGCTGCGTCGCGGTGTGCGCGGTGACCGTGCAGAACACGGTCGGCGTCACCGGCGTGCACACGATCCCGGTCGAGACGATCACCGGGCAGATCGCGAGCGTCGCCGGGGACATCGGGCTGCAGGCCGCGAAGACCGGGATGCTCGCGACCGCCGGGATCATCGAGGCCGTCGCCGCGGCCTGCGACGACAACGGGATCGGCCGGGACCGGGCCACGCCGCTGGTCGTCGACCCGGTCGCGGCGTCGATGCACGGCGATCCGCTGCTGGCCACCGAGGCGCTGGACGCCTACCGGCACACCCTGTTCCCGCGGGCCACCCTGGTCACCCCGAACCTGGACGAGATCCGGCTGCTCGTCGAGCACGACGTGCACGACCGGCACGGCCAGTACGCCGCCGCGAAGGCGCTGCACGCGCTCGGGCCCGGCGCCGTCCTGGTCAAGGGCGGGCACCTGACCGAGGACACCGACGGCTGCCTGGACCTGCTGTTCGACGGCGACACCTTCGTCGAGCTGCCCGGGCCGCGCTTCGACACCGGCAACACGCACGGCGGCGGCGACTCGCTGGCCGCGTCTATCGCCTCCGGACTGGCCCGCGGGCTCGGCCTGGAGGACGCGGTGCGGTTCGGGAAGCGGTACATCGTGGAGGCCGTCCGGCACTCCTACCCGCTGGGCGCCGGGCACGGTCCGGTCTCGCCGCTCTGGGCGATCCGGCCGTGGTGGGAGGAACCGGGCCGCTGACGCGCGGTCGTTCGCAGGTTTCCTGATGGTCGGACTGTGCGGGGGATCGGGGCCGCAGATGCGGATCCCACCCCGAGTAAGGGTGCCCTGACCTGCACGATCTTCCTGTTTCGCGCGTCGCATACGGCCCTGGACGGCTATACGCTCGGCGACGATGAGCATCTTGGGCACCCGCGTCGTCCGCACCGAGGATCCGGTCTTCCTCACGCGCGGCGCGACCTACACCGACGACCTGACCGACGAACGGCTGACCGGGGCGTTGCACCTGACGCTCGTCCGCTCGCCGCTGGCCCACGCGACGATCACCTCGATCGACACCTCGGCCGCCCTCGACTCGCCCGGCGTGGTCGCCGTGGTCACCGGGGCCGATCTCGACATCGCGCCGGCGCTGCTCTTCCCGGGCGCCAACAAGGCGATGACCCGGCCGTTCCTGGCGACCGACCGGGTCCGCTTCGTCGGCGAGCCGGTCGCCGCCGTGCTGACCGAGGAGTTCTACCAGGGCGAGGACGCCGCTGAGCTGGTCGACGTCGAGTACGAGCCGCTGCCGGTGGTGATCGACCCGCTGGCCGCCGCGAACGACGAGACCCTGCTCTTCCCGGAGGCCGGCACCAACACCGCCGCCGCCTACGGGCACGACTCCGAGCCGGACGCGGACTTCTTCGCCGGCTGCGAGGTCGTGGTGACCCGGGACCTGGTGAACCAGCGCCTGGCCGCCGCGCCGCTGGAGACCCGGGCTGCGAGCGCGTTCTGGGAGGGCGACCACCTCACCGTCTACATGTCCAACCAGAACGCCCAGGGCGGCCGCGACGAGGTCGCCGGCTGGCTGGGCCTGGACAAGGACAAGGTCCGGGTGATCCTTCCGGACGTCGGCGGCGGGTTCGGCGCGAAGATCGGCTCCGACCCGGAGTTCGCGCTGGTCGCCTGGCTCGCCCGGCAGCAGGGCCGTCCGGTGCGCTGGAACGAGTCCCGCTCGGAGAACATGACCGGGATGGTGCAGGGCCGCGCCCAGCGCCAGACCGTGACGATCGGCGGCAGCCGCGACGGCCGGGTGACCCACTACCGGCTCGACGTCGTGCAGGACCTGGGCGCCTACCCGCGGCTCGGCACGTTCCTGCCGATGTTCACCCGGATGATGGCGCCGGGCACCTACGACATCGCCAACGTCGACTCGCGGGCCCGCGCCGTCGTCACCAACACCACCTCGATCGCCGCCTACCGCGGCGCCGGCCGACCGGAGGCCACCGCCGCGGTCGAGCGCGCGATGGACCTGTTCGCCGCCGAGATCGGGATGGACCCGGCGCAGGTGCGCCGGCTCAACGTCGTCGCCCCGGAGAAGTTCCCGTTCCAGACCAAGGGCGGCGTCGAGTACGACTCCGGCGAGTACGCCAAGGCGCTCGACCTGGCGCTGGCCGAGTCCGGCTACGAGCGGCTGCGCGCGGAGCAGAAGGCGCGCCGCGAGCGCGGCGACGTCCGGCAGCTCGGCATCGGCGTGTCGTCCTACGTGGAGATCACCGGCGGTGGCGCCTACGCCGAGGACGCCTCGGTGCAGGTGCACCCCGACGGCACGGTCACCGTGCTCACCGGCACCTCCCCGCACGGCCAGGGGCACGCGACGGCGTGGGCGATGCTCGCGTCCGAGCAGCTCGGGATCGCGATCGACAAGATCACCGTCAGGCACGGTGACACCGACCTGGTGCCGCGCGGCGGCGGCACGATGGGGTCGCGCTCGCTGCAGACCGGCGGCGTCGCGGTGCACCAGGCGTCCGGTGAGCTGGTCGATCTCGCCAAGCAGCGCGCCGCCGAGCTGCTCGAGGCCAGTGTGGACGACCTGGAGCTCGACCCGGCGAACGCCGCGATCACCGTCGCGGGCGTGCCCGGGAAGTCGGTGACGCTGGCCGAGCTGGCGTCGCGCGAGGAGCTGAAGGTCGACACCACCTGGGACGGCCAGAAACCGACCTTCCCGTTCGGCGCGCACGTCTGCGTGGTCGAGGTGGACACCGAGTCCGGCAAGGTCACCGTCGAGCGGATCGTCGCGGTCGACGACGCCGGCCCGATCCTGAACCCGCTGCTCTGCGACGGGCAGCGGCACGGCGGCATCGCCCAGGGCATCGCGCAGGCGCTGCTCGAGGAGGTGATGTACGACGAGGAGGGCCAGCCGCTCACCGGCACCTTCGCCGACTACGGCATCCCCTCGGCGGCCGAGCTCCCGAGCTTCGACCTGGTCGAGATGACCACCCCGACCCCGGTCAACCCGATGGGCTACAAGGGCATCGGCGAGGCCGGGACGATCGGGTCCACCCCGGCGACGCAGAGCGCCGTCATCGACGCCCTGTCGCACCTGGGCGTCACGCACATCGACATGCCCCTGACCCCGCTGCGGGTCTGGGAAGCCATTCAGGAGGCCTCCAAGTGAAGGTCGAGATCACCGTCAACGGCGAGCGCACCAGCGCCGACGTGGAGCCCCGGCAGCTGCTCGCGCACTACGTGCGCGACACCGTGGGGCTGAAGGCCACCAACATCGGCTGCGACACCACCTCCTGCGGCGCCTGCACGGTGCTGCTCGACGGCGAGGCCGTGAAGTCGTGCACCGTGCTGTCGGTGCAGGCCGACCAGCAGTCGGTCACCACCATGGAGGGGCTCGACGGCGCCGGCGACGGCCGGCCGGAGCACCCGGTCACCAAGGCGTTCCACGCCGAGCACGGCCTGCAGTGCGGGTTCTGCACCCCGGGCATGGTGATGTCCGCGGTGTCGTTGATCAGCCACGACAGCGACCTGGACGAGCGCAAGGTCCGCGAGGGGCTGGAGGGCAACCTCTGCCGATGCACCGGCTACCACAACATCGTCCGCGCGGTGCTCGTCGCCGCCGGCAAGGACCCGGACGCCGAGCAGAAGGCCGAGGCGGAGTCCGACGCGCTGCGCACCGCACCGGGCTTCTCCCGCGGGGAGGCGGGCGCATGATCCCCCTCGCCTTCGACTACGCCCGCCCGGACACCCTCGACGACGCCATCGCGCTGCTCGCCGAGAAGGGCGAGGACGCCAGCGTCCTGGCCGGCGGCCACTCGCTGATCCCGGTGATGAAGGTGCGCCTCGGCGCGCCCGAGTTCCTGATCGACATCGGCCGGCTGTCCGAGCTGTCCTGCATCACGCTGGACGAGGCGGCCGGCGAGGTCGCCGTCGGTGCCGGTACCAAGCACCGGGACGTGGTGGACTCCGAGCTGCTCGCGGCCGAGGTCCCGCTGCTCCCCGCGGTCGCCCGCACCGTCGGCGACCCGCAGATCCGGGCCCGCGGCACCCTCGGTGGCACCCTGGCGCACGCCGACCCGGCGGCCGACCTGCCCGCCGCGGCGCTCGCGCTGGACGCCACCGTCGTGCTGCAGGGCCCGCGCGGCAAGCGGACCGTGCCGATCGGCGAGTTCTACACCGGCGTCTTCTCGACCGTCCGCGAGCCGGACGAGCTGATCGTCGAGGTCCGGTTCCCGCGCAGCGGGGACAAGGGGTGGGCCTACGAGAAGTTCACCCGGCGCAGCAACGACTGGGCGATCGTCGCCGTCGCGGTGTCGGACGACCGGATCGGCCTGGTCAACATGGGGTCGACGGCGCTGCGGGCCACCGCGACCGAGCAGGCGCTCGCGGAGGGGCGCTCGATCGCCGAGGCGGCCTCGCTGGCCGCCGAGGGCACCGAGCCGCCGTCCGACACGCACGGCACCCCCGCCTACCGGACGCACCTGGTGCAGGTGCTCACCCGGCGGGCGCTGGAGACGTCCCGCGGCGGGCGCTGACGCACGCACAGCGGGTGGCCCCCGCGCTCCGGCCCTTCTGCACTCCGCTGTCGTGCGCTGCGCTGCGACGTGCCGCGCCGTGCCGTGTGGCCGGCCGGGGTACGGGCCGGCGACCGTCCCGCGAGACGTGTTCCAGCGCCCTCGCGCCCGGCCGGCAGCTGTTCGGCGGGGTGTGCCCGCGGGGCCTCCGACCCGATCGGCCGCGTTCCGCGGAACGCGTCGGCAGGGCCCGGCACCGGGTCGGGCGGGTTCCGCGGAACGCACCCACGACCGGCGCCGGACCGTGGACGCGACCGGGCCGCTGTTGCTGACG
Organism: Pseudonocardia sp. NPDC046786; assembly: GCF_040645415.1. Taxonomy (NCBI): domain Bacteria; kingdom Bacillati; phylum Actinomycetota; class Actinomycetes; order Pseudonocardiales; family Pseudonocardiaceae; genus Pseudonocardia; species Pseudonocardia sp. NPDC046786. Next base: position 160,064 of record NZ_JBEYYF010000011.1, on the reverse strand, counting down.
CCGGGTTCCCCGGGATGTGCGGACCGGACCGGACCGGACCGGACCGGGCGTGCCGCGTTCCGCGGAACGCACTCTCGCGCTCTCCCGTCCGGTCGGACTGTGCCGGCGGGGTCTTCGCGCGGCCCGCGACCCGACCGGCTGCGTTCCGCGGAACGCGTTTGGCGGGGCCTGGCACCGGGTCGGGCCGGTACCGCGGACCGCGCTCGCCCCGCCCCGCGCCGCCCCGCTCTGCTCCGCCCCGTGCCGCCCCTCGTGCCGCCCCGCCCCGTGCCGTGCCGTCACCCGCGGACCGCGCTCGCGGCGCCGTCGATCGGGGCGGCGCCGGGCGATCGGCGGCGTTCCCGGAGTGCACTCGCGGGAGCCGCACGACGTGCCGGGCGGTGACGTGCGCGCTGTGCTCGTCGGCGTGCGACCTGACCGGCCGCGTTCCGCGGAACGCGGTCGCGGGCCCTGGCACCGGATCGGGGCGGTTCCGCGGGGCCTCTTGCGCGGGAGCGCCACCTGGCCGGGTCGCGTGCCATGGGGCGTGCTCGCCGGGCCCACGACCGGGCCGGGTCGCGTTCCGCGGAACGCGACCTGCCCTCGCCCCCTCGCCCCGGTAGGAGCAGGAGCGTGAGGCGGAGGATTCTCTCGGGCTCTCTCCACCGGGTGCGACTGCGTTCCGCGGAACGTGCTCATCGGCGGGCAACCCGACCGAACGCGTTCCGCGGAACGCGACTGCCGGCCCGCGATCCGGCCCAGCGCGCGGACCCGAGCGTTCCGCGGAACGCGAACCCGGCCGCGCCGCTCGGGTCCGTCCGGCGGTGCCGCGCGAACCCGGGGACGGCCGCCGGGTCGGGTCCGGCGCGTTCCGCCGGCTCAGAGCGGAGCGTGGCGGACCACGGTGGCGTGCGGCGGACCACGGTGGCGTGCGGCGGACCGCGGTGGTGTGCGGCGGACCGCGGTGGTGTGCGGCGGACCGCGGTGGTGTGCGGCGGACCGCGGTGGTGTGCGGCGGACCGCGGTGGCGAGCTGCGGACCACGGTGGAGCGTGGCCTGGGTGGTTCACACCGGTTCAGACCAGCCCCGCCTCCTGCGCGGCGATGGCGGCCTGGGTGCGTGAGCGCAATCCCAGCTTCGCCAGCACCCGGGAGACGTGCGTCTTCGTCGTCCCCTCCGAGATCACCAGCTCCGCCGAGAGCTCGGCGTTGGACAGCCCCCGGCCGAGCCCCGCGAGCACGTCGGTCTCCCGGGCGGTGAGCCGGTCCAGCCCGGGCACCCGGCCCGGCCGGGGAGCGCCCGCGTAGCGGCTGATCACCCTCCGGGTCACCTCCGGCGCCAGCACGCCCTCGCCGCGCGCGACGGCGCGCACCCCGTCGAGCAGCCGGACGGCGTCGACCGATTTCAGCAGGAACCCGGCCGCGCCCGCGGCGAGCGCGCCGTCGACGAGATCGTCGAGATCGAACGTGGTGAGCACCAGGACCTGGGACAGGCTCCGGGCGAGGATCCGGCGGGTCGCCTCGATGCCGTCGATCCCGGGCATCCGGATGTCCATCAGGACGACGTCGGGCCGGTGCGTCTCCGCCGCGCGCACCGCGCCGATCCCGTCCCCGGCCTCGTCGACGACCTCGATGTCCGGGGCCGAGCCCAGGATCAGCACGAGCCCGGTGCGGACCGCCTCCTGGTCGTCGGCCACCACCACGCGGATGCTCACCGGGCACCTCCGCCGAACGGGAGCGAGGCCCGGACCAGCCAGCCGTCGCCGTCCGGTCCGGCGTCCAGGGTGCCGCCGACGGCGCGGGCCCGCTCGTCCAGCCCGGCCAGGCCGGTGCCGCCGTGCAGCGACGGGCCGCCGGTCGCTTGCCGGGTGCCGGGCCCGTTGCGGACCTCGATGGTGAGCGCCTCCCCGGCGGTCCGCAGCCGGACGGCGACCGGCGCGCCGGGGGCGTGCTTCGCGGCGTTGGTCAGCGACTCCTGGACGATCCGGAAGCCGGTGAGCTCCACCGGTGCGCCGACCTCGGTGCCGGGGGGACGTTCGTCGTCGTAGCGGACGGCCAGCCCGGCGGCACGGGCCTCGTCGAGCAGCCGGTCCAGCTCGGACAGCCGGGCGGGTGCGGTGGGCGGGTCGTGCGGGCCGCCGGTGCGCAGCAGCCCGATCATCGTGCGCATCTCGCCGAGCGCGGCCACGCCGGACTCGCGGATGGTGCCGAGCACCCGGCGCATCACCGCCGGATCGGCGCCCGAGTGCAGCGCCGCCTCGGACTGCAGCGCGATCGCGGACAGCCGTCCCGCGACGACGTCGTGCAGGTCCCGCGCCATCCGGGCCCGTTCCTCGGCGACCGCCGCGTCCCGTTCCCGGGCCGCTGCCCTGGCCGCCTCCTCGGCGCGGGCCCGCTCGGCGTCCGCGATGTCGGCGTGCCTGCGCACCTCCAGCCCCCACACCGTCGGCACCCCGACGATCAGGACCAGGTTGAACAGGCTGAGGATCGCCAGCCGCCCGCCGCCGAGCACCAGTGCGGCGGCGGCGAGCAGGGCCACCACGGTCCCGGCGCAGGCCGCGACGACCTGCGCGGTCCGCCGCGGTGGGTGCCGGACGGCGCAGTAGAGCAGGTCGGTGAGCACCAGCAGGACGCCGAGGTCGGTGCGCCCTTCCCAGACCAACCCTGCGACCAGTGCCAGCGTGCCGACGACCAGTCCGGCCGGGGCGGCGGCCCGCCGCAGCACCGAGCCGAGGCAGGCGGCGGTGAGGACGGTGACCGCCGGGACGGTCACCCCCGGGCCCGCACCCGACCACGGCACCCGCATCTCCGGGAGCGCCCACATGAGCAGCAGCCCGAAGGCGAACCAGCCGAGCGCGACGCCGGCGTCCCGGACCGGCAGCGGCAGGCCCCCGAGGCCCCCGAGACCCGCCGACGGCCAGGCGGAGCGACCGGCCGACGGCCCGGTGGAGTGACCGGCGGACGGGTCGGCGGAGGGGCCGGCGGCGGAGGGGCCGGCGGAGCGACCGGAACCGAGATCGGCGCGGACACGGGGCATCCGGACATCCCAGCATGTCCCGGGCGGTCCGGGCGTCCGTCGAAGGTGGTAGTGCCGGATCGGTCGGGCGCCGGACGACCGGGACCGCGCCGGCGGACACGATCGTCGGCCATGGGGGAATCCGTGGGGGAGACCGTGGTGGAGCTGCTGCTCGCCGAACCGCTGCTGTGGCTGATCGGCGCCGCCGAGATCGCGTTCTGGGTGTTCCTGGTGGCCGGGCTCGCCGCCCGCTACCTGCTGCACCGCCCGGCGCTCGGCGCCGCGCTGCTGGTCGGTGTGCCGCTGATGGACGTGGTGCTGGTCGTCGCCGCCGTCGCCGACGTGGCGTCCGGCGGGGAGCCGTCCCGGGTGCACGGCCTGGCCGCGGTGTACCTGGGCGCGACCGTCGCGTTCGGACACCCGATGATCCGCTGGGCGGATGCCCGGTTCGCGCACCGGTTCGCCGGCGGGCCGCGACCGGTGCGGCCCCCGCGCGGCGGCCCGGCCCGGGTCCGTCACGAGTGGCGCGGGTTCGGGCGGGTGGTACTGGCCTGGCTGCTCGCGGCCGGGGTGCTGTGCCTGCTCACCGCGGTCGGCGGGCAGCCGTTCCCGGAGCCCGGGCAGTGGCCGGCCGACCCGATGTGGGCCTGGCTGGGGCGGCTGTCGGTGGTCGCCGCGATCTGGTTCGTCGCGGGCCCGCTGTGGGCCACCGTGCTGCCCGGTGACGACCGGGAGCGTGACCGTGTCCGGTCCTAGGCTCGCGGCGCCGGACGTCCTGCGCGGGCTGGCGATCGCCGGGACGTTCGCGACGAACGTGTGGGTGTTCGCCGATCCGCGCGGCCCCGGCGCGGTGCTCGCCGGGTTCGCCGGCGGCTGGTGGCTCGACGGGGTGCTGCTCGCGGTCAGCAACGGGAAGTTCCTGGCGCTGCTCACCCTGCTGTTCGGGATCGGGATGGAGCTGCAGTACCGCTCCGCGGTGCGCCGCGGGCTGCGGTGGCCGGGCCGCTATCTCGCCCGGGCCGGGATCCTGTTCGCCGAGGGGTTGCTGCACTACCTGCTGGTGTTCGAGTTCGACGTGCTGATGGGCTACGCGATCGCGTCGGTGCCGGTGGCCTGGCTCATCGGACGCTCGCGGACGGTGCGGCTGGCCGCCGCCGGGCTCGCCGGGGCGTTCGTGCTGCTCGTCGTCGGGGTGCTCACCCTCGGCATGCTCACCGGGGCCGGCGATCCGGCGTTCCCGCCGTACCCGTCGACCTGGACCGGGCAGGTGTGGCTGCGGCTCACCCAGCCGCTGCTGTTCCGGATCGAGCTGGTGCTGATCGTGCCGTCGGCGGTGGTGCTGTTCCTGGCCGGTTCGGCCCTGCTGCGCGCGGGCCTGTTCGACGACGGCGGGGCCCGGCTCCGGCGGACGCTGCTGCTCGTCGGGGTGGCCGGGGTGCTGCTGAACGTGCTGACGTCGCTCGGCGGACCGGCCTGGTTCGCCGTCGAGCGGTACCTGGTCGCGCCGCTGGTGGCGGCCGGGCTGCTCGGGCTGGTGCCGGAGGTGCTGAGCCGGCTGCGCGGTCCGGCCGGTCCGGTGCGGCGTGGCCTGACGGCGATCGGCCGGACGGCGATGACCTGCTACGTCGGTCAGAACGTGCTGGCCGCGGTGCTGTTCCACGACTGGGGGTTCGGGCTGGCCGGTGCGCTCGCCGGGATCTCACCGCAGGTCCGGACGGTCGTCGTGGTCGCGGTGTGGGCGGGGGTGATGACGGTGTCGGCGGTGGCCGCCGCGCGCCGGCTGCGGTCCCACGACCGCGGCCCGCTGGAGGCGTTCACCCACCTGGCGGCGGCGCCGCGGGATCTCCGGCGCCGTGCAGGTCGACGACCAGCCAGCCGCCGTGATGCTCGGTGACCTCGAACGGGTGCCCGGTGCGCTCGCCGAGCTGCTGCAGGGTCGCGACGTCGAAGGTCCGCACGTGCCCCCAGGCCGGGTTCGGCTCGTCCTCGAACGGGACGGCGACCACGATCCGCCGCCGGGCCAGCCGCAGCATCTCAGCGACCACCTCGTCGCCCTCGGCCGCGGGCAGGTGCTCGATGAGGTGCACCGCGAAGACGGTGTCGGCGCAGCGGTCCGGGAGCGCGACGGCGCGCGCGTCGGCGACGTGCGTCTCGACGTCCGCGCCCAGCTGCGGCGCCATCCGGGCGAGCAGGTCGACGGTGCCGCCGGTGAGGTCGGTGGCGGTGACGCGGTGACCGTCGCGGGCCAGCTGCAGGGACAGGAACCCGAAGCAGCAGCCCAGCTCCAGGACGTCGGTGCCGGCGACGAGCTCGCGGGCGTGAGCGTGCACCGGGGCGGTCTCGGCGTTCGTGCCGCCGGGCTCGGGCTCACCGGTCAGCGCGTCGAGGGTGTTGCGGTAGAAGGCGAGCCAGGCGTCGTCGGGGAACTCCGGGTCCTTCGCCGCGCTCGCGACGCAGGCGACGAACGCCTCCTCGAACCGCTCGGCGGGGAGCAGACCCGGCTGGACGAGGGTGCGGTCCAGCCAGCCGGCGAGGTCGTTGCTGAGCCGGTCGGTGTCGATCATCGGTGCTCCTGGGCTGGGCGGTCACCCTCACGCTAGGTCGTCGGGTGCGCGGCGCACCATCTCCGACCCTCCGGGTCCTCCCCCTCCGGACGGCCGGGTGCGGGTGGACCGGCCGGCTCACCGGCCGGCCGTCGCCGCGGCGAGGGCCTCGGCCAGCGCGGCGGCCCGGGTGATCGGCTCCGCGCTGCGCTCGGCCTTCGACCCGGCCAGCCCGCCGTCGTAGACGAGCTGGATCCGGGCGGCGGTCTCGTCCGGGTCCGGGTGGCCGAGCTGCACCAGCGCGTCCCGGAAGGCGGTGCGCTGCCGGGTCCGGTGCTCGGCGACGACGGCGGCCACCGGCGAGCCGGGCTCCGGGAACTCGGTCGCGGCGTTGAGGTAGCGGCAGCCGCGGTAGCCGCGCCGGCGGGCGGCCGACGAGGCCAGGTCGAAGGCCGCCCGGATCCGGCCGAGCGGGTCGTCGCCGAGCCCGCGCACCGCGCGCCGCAGGCGCTGCAGGTCCTCCCGGTCCGCACGCTCCAGGTAGGCGATGACCAGCGCGTCCTTCGACCCGAAGTGTGTGTAGAGGCTGGCCCGGGCCACCCCGGCGGTGGCGATCACGCGGTCGATGCCGACGGCGCGGATGCCCTCCCGGTCGAACAGCCGGGCCGCCGCGTCGAGCAGGCGCTCGGCCGGCCCGGTGGCGGGCGCGGCCGGCGACCGCCTGGACGGGGAGTCCGCCGAGGGCCCGGACGAGGGCCCAGACGAGGGCCCGGACGAGGGCCCGGACGAGGGCACTGACGGCGCTGGCGGCACGGACGGCACGAGACGAGCATAACTCCGCACTGGACAGATAGACCGATCTGTCTGTTACCGTCCAAGGCGTGAGGACGTTCCGGCTGGTGCAGCGCCGCCACGTCGACCTGCTCCGGGTCGTCGCCGCGGCGTGTCCCGGCTCCTCGCCGCAGGCCTGACGACCGGTCTGCCGCGCGCCCTGCGCGCGCTGTCTCGTCATTCCCCACGTGCTCCGCGTCCCCGCCTGCGGGCGGCCACGCGCGCCGTGCATCCCGACCCCGGAGGTCGCACCATGTCGCTGTACCTGTTCGAGTTCGTCCCCGCCACCGCCGAGCGCGACGCGGTGACCGCGCTGCTCGGCGAGGTCGACCGCGCGTCCGCCGCGGCCGGCGCGACCCTGATCGAGTCGCAGGTCACCGGCGGTCACGACCGGGTGTTCTCGGTCGTCGAGGCCGGCTCGGCCGACGGCCTGGCCGGCCGGTTCGACGCGCTGCCCGGGGTCGCCGAGGTCGCCGGGCCGGACGAGGTCCGCCTGGTCGGCGCCGATCTCGACGAGCTCAAGAAGACCAAGCCGGCCGCCGGCTACCTGGTCGAGTGGGACTTCCCGGACGGCCTCGACATGGACACCTACCTGGCCCGCAAGAAGGCGAAGGCGCCGCTCTACGCCGACGTTCCCGAGGTCAGCTTCCTGCGCACCTACGTGCGCGAGGACATGACCAAGTGCCTGTGCTTCTACGACGCCGAGGGCGGCGAGGAGGACGTGGTCCGCGGCCGCAAGGCCGTCGACACCCCGATCGACCGGCTGCACACCCTCGCCGGCGGCGACCGGTGACCGCACCCGCCACCGAGCTGCTCGGCACCTGGTTCGCCGATGCGGCCGGGCCGGTCGACCGCGGCGAGGACGACGTCCGCACCGGGTTGCGCAGGCTCGGTGAGCGGGACCTGATCGCGCCGCCCGGTTCCGGTGCGGCGCACGCGGTGCACCTGGTCGAGACGATCGCCCGGGACTGCATGAGCTCGGCGTTCGCCACCTGGGCGCAGCGGATGACCGTCGAGTACCTGTCCCGCGCCGACCGGCCCGATCCGGAGCTCACCGACGCGGTCCGCCGGGTCGACCGGATCGGCGCGACCGCGATGGCGCCGGCGCTGCGCGACCTGGCCGGGCTGGAGCCGGTCCCGGTGGTCGCGACACCGGCGCCGGACGGCGGGCTGGTGCTCGACGGGCCGATCCGGTGGGCGTCCAACCTGTTCGACGACGCCGTCGTCGTGCTCCCGGTCCGGCTGGGTGCCGACGGCGACGGGCGGGCGGTCGTCCGGATCTGCACCTCCGACGAGGGCGTCGTCCGGGCGCCCCGGCCGACCCTGCTCGCGCTGAACGGGACCGGCTCCACCTCGGTCCGCCTGGAGGGCGTCCGGGTGCCGCCGGAGGCCGTCCTGTCCCGTGACATGCGGGCCTTCGTCGGCGCCATCCGGCCGACGTTCCTACTGGTCCAGAGCGCGTTCTGCAGCGGATTGGCGGACCGGTCGGCGAACGCGGCGGTCGCCGGCGCCACCGGGACGTCCGAGCCGCTGGCCCCGGACGCCCGGGCCGTCGCCGAGCGGGCGGCCGACGTGCACGACCGGCTGCACACGCTGGCCGCCGATCCGGCGGCGGCGACCCCGGCGCAGCTGCTGCGGCTGCGGCTGGACGCCGCGACCACCGCCACCGACGCCACCCGGGTCGAGTCCGCGGTCCGCGGCGGGGCCGGCTACGTCGCGGGCAGCGACGTCGCACGCCGGCTGCGCGAGGGCGCGTTCCTCCCGGTCCAGGCCCCCACGGAAGGACACCTGAGATGGGAACTGTCGCGCTCGCTCTGAGCGGCGCCGTGCGCCGCTACGGCCCGCGGACCGTGCTCGACGGCGTCGACCTGGAGATCGAACAGGGTGGCCGGCAGATCGTGCTCGGCCCCACCGGCAGCGGGAAGTCCACCCTGCTGCGGGTACTCGCCGGCCTGGAACCGCTCGACGGCGGCACCCTGCACCGGCCCGGCGACCCGGTCACCGCGACCGTGTTCCAGGAGCCGCTGCTGCTGCCGTGGCTGACCGTCGGTGAGAACGTCCGCCTCGGCGGCCGCTACCGGGCCAACCGGGACCGGTTCGACGACGCGTACGCCGACGCCCTGCTGGACCGGTTCGGGATGGCCGGGCACGCCGACGCCCGGCCCGCCGCACTGTCCGGCGGGCAGGCCCAGCGGGTGGCGATCGCCCGCGGGATGGCGGTCCGGCCGGACGTGCTGCTGCTCGACGAGCCGTTCGGCGCGCTGGACCCGGCGACCCGGGCCGAGCTGCAGACCTGGCTGCGCGGCGCCGCCGAGGAGGAGGGCCTGACCCTGGTGCTGGTCACCCACGACGTCGACGAGGCGCTCTACCTGGGCACCCGGGTCGCCGCGCTGGACGGCGAGGGCGGCATCGGCGGCCGGTGGACCCCGGCGGCGTCCGACGCGCCCGGCGGGCACCCGCTGCGCGACGAGGTGCTGGCCGGGTACCGCTCCCAGGTGGTGGGTGCCCGGTGAGCGGACCCAGCAGGCGCACCCTGCTGCGCGCTGCCGCCGGGTTCGGCGCCGCCGCCGCGATCGGCGGCGGGGTGGCCGGGATCGCCGATCTCGCCACCGCGGGCCGCAGCACCGCACGCTCCGGCGCCGGGCTGCGGATCGGGTACCTCCCGATCACCGACGCCTCGCCGCTGCTGGTGGCGCACGCCCAGGGCCGGTTCGCCGAGGCCGGGCTGGACGTCCAGCGCCCGGTGCTGTTCCGCGGCTGGGAGTCCCTCGCGCAGGCGTTCCTGGCCGACGAGGTCGACGTCGTGCACCTGCTGATGCCGTTCGCGGTGCAGCTGCGCTACGCGCTCGGCGCCCGGTTGCAGATGATCGCCTGGAGCCACACCAACGGCTCCGCGCTGACCGTCGCCCCGCAGGTCCGCGACCTGTCGGACCTGGCGGGGCAGCAGGTCGCGATCCCGTTCTGGTGGTCGATCCACAACGTGATGCTGCAGCGGATGCTGCGCGGCGCCGGCCTGCGCCCGGTGGTGCGTGAGCAGCCGTCGGCCCGGGACGGCACGGTCGGGCTGGTGGTGCTCAGCCCGGCCGACATGCTCCCGGCACTGGACACCGGCCGGGTCGCCGGATACATCGTGGCCGATCCGTTCAACGCCGCCGCCGAGATCCGCGAGGTCGGCCGGATCGCGCACTTCGTCGGGGACTCCTGGCGCCGGCACGCGTGCTGCGTGGTCGTCGTCCGGCAGGATCTGGTCGACGCCGATCCCGGCGCCGTGCAGGGCGTCACCGACGCGGTCACCGGTGCCCAGCGGTGGATCGACGGCGCCCGCGCCGACGCGGCGTCGGTGCTGTCGACCGGCCGCTACCTGCCCCAGCCGCTCCCGGCGATCACCCGAGCGCTGGACCAGCCGCCGCGCTCCCCGGTGCACCCGGACTGGCACGGCGAGCGGATCGGGTTCGAGCCGTTCCCGTTCCCCGGCTACACCGGCGCGCTGGTCGAGTCGATGCGCGAGACCGTCGTCGACGGCGACACCTCGTTCCTCGACGGCCTGGACCCGGCCGCGGTGCACGCCGACCTGACCGACGACCGGTTCGTCCGCCGCAGCATCGAACGGCACGGCGGCCCGGCCGCGTTCGGCCTCCCCGCATCCCTCACCCGCACCGAGGAGCTGATCCCGGCATGAGCACCGCCCCGCCCCGACCGGTCCCGCCCCGACCGGCCCCGGCCCGCCCGGACCGGCCCGGCACCTCCGGCCGCGCCGCGCGGCTGGTCGCGCCCCTGACCGGGACCGCCGTCGCCGTCGTGCTGTGGTGGCTGGTGACCACGCCGCTGGCCGCACCGGACAGCATGCTGCGGGCGTTCGCACCGCAGCACGCGGTGCCCGCGATCGGCGCGCTCGCCGCCGACGGGGTGCTGTGGGAGGACATCGCGACCAGCCTGTGGCGGCTGCTTCTCGGCCTGCTGGTGGCCGGGGTGCTGGGCGTCGCGATCGGGCTGGCGGTGGGCTCGTCGGCGCTGCTGGAACAGGGCACCCGCCCGGTGTTCCAGTTCCTGCGGATGGTCTCCCCGCTGGCCTGGGCGCCGGTCGCGATCGGGGTGTTCGGGATCGGGCACCGGCCGGTGGTCTTCCTGGTCGCCGCGGCGGCGGTCTGGCCGATCGTGCTCAACGTCGTCGCCGGCGTGCGGGCGGTCGACCCGAAGCTGACCCTGGTCGCCCGCTCGCTCGGCGCGAGCCGCCGGGAGACGCTGGTGACCGTGGTGCTGCCGACCGTCCGGCCGCACCTGCTCACCGGGGTGCGGCTCGCGCTGGGGATCGGCTGGGTGGTGCTGGTGCCGGCGGAGATGCTCGGCGTCACCTCCGGGCTGGGCTACGAGATCCTCAACTCCCGCGACCAGCTCGCCTACGACAAGGTGATGGCGGTGATCCTGGTGATCGGGGCGCTCGGCTACGCCCTCGACGCGGCCGCCCGGCGGCTGCTGGGGGCGCCCGCCACCGGCTGAGCGCCGGCCCGGCCCGGCTCAGGCCGCGGCGTCGTGCGCCGCGACCAGCCGGGCCTTCAGCGCGAGGTCCTTGTTGACCGGGTCGTGCGCGCCGTCCGGGACGGTGCCCGCGGCGACCGCGATCACGTTCATGGTGCCGACCATCCGGCACAGGTGCGCGATGCGGCGCTCGGTCGCGTCGATCGGCGGGAGGCCCTCGACCAGGGCCAGCGTGCGGTCGACCCACATCACCTCGGCGTGCAGCCCGGCCTGCTCCAGCACCACGCGCAGCCGGACGGCGATCTCGTGCCGGGTCAGGCCGTTCCAGCTCTCCAGGGTGCGGGCGTCCAGCGGGAACAGCTTCCCGCGGTCGCGCAGCCAGATCAGCTCCAGGGCGTGCGCCCGGCCGTAGGCGCAGTAGACGCAGCCGTTCGCCAGCGAGATGGTGAGCCCGGCGAGATGGGTCCGGACCGGCCCGAGCACCCGCAGCGTGACCAGGAAGCGCGGGAAGTTCAGCGCGAACCAGCGCAGCGCCGGCCCGTTGCCCATGGTCGTCACCATCGCCGGGATCACGCCCGGCATGTATCCCCACATCGCGGTACACATGCGCGCGAGCAGGCGGACCACCAGCCCACCGTCACCCATCGCCGGACGCTCCTTCACAGGGGGGACGACCGACTGTACCTCCGCGGGAACGGAACGTGATGATGAATCGGTCGAACGGCCTAGAGCGCACCCGGTGCGCACCCGGTGCGGCCCCGGGTCAGCGACCGATCAGCTCGCCCGCCATCTCGTTCGTCGTCGTCTCCAGGCCGGACAGGTCCCGGACCACCCGGACCCGGTCGCAGAACTCGGCGTAGGCGGGCAGGTCGCAGCGGCCCAGCCCCCATGAGTAGCGCGGCTCGGGGGTCAGCCAGATCGTCTCCCGGGCGCGGCGGGTGATCTCGACGAACGCCTCGGTGTTCGGGTCGTTGCCGTTGCCCCGCCCGTCGCCGAGCACCAGCACGGTGGTCCGCCGGGTGACGGCCGAGCCGTGGTCCTCCAGGAACTGGCCGAACGCCAGGCCGTAGTTCGAGTTGGCGTCGACGTCGAGCTGGTCCCCGCCGAAGATCAGCCCGAGGGCGTGCTCCACCGGATGGTCGGCGAACAGGTCGGTCACCTCGACCAGATCGGCCACGAACGCGAACGAGCGCACCTGACCGAACAGGTCCTGCAGGCCGTGCACCAGGTGCAGGGTGAACCGGGCGGTGGCCCGGACCGACAGCGACACGTCGGCGAGCACCACCAGCCGCGGCTTGTCCTCCTGCCGGGCGACGGTGACCGGGGCGAACGGCACCCCGTCGTAGCGCATGTTGCGGCGCATCGTCCGGGCCGAGTCGATCCGGCCGCGCGGCGACACCCGGCGCCGGTGGGTCAGCGCGCCGTGCAGCGACTTGGCGAGCCGGCGCAGCGAGTCCTCCAGCTGCATCCGCTCGGTCTCCGACGCCCGGTCGACCTCGGCGACGCGTTCGGCGTCGTCGTGTCCCTCGACGATCCGCTGCTCGATCTCCAGCAGCTTCTCCAGGTGCGCCTTGAGCAGCTCGGGCAGGTTCTCCAGCACCCCGGCCAGCCGGCGGCGCAGCGCGGCGGCGTCGTCCTCGGTGCCCTGCGCCTCCTCGGCGAGCCGGTCCTCCTCCGAGGTCAGCCAGCCGAGCAGCGCGTCCTGCTGGGCGACCGAGAGATCGGCGTCGACCTTGGTGCCCTGGGCCTGCGAGATGTCACCGGGCAGGCCGCCGCCGGAGAACCGGTCGGTCTCGATCTGCACCCGCTGCCCGTCGGCGACGTCACCGGCCTGCTCCTTGGACAGCACGATCTCGTCGGTCATCGACGCCATGTCGATCTTGTTGGCCTCCTGGTGCAGGTTGTACTGCTCGGCCAGGTCCTCGGGATCGAAGAAGTCCCGGATGTCGGCGGGGGTGCCGTGGTCGTGGCCCTCCTGCGGGGTCTCCGACGGTTCCTCGGACAGCGTGAAGTTCTCCAGCGGCGTGTCGTCGCTCATGTCGCCGTGGCCGTGCCCGTGGCCGTGGCCGGTGTCCGACTCGCCGACCTTGACCAGGGCGAAGAACAGGTCGAAGACCTCGTCGTAGGTGGCCTCGTCGCGCCGGTCCTTCACCAGCGCGACGCGCAGCGCCTCCTTCAGCACGGACCGGTCGGCCAGCACCCCGGGCTGGGCGGCGCAGGCCATCGCGTCGAGCGCCTCCGAGACCGAGATGCGGACCGCCCGGATCCGCAGCAGCCGGACGAAGCGGTGGATGCTCGCCTCCACGTCGCGGCCTCAGATCGGGCGCTTGCGGGCGCCGAACGAGCGGGCCCCCTGGCCGGGGGTGACGGAACGCAGCGGCGGCGCGGACCGCCCGGCCGCGGCCTTGTTGCCGTAACCGTCGGCGTGCCGGCCGGGCTGGTCCTTGGCGGCGCGGCGGGCCCGCCCGTCGACGTCGCCGTCGTCCGGCCCGTCGCCGGGACGGCGGCCGGGGCCGGCGTCGGGCGCGTGGTCCGCGTCGTGCGAGTGGTCCCCGTCGTGCCCGTGGCCGTGCCCGTGGCCGTGGCCGTGGCCCGGCTCGGTGACGACGGCGTTCGGGTCGACCAGGTTCGGGATCGCGTCGAGCGCCTTGCGGACGTCCTTGTCGTACTTCACGACGACCGAGACGGTGTCCGACAGGACCTGCGAGTTCAGCTCCTCGACGCCCAGCACGGCCAGCGTGCGCGCCCAGTCGATCGTCTCCGAGATCGACGGCGCCTTGCGCAGCTCCAGCTCGCGCAGCCCGCGGACCACGCCCACGAGTTCCTCCGCCAGCTGATCGGCGAGCCCGGTCTTCTTCGACCGCACGATCTCCAGCTCGCGCTGGGCCGAGGGGTAGTCGAGGAACAGGTGCAGGCAGCGGCGCTTCAGCGCGGCCGCGAGGTCCCGGGTGTTGTTCGAGGTCAGCAGCACGTAGGGGCGGTGCTTCGCGAGGAACGTCCCGACCTCGGGCACCGAGATCTGGTACTCGCCCAGGGTCTCCAGCAGCACCGCCTCGAGCGCCTCGTCGGCCCGGTCGACCTCGTCGATCAGCAGCACGCACGGCTGCTCGGACCGGATGGCCTCGAGCAGCGGGCGCGGCGCCAGGAACCGCTCGGAGAAGAAGACGCTCTCCTGCGAACCGATCCGGTCGACGGCCGACGCCAGGTCCGGCGCGTCCTCGACGACCTGCCCGATCTTCTCGCGCAGGATCTGGGTGTACATGAGCTGCTTGCCGTAGTCCCACTCGTAGAGGGCCTTGGTCTCGTCCTGGCCCTCGTAGCACTGCAGCCGCAGCAGCCGGCGCCCGGTGGCCAGCGCGAGCATCTTCGCCAGCTCGGTCTTGCCGACGCCGGCGGGCCCCTCCAGCAGCAGCGGCTTGTCCAGCCGGGTGAGCAGGAAGACCGTGGTCGCGAGCCGGGTGTCGGCGATGTAGCCCTGCTCGCGCAGGGTCTCCACGACCTCGTCGACGGACTCGAACGGCGCCGTGTTCGGGACGGGGCTCTCAGCGCTCGTGGAGCCGGGAACGGGAGTCACGCTGGGAATCTCCTTCACAGGCCGCACCGGAGGTGGGTGCGGCGGGCCGCGCAGCCGACGGGCCCACCCGTGGCGAGTATGACCTCGCACGGAGTGGGCCCGCAGGCGCGAACGGGTCGGGCTGATCGGACGATCAGGTGAGCAGGTCGTCCAGGTCGCCGTTGATGGAGTGCTCGACGACCGGGCGGACGGTCTCGAAGGTGCACTCCTTCGGGTTGCCCGGGGTGCAGGCGTCACCCAGGACGTGGTTGGTGATCCGGTCGACGTCCGCCGCGTCGCCGATGATGGTCGGCGCGTTCTCGTAGAACTTGGTCGGGCCGACCCCGAGCCGGTTCTTCGAGTAGGTGTCCTGCTTGACATCGGCGAACTTCTCCGGGATGCCCACGTCGCGCAGCAGCCGGATGGACGCGGCGAGCGCGGCGTCGGCGGCCTGCGGCTTGGTCATGCCGCTGGTGTCGATGCCCATCGCCTCGGCGATGTCGGCGAACCGCTCGTAGGCGACCGGCATGTTGAACGCCCACACCCGCGGCAGCGCGATGGCGTTGTTCAGGCCGTGGTGGGTGTCGTAGAAGGCCGACACCGCGTGCGAGATCGAGTGGATGATCCCCAGGCCACCGGAGTTGAACGCCTGCGCGGCGATGTACTGCGCGTACATCATGCCCTCGCGGCCGGCCAGGTCCTGGCCGTTCCACACGGCCTGGCGCAGGCTCTGCGAGGTCAGCTTGATGGCGTGCAGCGCGTTGCCCAGCGACGGCTGGAAGTTCAGCCGGGACACGTAGGGCTCGGAGGCGTGCGCGAGCACGTCGAAGCCGCACTGCGCGGTGTAGTCGATCGGGCAGTCGTAATAGAGCACCGGGTCGTCGATCGCCAGGGTGGTGACCGAGGCGTCGTCGAACGCGACGTACTTGTGCGGGTTGTCCGGGTCCGTCGTGGTGTCGGTGATCACGTACGCCCAGGAGGTCTCGGAGCCGGTGCCGGCCGTCGTCGAGACCGCGATGTGCGGCGGGTTCGCCGGGTTCTCGGACTTGTTGAAGCCCTCGAACTCGTTGACGTTGCGGCCGTCGTGGGCGACCGAGACGCGCGCGCCCTTGCAGGCGTCGTGCGAGGAGCCGCCGCCGATGGAGACGAACGAGTCGCACTTGTTCTGCTGGTAGAGGCCCACAGCGTCCATGACGTTGTAGTCCTTGGGGTTCGACTCGACCTGGTCGTACACGACGACCTCGAGGCCGTGGTACTTCATCGACTCGACGATCTTGTGGACGATGTCGGTGCCGCGCAGGCCGGACGTCATGACCAGGGTCTTCTTGAAGCCCAGCTTGAGGGCCTCCGGGCCGATGAGCTCGTGCGAGCCGGGACCCAGCAGCGCCCTGGGGAACGGGTGGAACTCCTTGATGGGGAACGGCTTGAGCAGCTCGTCTACCTGCATGTCAGCCCTTTCTGCGGCAGGCGGATGGGTCGAGCCGCACGCTAGGACCGGTTGTGGCCCCGGGCACAGAGGTGATCGCGATTACTCCTCGGCAGACCAGGCAGGAAACCCGTCTGAACGGAGGGGTGCAGGGATAGGTCGCCCTCGACCCCGAGCGGGGAGGGCGAACGTGTTGCCAGAGTATGGCAACAGTGAGGAGAAGGCAACAGTCCGCCGATCGCGTCCGGTGGGTTATGGTCGGTCCGCCGACGGTTCGTGCCGGTCCCCGCGGGGGCCGGCACGGGACAACAGGGAACCCGGTGTGAATCCGGGACTGCCCCGCAGCGGTGAGTGGGAACGACAGTCGTCATCAGCACTGGGAACCGACCCGGGAAGCGACGGCCGGTAGGCACGAGCACGGCGCCCACGAGTCCGAATACCTGCCGCCGGTGCGCGCGCCGACCGGCGTGCGCGGATCCGTGGCCTCGAGGGAGGGCCCAGCGGACGACCGGGTGACCACCGTGCCCGCCGGCGCCATCGCGCGTCCGGTGCGGGCCCGCCCGGACCGTGCCGTCGTGCCCCTCTCCGGCGGTGACGGGTCCTCCACCGCGCTCGCGAGGAGAGAGGGCTGTGACCATGGCGAAACCTGTGTCATCCGTGTCCACCACCGGCAGCACCGTGCTGGGGTACCCCAGGATCGGGCCGCACCGGGAGCTGAAGCGCGCGACCGAGGCGTTCTGGGCCGGCCGGTCCGACGTCTCCGCGCTGCACGAGGTGGCGGCCGGTCTGCGCCGCGACACCTGGACCACGCTGCGGGACGCGGGACTGGACCAGGTCCCCGGCAACACGTTCTCGTTCTACGACCACGTCCTGGACACCGCGCTCGCCGTCGGCGCCGTCCCGGAGCGCTTCGCCGGCATCACCGACCCGCTGCAGCGGATGTTCGCGATGGCCCGCGGCCGCACCGGCGCGCCGGCCTGCGAGATGACCAAGTGGTTCGACACGAACTACCACTACCTGGTGCCCGAGATCGGCCCGGAGACCCGGCTCGCGCCCGGCTCGCGCACGGCGCTCGAGGAGTTCCGGGAGGCGCTGCGCTCCGGCGTCGTGACCCGCCCGGTGCTGGTCGGCCCGGTGACCCTGCTGCTGCTCTCGAAGCCCGCCGAGGGTGCGCCCGAGGGGTTCCGGCCGCTGGACCTGCTCGGCCCGCTGGTCGAGGTCTACCGGGACCTGCTCGCCGAGCTGGCCGACGCCGGTGCCGAGTGGGTGCAGCTGGACGAGCCGGCGTTCGCCGCGGACCGCTCCGAGGACGAGATCGCCGCGCTGCGCCGGGCCTACGACCGGCTCGCGGCCGCGCCGCGCCGGCCGAAGATCCTGGTCGCGTCCTACTTCGGCGAGCTCGGCCCGGCGCTGCCGGTGCTCGCCTCGACCGCGGTCGAGGGGCTGGCGCTGGACCTGGTCGCCGGCGCGTCCGACCTGGACGGGATCGACGGCGTCGAGGGGATCGGCGGCAAGCTGGTGCTGGCCGGTGTCGTCGACGGCCGGAACGTGTGGCGGACCGACCTGGACGCCGCGCTGGTCACGGCCTCGCGGCTGGTCGGCGTCGCGGGCCGGGTGGAGATCTCGACGTCGTGCTCGCTGCTGCACGTCCCCTACGACCTGTCGGTGGAGACGTCGCTGCCCGCCGACGTCGTCGACATGCTCGCCTTCGCCCGGCAGAAGGTCGACGAGGTGGTGCTGCTCGGCCGGGCGCTGCACGGGGGCCGGGCCGCGGTCGCGGCCGAGTTCGACGCCGCACGGGAGACCCGGGAGCGGGTCGCGGCGGCCGCTCGGCGGGACGCGACGGTCCGGTCCCGGCTGGCCGAGCTGGGTGCCGACCACTACCGGCGCGGCGCGGCCGACGTGCGGGCGAAGGTGCAGCGCGAGGCGCTGGGCCTGCCCGACGTCCCGACCACCACGATCGGCTCGTTCCCGCAGACCACCGAGATCCGCAAGGACCGGGCGGCCCACCGGGCCGGCCGGATCGACGATGCCGAGTACACCGGGCGGATGCGCGGGGAGATCGCCCGCGTGGTGGCGCTGCAGGAGCAGATCGGGCTGGACGTGCTGGTGCACGGCGAGCCCGAGCGCAACGACATGGTCCAGTACTTCGCCGAGAACCTGGACGGCTTCGCCACCACCGAGTTCGGCTGGGTGCAGTCCTACGGCTCGCGGTGCGTGCGGCCGCCGATCCTGCACTCCGATGTGTCACGCCGTGCCGGCCGGCCGATCACCGTCGAGTGGGCGACCTACGCGCAGTCGCTGTCGGAGAAGCCGGTCAAGGGCATGCTGACCGGACCGGTGACGATCCTGGCCTGGTCGTTCGTCCGCGACGACCAGCCGCTCGGCGACACCGCCCGGCAGGTCGGGCTGGCCCTGCGCGACGAGGTCGTCGACCTGGAGGCGGCCGGGATCCGGATCATCCAGGTGGATGAGCCCGCGCTGCGCGAGCTGCTGCCGCTGCACGAGCGGGACCGTCCCGGGTACCTGGAGTGGGCGGTGGACGCGTTCCGCATGTCCACCGGCGGGGTGGTGGACGGCACTCAGATCCACACCCACCTGTGCTACTCCGAGTTCGGCGAGGTGGTCGGGGCGATCGATGGGCTGGACGCCGACGTCACCACCGTCGAGGCGGCCCGGTCCCGGATGGAGGTGCTCGCCGACCTGGGGCCGGGCATCCCGCGCGGCCTCGGCCCGGGCGTCTACGACGTGCACTCGCCCGAGGTGCCCGACATCGACGAGCTCGCCGGCCAGCTCACCGCGGCGCTGCGGCACATCGGCCCGGAGCGGCTCTGGGCGAACCCGGACTGCGGGCTGAAGACCCGCGGTGAGCCGGAGACCGTCGCTGCGCTCACCAACCTGGTCGCGGCGGCCCGCCGGGTCCGGGCGCAGACCACCGGCTGACGCCGGTGCGCTCCCGCGGCGCTCCACCGGACCGGCCGTCACGGTGGGCGCCGCGGGGGCATTCCACACGTTCTATTGATTGAACAGGTCTGCAGCTGTAGACACATCTGGTGATCGTGACGACCCCGGGCGTGCGGGTACTGGCCGCCCTGACCACCGCCGCAGCGCTGCTGGCCGGCTGCGGCTCCCCATCGGGCGGTGGGACCCCCGATCCCGCCGGTGCGCTGACCGTGGCGCTGCAGTTCCCGCCCCGCTCCGACTACGCCTTCGACGCCGACGACGGGAAGCTGCTCAGCTACCTGGGCGTCGCCGAGACACTGACCACGGTGGACGACGAGGCCGCGGCCGCACCCGGCCTCGCCACCGGCTGGGAACAGGACGGCGACACGTGGCGGTTCACCCTGCGCCCCGGCGTCGCGTTCCACGACGGCACCCCGCTCACCCCGGAGGTCGTGGTCACCGCGCTGCGCCACGTCGCGGGCGTCGAGGCGCCCCCGCGGTCGATCCGCGGCATCGGGTTCGAGATCGAGGCCGACGGCGCCGACGCCGTGCGGATCAGCACCGCCGAGCCGGACCCGGTCATGCCGCTGCGGATGTCCAGCGGCAACCTCGCGATCCTCGCCCCGGCGGCGTACGCCGGCGGCGGCGCACCCGACTACCTGCGCACCGGAACCGGACCGCTGGTGCTCGACGCGGTGAACGGTGTGGAGTCCGCGGAGCTGCTCCGCAACGACGACTACTGGGGTGAGCCCGCCGGTGCCGCCCGGATCACCGTCCGCTACGTCGAGGACCCGCAGGCCAGGGCGCTCGCCGTGCAGGCCGGTGACGTCCAGTTCGCCGAGGGGCTGCCCGCCGCGCAGCTGGAGCAGGTCCGCTCGGCGGGTGCCGAGGTCGTCGCCTACGAGGGCGCGCGGACGGTGCCGTTGCAGCTCAACCAGTCCCGCGCGCCCTTCGACGACGTCCGGGTGCGCCGGGCGGTGACCGAGGCGATCGACCGGCCGGTGCTGGCCGGTCAGGTGCTCGCGGGCAGCGCGCGACCGGCCGCCGACCTGTTCGGGCCGGCCGTCCCGTGGGGGGCGACCGAGCCGCCGGCCGGGGCCGACGCCGAGCGGGCGCGGACCCTGCTCGCCGAGGCCGGGTACGGCCCCGAGAACCCGCTGACCGTGCAGCTGTGGACCTTCCCGAACCGGCCGGAGCTGCCCACCCTCGCGAACGCGGTGCAGGCGATGCTCGGCGAGGCCGGGATCCGGGTCGAGGTCACCGTCGGCAACTACGAGGCGCAGGAGCCCGAGGTGCTCGCCGGGCAGTACGACATGTTCCTCAACTCGCGCAGCTACCTGTCCGACTTCCCGGACGCGGCGAGCACCCTCACCTCGGACTACACCTGCGCCGGCAGCTACGCGATCGACCAGTACTGCAGCCCCGCCTACGACGCGCTCGTCGAGCGCCTGAACGGCACCGTCGATCCGGCGCAGCGCCGGCAGCTGTTCGCCGAGGCGGCCGGGATGCTCACCGCGGACGCGGTCGGGGTGATGCTGGTGCACCCGCTGAACACCGCGGTGCTGCGCGGGGCGACCGGGTTCACCCCGGATCCGCTGCAGGTCCGGCCGGTGCTGCCGCAGCTGATCCCGGCCGGGTGAGCGGACCACTCCTTCTCCTGCGGCGGTTGCTGGTCGTCCCGCCGGTGCTGCTGGCCGCGTCGGTGCTGGTGTTCGCACTTCCCCGCTGGGTGGACGTGGACCCGGCCCGCGCGGTGCTGCGGGCCCGCACCGCCGAGGCGGTCCCGGACCCGGCGACCGAGGCGCGGGTGCGCGCCGAGCTGGGCCTGGACCGGCCGGTCGTCGAGCAGTACCTGCGCTGGCTCGGTGGCGTGCTGCGCGGCGACCTCGGCCTCGGGTACGTGTCCCGCACCCCGGTCGTCGAGCAGGTCGGGAGCGCGGCGACGGTGTCCGGCCTGCTCACCGTGCTCGCGCTCGCGCTGGCCGCGGCCGTCGGGATCCCGGCCGGGGTGTACGCGGCCCGCCGTCCCGGCGGCCGCTGGGACCGGTTCCTGGGCGCCGGGACGATCGCCGGGGTCGCGGTGCCGGAGTTCGTGCTCGCACCCTGGCTGGTGCTGGCCCTCGCGGTGTGGGCCGGGTGGCTGCCGGCGATCGGCTGGGGCGGTCCGGAGCACCTGGTGCTGCCGGTGCTGACCCTCGCCGCCTACCCGGGGGCGCTCGCCGCGCAGCTGGTCCGGGCCGAGACGGTCGGGATCCTGCAGCGCCCGCACGTGCTGCTGGCCCGGTCGAAGGGACTGTCCGGGCAGCGCGTGCTGTGGCGGCACGGGGCCCGGCTGGCCACCACGTCGGTGACCGCGCTGGCCGGGATGTTCGTGGCCGGTCTGCTCGGCGGCTCGGTGGTGGTCGAGGTGGTCTTCGGCATCCCCGGCCTCGGCCGGCTGCTGCACCGGGCGGTCCCCGCCCAGGACCTGCCGGTGATCCAGGCCGGGACGCTGGTCGTGGTGGCGGTGGCGGTGACGGCCGGGGTGCTGGTGGAGGCGGTCGCCACCGCGCTGGACCCGGTCCGGCGCACGGCGGAGCGGGCCGGATGACCCGGCGCCGGGGGCCCTCCCTGCCGGTGATCGGACCGGTGACCGGGCCGGCGGCGCTGCCGGTGCTGCTGCTGGTGGTGCTGCTGCTCGCCGGGCCGCTACTGCTGCCCGATCCGGACCGGGCCGACTTCGCGGGCCTGCTCGCCGGGCCGTCCGCCGCCCACCCGCTGGGGACCGACCAGCTGGGCCGGGACCTGCTGTCCCGGCTGGTGCACGGCGGCCGGTTGACGATCGGGCTGAGCCTGTTCGCGGTGCTGCTGACCGGTGTCGCCGGGGTGGCGGTCGGGATGCTCGCCGCGGTGACCGGCCGGTTCGGACGGCTGGTGATCCGCCTGGTCGACGTGCTGGCGGCGATCCCGGTGGTGCTGTTCGGGCTGCTGGCCGCGGTCGCGCTCGGCCCGGGGACCGGCTCGCTGCTGGTCGCGGTGACCGCGATCGCCTGGACGCCGTTCGCCCGGCAGGCGCACCTGCTCACGCTCGCCGAGATCGGACGCGAGTACGTGACGGCCGCCCGGGCGCTCGGCGCGGGTCCGGTGCGGGTGCTGGCCGGGCACGTCGCCCGCAACCTCGCGCCACCTCTCGCCGCGCACGCCTGCGTCCGGTTCGCGAGCACCCTGCTGACCGTCTCCGGGCTGTCGTTCCTCGGGCTGGGTGTCCAGCCGCCGACGGCGGAGTGGGGGGCGATGGTGGCGGAGGGGCGCGAGTACCTCTTCACCGCGCCGCAGGTGGTGCTCGTTCCCTCGGGGGCCGTGGTGCTGACCGCGGGGACCGCCCTGTGGTGGGGACGGCGCTGGGACCGGATCGGGGCCCGGTGACCCCCCGGGGGGCGCCGGCCCGGTGCCGGGCTCGGGGTACCAGCGGAACGCCTCCGGTCGTCGGTCCCAGTCACAGCCGGTGCACTCGGTCCCGTCGTGCGGTCCCTGCGCCATGCGCACTCCCCCGAGTTGTTGCACACAATATGCAACACGCCGGTGCGGGGTGTCGACCGCCGCCGGTGCAGGGCAGGGTGCGGGGATGGACGCCGTTCGGGAGCTGCTGACCGGATACCTCGACGACCCGGCCGCGGGCTGGAGCATGGGAGCGCCCGGCGCGATCGCGGAGTTCGCCCGGCTCCCGGACGAGCCGGTCACCAGCGGTCCCGGGACGGTCGTGACCGGGCGCGGCGGCATCCGGGTGGATCCGCCGTCCGGCACCCGGCCGGTCGCCCACCGCACCCCGGTCGGTCCGGGCGGGCACTGGAACCACGCCGTCGCGCTGTGTCTGCCCGCCGGCGACGCCCGCCGGGCCGGCCGGACGGCGGTGACCGTCCTCGGTCCGGACACCGGGGCGCTGCGCGCCGCCGACCGGGACGCGGTGCTGGTCGACCTGGGGCTCGGCACGCCGACGGTGGACGCCTGCGTGCGCACTGCCGATCCGGACCTGCTGGCCCTGCTGCGCGGCGCGCACGGCGGCCCGCTGGACGCCCGCCTCACCGCCGCGCTGGTCGCCGCCGGTCCGCACCGGGTGTTCCGGACCGCGGTCGGCCGGATCGAGGTGTACGCGGCGATCCCGCCGCCGGACGGCCGCTCGCCGGACGGCCCGCACACCCACCTGCTCCCGGACGTGCTGCGGTCCGGGCGCACGCACGCCGCGACCGCCCCGGTGCCGGCCGGGCACCTGCCGTGCGGGCACCTCTACCCGGCCCATCCGCTGACCGACCTGACCGGTGGCCGCCGGCCGTTCGACCCGGCGCGGCTGGCCGCGTTCGACCGGCTGCTCGACCGGTTCGGTGACCCGGCCCAGCGGGAGATCACCGCCGAGGTGACCCGCGCGGTGCAGGCCGGGGAGCGGCCCGGTGCCCGCCCGGGCGATCCGCCGGGGCGGGCGGCGCAGGCCGTCGCGCTGCGGGTGCTCGCGCACACCGGCGCCGATCCGGACGTGCTCGCCGCCTGGCGCGGCCGGGCCGCCCCGGAGCCGGACCTGCTCGATCCGGACGGCGACCGCAACGCCGGGTGACCCGGCTGCTCAGCGGATCCCGCGGTAGCCGTCCCGGCCGGTGCCGCGCCGGTGCTCCACGCCGTCGAGCACCAGTGCGACCTTGTCCAGCACGTGCGCCCGGGGATCGAGCATGATCGCCAGCACCTCGGAGCGGACCGGTTCGTCGAGCGAGTCCAGGTAGGCGGCGGCCGGCTCGGAGATGTCCCCGGGCCCGCCCTGCGGGCCGCGGACGAACCGGGCCTGGACCGTGCCGTCGGCGACGATGTCCAGGGCCGCGTCGGCGACCCGGACCGCGGCACCGGGATCGAAGCCCGCCTCGCGCAGCACCGCGACGATCCGCCGCATCCGCCTGCCGGAGACGGTGCCGAGATCGGCGTCGAAGTCCCGGATCAGGCCCGAGTAGCGCATCAGCAGGTCGAAGGCGAGCGCAGCCTCGTCCTCCAGGAAGGCCCGCCAGCCCCGGTCCGCCGGCGGCAGCGGGGTGCGGGCGAACACCAGCTCCAGCGCGGCGGCGGCGATCTCCTCCAGCCCGTCCACGTAGCGGTACAGGGTGCCCGGTGCGACGCCGAGCCGCTCCGCGACGGCGACCACCGACAGCCGGTCCACGCCGACCTCGACGGCCGCCTCGACGATCTCCTCCCGGGTCAGCCGCGGCTTGGGGCCCGGCCGGTTCCCGGCGCGTGGGCCCGGCCTGATCGACACCCCGGAACCGTACGCCGGAAGGGATTGCGAACGCTATTCACGGATAGCTAAGGTTCGCCTAATCAAACCTCTGTCCGACCCGGGAGACGTCGTGACCACGACCATCGACGAGCAGCAGGTCCCGGCCGGCCCGGCGGTCGAGCCCGCACCGGACCCGCGGGCCCGCGCCCGCGCCGAGTCCGCCGCGCTGGCCGACCTGCTCCGGCCGGTCCGGGGCACCATCCGGGTCGCGCAGGTGCTGGCCGCGATCGGCTCGGCGGCCGCGCTGGTGCCGTTCGTCGCGCTCGCCGGGCTGGCCGCGGCGTTCCTGGAACCCGGCCCACCGGACGACGGCGCGGTGCTCGGCGCGGTGTGGCTGATCGTCGGCGGGCTCGGCGCCCGCGGCGTGATCACCGGCCTGGCGCTGGCGCTGACCCACTTCGCCGACGTCCGGCTGCAGGCGCTGCTGCGCCGCCGGATGGTCGCGCACCTGGGCCGGGTGCCGCTGGGCTGGTTCTCCGAGCGTTCCTCGGGGACGGTCCGCAAGGCCGCCCAGGACGACGTGCACGACCTGCACCAGGTCGTCGCGCACCATCCGGTCGAGTGGGTCGGCGCCTGGGTGCTGCCGATCGCCGGGATCGGCTACCTCGCCTGGCTGGACTGGCGGCTGGCGCTGCTCGCGCTGGTGACGCTGCCCTGGTACGCCGCCGCCTACGCCTGGATGATGCGCGGCTACACCGAGAAGGTCGAGCAGATGAACGCCGGCAACGAGCGGATCAGCTCGGCCGTCGTCGAGTTCGTGTCCGGCATCGCCGTGGTCAAGACGTTCGGCCAGGCCCGCCGGGCGCACCGCGGCTACGCCGAGGCCGCCCGCGACTTCGGCCGGTTCTACTCCGA
The DNA here is from genome assembly GCF_040645415.1 of Pseudonocardia sp. NPDC046786. NCBI lineage: Bacteria > Bacillati > Actinomycetota > Actinomycetes > Pseudonocardiales > Pseudonocardiaceae > Pseudonocardia > Pseudonocardia sp. NPDC046786. The sequence continues at coordinate 135,153 of NZ_JBEYYF010000011.1, read as the reverse complement.
GTGGGTCCGCCCGATGCTGCGGATCGAGGTGATCGCGACGATGGCGATCTCGGCGCCGGTGGTGCTGCTCGTCGCCTGCGCCGGGACGGCCTGGTTCGTCGGCGCCGGCTGGATCACCCCGGTCGAGGCGATGACCGGCATCCTGGTCTCGCTGGTCGTCCCGACCACGATCACCGCGCTCGGCTTCGGCGCGTCCAACCGGCGCACCGCTGCCGCGGCGGCGCTGCGGCTGCACGAGCTGCTGGCGACCCCGGTGCTGCCGGAGCCGGGCGAGCCGCGCGAACCCGCCGGGCACCGGATCGAGCTGGCCGGCGTCCGGTTCTCCTACAGCGGTGGCGACGGCGCCGAGGTGCTGCGCGGGATCGACCTGGACTGCCCGGAGGGGACCGTCACCGCGCTGGTCGGCCCGTCCGGCGCCGGCAAGACCACGGTGGCCACCCTGGTCGCCCGGTTCCACGACGTGACCGGCGGCGCGCTGCGGATCGGCGGCGTCGACGTGCGGGAGATCGATCCGGCGGTGCTGTACCGGCACGTCGGGTTCGTGCTGCAGGACGTCCAGCTGCTGCACGGCACGATCGCCGGCAACGTCCGGCTCGGCCGCCCGGACGCCACCGACGACGAGCTGCACGACGCCTGCCGGGCCGCCCGGATCCACGACCGGATCCTCGCGCTGCCCCGCGGCTACGACTCCGTCGTCGGGGAGGACGCGCTGCTCTCCGGTGGCGAGGCGCAGCGGGTGTCGATCGCCCGCGCGCTGCTCGCCGACACCCCGGTGCTGGTGCTCGACGAGGCGACCGCGTTCGCCGACCCGGAGTCCGAGGCCGAGATCCAGGACGCGCTGTCCGGGCTGGCCGCCGGCCGCACCGTGCTCGTCGTCGCGCACCGGCTCTCGACGATCACCGGCGCCGACCGGATCGCCGTCGTCGACGACGGCCGGATCGTCGAGTCCGGGACGCACGACGAGCTGCTCGCCGCCGGCGGCCGCTACGCCGCCATGTGGGCCGCGCACCGGTCCGGGGAGGACGACGCCCGATGATCTCCGACCTGCTGCTGATCCTCGGCCCGCAGCACCGCCGCCGGATGTTCGGCTACCTGGCCTGGGTGACCGGCTTCGGCGTGCTGCAGGGCCTCGCCACGGTGCTGCTCGTCCCGTTCCTGGAGGCACTGCTGGTCGGCGACATCGCGGCGGCCTGGACCTGGACCGGCGTGCTGCTGCTCGCCGTCGTGCTGGCCTGCGTGGCCTACCACGTGCAGGCCATGCGCGGCTTCGGCGTGGCGCTGGTGGTGCTGACCACGATGCACGAGCGGCTCGGCGACCACGTCTCGTCGCTGCCGCTGGGCTGGTTCTCCGCCGAGCGGGTCGGCCGGCTGTCCCGGCTGGTCACCGGCGGCACGATGATGGTGGCCGGACTGTTCGCGCACCTGCTGACGCCGCTGGTCGTCGCGGTCGCCACGCCGGCCACGATCGCGCTCGCGATGCTGCTGTTCGACTGGCGGCTCGCGGTCGCCGCCGCGGTCTGCGCGCCGCTGCTGTGGCTGGCGTTCAGGTTCGCGGCCCGCTGGGTGGGCCGCGGCGACGAGCTCGACGACGCCGCCGCGGTGGCCGCCGGGAACCGGGTCGTGGAGTTCGCCCGCGCCCAGCGGGTGCTGCGCGCCTTCGGCCGCGGCGCCGGCGGTTACGCCCCGCTGGAGGACGCGATCGAGGACCAGCGCCGCGCCGGGCGCCGCTCGATCTGGCTGGCCACCGCCGGCATCGTCGCGGGCGGGTTCGCGGTGCAGGTCGCGTTCAGCGTGCTCATCCTGACCGGCGCCTTCCTCGCGCTCGGCGGCACTCTCGATCCGGTCCGGATGATCGCGCTGGTCGCGCTCGCGGCCCGGTTCACCGGCCCGCTGGCCGAGGTCGGCGACTATGCGGGCGTCGTCCGGATCGCCCGCAACGACCTGCGCCGGCTGGTCGCGGTGCTCTCCGAGGAGCCGCTGCCCGAGCCGGCCGCCTCGGCCGCCCGCCCGGAACCCGGCGCCGTCGAGCTGGACCGGGTGAGCTTCGGCTACCAGCCGGGGACGCCGGTGCTGCGCGAGGTGTCGCTGCGGATCCCGCCGCGCAGCACGGTCGCGCTGGTCGGCGCCTCCGGATCCGGCAAGACCACGGTGACCCGTCTGATCGCCCGGTTCGCCGACGTCGACGCCGGGACCGTCCGGGTCGGCGGGGCCGACGTCCGCGACCAGACCACCGAGGACCTGATGGCCCAGCTGGCGCTGGTCTTCCAGGACGTCTACCTGTTCGACGGCACGCTGGAGGACAACGTCCGGCTCGGCAGGCCGGACGCGACGCCCGGCGAGCTCGCCGAGGCGGCCCGGCTGGCCGGCGTAACCGAGATCGTGCGGCGGCTGCCCGACGGCTGGGCGACCCGGGTCGGCGAGGGCGGCACCTCGCTGTCCGGCGGCGAGCGCCAGCGGGTGTCGATCGCCAGGGCGCTGCTCAAGGACGCCGACATCGTGCTGCTCGACGAGGCCACCGCAGCGCTGGACCCGGAGAACGAGCGGTTCTTCACCGGGTCGATGCGGGCGCTCGCCCGCCGCTCCACGGTGCTGGTGATCGCGCACCGGCTGCCCACCGTGGTCGGTGCGGACCGGATCGTCGTGCTCGACGACGGCCGGATCGTCGAACAGGGCACGCACACCGAGCTGGTGGCACTCGGCGGCCGCTACGCCGCCTTCCAGGAGTCCCGCCGCCGTGCCCGCGGCTGGCGGCTCGTGCCGGCCCGCACCCCCACCCCTGCTGCCACAGCCACAGTCGAGGAGAGCCCGTGACCCAGCCACTGCCCCCGTACGTCCTCGGCCGGGTGGCCGGGATCGAGCCGCTGACCCCGCTGATGCGCCGGATCACCCTGGAGTCCGACGACTGGCGCGGCGCCGCGTCGGTCGCCCCCGACCAGCAGGTGAAGCTGTTCCTCGCCCGGGACGGCGGGATCCCGGAGATCCCGGCCGCGCCGGAGGACGGCAGCGGCGTCGCCGGGTGGTACGCCCGCTACCTGGCCGTACCCGAGGAGCGCAGGCCGTGGATGCGGTCGTACACGGTGCGCTCGCTGGATCCCGACGCCGGCCGGATGGTGATCGACTTCGTGCTGCACGGGACGACCGGCGGCTCCGGCCCGGCCGGTCCGGCGAGCCGGTGGGCGGCCGCCGCCGCGATCGGCGACGCGGTCGGCGTGCTCGGCCCGGCCGTCGCCGGGTACCGGACGCCGTCCGGGCAGCCGGTCCGGCTGCTGGCCGGGGACGAGACCGCACTCCCGGCGATCGGGGCGATCCTGGAGTCGCTGCCGGCCGGCGTCCGCGCGGTCGCGGTGGTCGAGGTGGCCGGCCCGGCCGAGGAGCAGCGGCTCACCTCGCGGGCGGAGCTCGCCGTGCACTGGGTGCACCGGCCGGCGTCGCTGCTCGACGCGGTGCGGGCGGTGTCGCTGCCGGACCGCGCCGACGAGGTGTTCGGCTGGGTGGCCGGGGAGGCGTCGGCGGTCCGGGCGGTGCGCAGGCACCTGGTCGGCGAGCGCGGCCTGGACAAGCGCGCGGTCGCCTTCACCGGCTACTGGCGGGCCGACCTGACCCAGGACGACGCGCCCACCGAGCAGGACCTGGCCGACGCCACCGAGCAGCTGGCGGACCAGGGCGCCCCGTGAGCGGGGTCATCCCACCAGGTGAGGCGACCCCTTGTTGAGGGAAGCCTCACTTCATAGATTCGTCGCGTGGTGACACCCGAACCGCCCGTCGCACTGGTCACCGGTGCCGCCCGCGGCATCGGCGCGGAGATCGCGTCCGCGCTGGTGGCGCAGGGCCGCCCGGTCGCCCTGCTGGACCGGGACGCCGCCGTCGTCGGCACCGCCGGGGCGCTGGCCGGTGACGGTGCGCGGGTGCTGCCGCTGGTCGCCGACGTCACCGACGCCGCCGCGGTCGCCGACGCGGTCGACGTCGCCGAGCAGGACCTCGGCCCGCTCGGCCTGCTGGTCTGCGCGGCCGGGGTGCTGCGCACCGGCGCCGTGCTGGACGCCGACGACGCCGATCTCGCGGCCTGCCTGGCCGTCAACACCACCGGCGTCTGGAACGCCGGCCGGGCCGCCGGCCGGCGGATGTACCGGCGCGGTGCCGGCGCGATCGTCACGGTCGCCTCGGACGCCTCCCGCACCCCGCGGGCCGGGATGGCGGCCTACGCGGCGTCCAAGGCCGCGTCGGTGTCGCTGACCCGCACGCTCGGCCTGGAACTGGCCCCGCACGTGCGGTGCAACGCGGTCTGCCCGGGGGCGACCGACACCGCCATGCAGCGGGCGCTGTGGCCGGACCCGGACGACGACGCCGGGGCGGCCGCCGTCGTCGCCGGGGCGCCGGAGCGCTACCGGCTCGGCATCCCGCTCGGCCGGATCGCCGAACCCTCCGACGTCGCCGCCGCCGTGCTGTTCCTGGCCGGGGACACCGCGCGGCACATCACCATGCAGACCCTGACCGTCGACGGCGGCGCGAGCCTCGGCCTGTGACACCCCGGCCTGCGGTACCTCGGCCTGTGACACCCCGGCCTGCGGTACCTCGGCCTGCGACACCCCGGCCTGTACCGGACCGCCACCCGGAAGGACATGCGTTGACCGATCCCGAGCACGTGCCGTGGCCGCCGGAGGTCGCCGACCGCTACCGCGCGCTCGGCCACTGGCGCGGCGAGACGTTCGGGGCCTGGTTGGCCGGGCTCGCCGCGGCGCACCCGGAGCGCACCGCGGTCGTCGGCCGCACCGGCCCGGTGGCGCAGCGGTGGACCGTCGCCGAACTGGACGACCGGGCACACCGGCTCGCGGCCGGGCTGCACGACCTCGGCGTCCGGCCGGGCGACAACGTGGTGCTCCAGCTGCCGAACGTGCCGGAGTTCCTGCCTGTGGTGTTCGCGCTGTTCCGGCTCGGCGCCCGGCCGGTGTTCGCGCTGCCCGCGCACCGCGGCACCGAGCTGCGCCACGTCGCCGAGTGGTCCGCGGCGACCGCCGTGATCACCGTCGACGCGCACGCCCGCTTCGACCACGGCGCGCTCGCCAGGGCCACCGCCGACGCGGTCGGGTCGGTCCGGGAGGTGGTCGTCCTGGACACCGGATCGGGTGGCACCACCGCGGGCACGGCCGGGCTGGCCGAGCTGGCCGCCGCCCCCGCCCGCGAGCTGCCCGCCCGCGACCCGGGCGAGGTGGCGTTCCTGCAGCTCTCCGGCGGGTCCACCGGACTGCCCAAGCTGATCCCGCGCACCCACGACGACTACCTCTACAGCGTCCGGGAGAGCGCCCGGATCTGCGGCCTGCGCCCGGACAGCGTGTACTTCGCCGCGCTGCCGGTGGCGCACAACTTCCCGCTCAGCTCGCCGGGCGTGCTCGGTGCCCTGCACGCCGGAGCGGCCTCGGTGCTGGCCCCGGCGCCGGACCCGGCCACCGCGTTCGAGCTGGTCGAGCAGGAGCGGGTGACGATCACCGGTCTGGTCCCGCCGCTGGCCGCCGCCTGGATCGACGCCGCCGGGCGCACCACCCGCGACCTGTCCAGCCTGGAGGTGGTGCTGGTCGGTGGCGCCAAGTGCGGCCCCGAGCTGGCCGCCCGGATCGGCCCGGCGCTGGGCTGCCGGCTGCAGCAGGTCTTCGGGATGGCCGAGGGCCTGGTCAACTACACCCGCCTCGACGACCCGGACGAGCTCGTCCTGACCACCCAGGGCCGCCCGATCTCGCCGGACGACGAGATCCGGGTCGTCGATCCCGACGACCCGGCCGCACCGTCCGACGCGCTGGTGGAGCCCGGCCGGGCCGGGGCGCTGCTGACCCGCGGGCCGTACACGATCCGCGGCTACTACCGGGCCGCCGGGCACAACGCGACGGCGTTCACCGCGGACGGCTTCTACCGCACCGGCGACCTGGTGCGGCGCCGCCCGACCGGGCACATCGAGGTCGTCGGCCGGGTGAAGGAACAGATCAACCGGGGCGGCGAGAAGGTCGCCCCGGCCGAGGTGGAGGACCACCTGATGGCGCACCCGGACGTGCTGGACGCCGCCGTCGTCGGTGTCCCCGACGAGTACCTCGGCGAGCGCACCCAGGCGTGGGTGGTGCCCCGCCCCGGCGGTGCTCCGACCGGAGCCGTGCTGCGGCGTTTCGTCCGCGAGCGCGGGGTGGCCGCGTTCAAGGTCCCCGACCTGGTCGAGATCGTCCCCGCGTTCCCGGTCACCGGGGTCGGCAAGACCAGCAGGCGCGAGCTGCGCGCGGCGCTGCAGGACCGCACGGCGGCCGGTACCGGCCCCGACGACGAGGAGTGAACCGATGACCCTGCCGCTCGAGGAACGGATCCGGGCCGACGTCGCCGAGCTGCTCGGCTGCGATCCGGCGACCATCGGCCCCGACGACGACCTGCTCGACCTGGGCCTGGACTCGGTGCGGATCATGTCGCTGGTCGAGCGCTGGCGCGCCGAGGGCAGTCCGGACCTGAACTTCCCCGATCTCGCCGACGAGCCGGTGCTGCGCCGCTGGACGGAGCTGCTGCGCGCCGCCCGATGACCGGGTGACGTTCCGGACAAAATCCGGCCGCACGATGGATCTCACGACATCCATGACATATGAACAACTTGTCAGGTGTCTTGCGAGTCCCGTCGACGCTGTGGAGCCGCGATGTCCCCCCGGTCCGTTCCCCGCCGGATCCTGCCGGTCGCCGTCGCGGCCGCCGCCGCGCTGGTCCTCACCGCCTGCGGCGGCCCGCCGGCGCCCGATGCGCCCGCCGCGGGCGGTGGCGAGCCGGTGACCGAGGTCAACTGCGGGATCGAGGTGACCGTCCCGGAGCCGCCGCAGCGGATCTACGCCTTCTACCAGCCGGCGATCGAGACGCTGCACGCGCTCGGCGTGAGCGACCGGCTGGTCGGCACCGCCTACCTGGACGCGCCGGTGCTGGCCGAGTTCACCCAGGCGCAGGAGGCGGTCCCCTACGTCCCCGATCTCCCCACCCGGGAGGCGCTGCTCGCCACCGCACCCGACTTCGTGCTGTCCGGGTACAACAACTCGTTCGCCGCGACCGGCAACGAGACCGTCAGCACCCGGGCGGACCTGGCCGAGCTGGGCGTCCGGACCTGGATCAACGCCCCGCTGTGCCCGACCGAGGACGGCGCCTCCGACGAGGCCATCGATCCGGCGCAGGTGTCGATGGACACCATCTACGACGACCTGCGCTCGCTGGGCAGGCTGCTGGGGGCCGAGGAGCGGGCCGGCGAGCTGGTCGCCGACCTGCAGGCGCGGGTGGCCGCGGTGCAGGAGCGGGTCGAGGGCAGGCCGCAGCCGCGGGTCGCGATCCTGCTCAACGACGACGACGGCAGCTACCGGGTGGCCTCGGGCATCGACTTCGGCACCCGGGTGCTGGAGATGGCCGGCGCCGAGAACGTGTTCGCCGACCTGACCGAGCGCCGGCACGTGGCGGTGTCCAAGGAGGAGCTGATCGCCAGGGACCCGGACGTCATCCTCACCTCCACCTGCTGCGATCCGGCCACCGTCGACGCCGACGGGGAGGCCGACGTCGCGCAGATCCTGGGCGATCCGGCGCTGTCGGGCAGCACCGCCGTCCGGGAGGGTGCGGTGCACGCGTTCCTGTTCGCGGACCGGGCCGCCAGCCTGCGGGCCCCCTACGCCGCCGAGCGGGTCGCGGACCTGGTCCACCCGGAGTGAGCGTCGCCGCCCCGGTCCGGCCGCCCACCGGGGTCCGGGTCCGCGCGGCCGCGCCGTGGGCGCTCCCGGCGGCGGTGCTGCTGGTCGCGGCCGCGGTCGTCGCCTCGCTGAAGGTGGGCGCCCGCCCGCTGGCCTGGGCCGAGCTGCACGCCGGGCTGCTGCACTTCAGCGGGACGCAGTCCGACATCGTCGTCCGGCACATCCGGCTGCCGCGCACGATCGCCGGGCTGCTGACCGGGACCTGCCTCGGGCTGGCCGGCGCGGTCGCGCAGGGCGTCACCCGCAACCCGCTGGCCGGGCCGGGCACGCTCGGCGTGAACGCCGGCGCGGCCGGCGCGATGATCGCCGTCATCGCGCTGACCGGCGTCGGGTCGCTGAGCGGCTACGTGTGGTTCGGCTTCCTCGGCGGCGCGCTGGCGGCCGCGGCGGTGTACGCGATCGGCGGGTCCGGCCGGGACGGTGCGACGCCGGTCAAGCTGGCGCTGGCCGGGGCCGCCGTCTCCGCCCTGATCATGGCGATGACCTCGGCGTTCGTCCTGCTCGACCGGGAGCTGTTCGCCCGCTACCGGTACTGGGTGATCGGGTCGCTGGCCCGGGCCGATCTGGTCACGGTCGGCCAGGCGGTGCCGTTCGCGGTGGCCGGGGTGCTGCTCGCGGTGGTCCTGGTGCGCCGGCTCGACGCGGTCGCGCTCGGCGACGACACCGCCCGCAGCCTGGGTGCCCGGCCGGGCGTGACCCGGGTGACCGGCCTGGTCGCCGTCGTGGTGCTGGCCGGGACGGCGACCGCGGTGGCCGGCCCGGTCGCGTTCGTCGGGCTGGTCGCGCCGCACGCGGCCCGGCTGCTGGTCGGGACGGCGCACCGCTGGGTGCTCCCGCTGTCCGCGCTGCTGTGCGCCGCGGTGGTGCTGCTCGCCGACGTCGCCGGCCGGGTGGTGCTGGCTCCCGAGGAGATCCAGATCGGGGTGACGGCTGCGCTGCTGGGCGGCCCGGTGTTCCTGTACCTGGTGCGGACCCGGAAGGTAGCCGCCCTGTGACTCGATACCGCCCTGTGAGCCGTGTGGGTGGCGGGACGGTGGTGCTGCGCCGCGGGCCGTTCTCGGCCCGGTTCGGGGTGCGCGGGCTGGTGCTCGGCACGCTGACCTGGCTGGGTGCGGTGCTGGTCGCGCTCTGGGCGACGACGGTGGGCCAGTACCCGATGCCGCTGTCGACCGTGCTGGACACGCTCGCCGGCAACGGCACCCTGATCACCTACGACGTGGTGGTGAACCACCGCATCCCGCGCGCGCTGGCCGGGGTGCTGGTCGGCGCGGCGTTCGGCGTCGCGGGCGGGGTACTGCAACGCCTCGCGCAGAACCCGCTGGTCAGCCCGGACGTGATCGGGATCAACGCGGGCGCCTCTGCCGGGGCGGTCCTGATGATCATCGGCTTCGGGGCGACCGCGGCCTGGGTGACCGGCGGCGCGCTCGCGGGGGCCGCGGTGGCGGCCGTCGCGGTGTACACGATCGCCTACCGGGGCGGCTTCTCCGGCTACCGGCTGGTGCTGGTCGGGATCGGGGTGGCCGCGGTCCTCAGCGCGGCGGCGACCTTCCTGCTCAGCCGGGCCGACGTCAACGCCGCCTACCAGGCCGCGGTCTGGCTGGTCGGCAGCCTGGCCGGCCGGTCATGGCCCGACGTCGTGCCGGTCGCCGCGGGACTGTGCCTGCTGCTGCCGCCGATGCTGGCGCTGACCCGCAGGCTGGCCGTGCTCGAGCTCGGCGACGACCTGGCCCGCGCGCTGTCCCCGCGGGTCGGCCGGGCCCGGGCCGGACTGCTGGCCGGTGCGGTCGGGTTGTCCGCGCTGGCCACCGCGTCCGCCGGGCCGGTCGGGTTCGTGGCGCTGGTGGCGCCGCAGATCGTCCGCCGGGTGCTGCGCGAACGCAGCCCCGGCCTGCTCGCCTGCGCCGGGACCGGCGCGCTCGTGGTGGTGGCCGCCGACCTGGTGGCGCGCACCGCGTTCGCGCCGCGCGAGCTCCCGGTCGGCGTGCTCACCGCGCTCGTCGGGGCGCCGGTACTCATCGCGCTGCTGGTGCGCGGCAACCGGATCGGAGCGAGCGGATGACCCTGGCCTGCCACCACCTGAGCCTGGGCTACGCGGCCGGGCAACCGGTCGTCGACGGGCAGTCGGTGCAGATCCCGGACGGCCGGATCACCGTGATCGTCGGCCCGAACGCCTGCGGCAAGTCCACCCTGCTGCGCGGCCTCGCCGGCCTGATGCGTCCGCAGGCGGGCCGGGTGCTGCTGGACGGCACCGAGCTGTCCCGGCTGCCCGCGACCGAGCTCGCCCGCCGGGTCGGGGTGCTGCCGCAGCAGCCGACCGCGCCGGACGGGATCACCGTCGCCGATCTCGTCGGGCGCGGGCGGCACCCGCACCAGCGCTGGTTCCGGCAGTGGTCCGAGGAGGACGAGGAGGCCGTCGGTGCCGCGCTGGCCGCGACCGGGCTGGCCGATCTGGCGGACCGGCCGGTGGCCGAGCTGTCCGGCGGGCAGCGCCAGCGGGCCTGGATCGCGCTGGTGCTGGCACAGGGGCCGGAGACGATGCTGCTCGACGAGCCGACCACGTTCCTCGACCTGGCGCACCAGCTCGACGTGCTGGAGCTGCTGCGCACGGTGAATGTCGAGCAGGGCCGGACGGTGGTGATGGTGCTGCACGACCTGGAGCTGGCCGCGCGCTATGCGCACCACCTGATCGCGATGTCCGGCGGCCGGATCGTCGCAGAGGGAGAGCCGGGTGAGATCGTCACCGAGGAGCTGGTGTCCTCGGTGTTCGGGGTGGACGCGCTGGTGACGACCGATCCGCTGACCGGCACGCCGCTGGTGCTGCCCCGGCCGCGCGGGTGATGTGACTCACCGCAGACCTGAGCAGCTGTTCATGTATCAATCTTCTTCATGAGGATCGACGAACCGGCCCGCCGCACGGCGCTGTCCCGGCGGGCGCTGCTGCTCGGTGCGGCCGGGCTGGCCGGCGCGGTCGCGCTGAGCGGGTGCGGGAGCAGCGCGGAACCGGCCGCGCCGGATGCCGGCCCGCCGCGACCGGGCGGCCGGCTGCGGGTTGCGCTGGCCGGCCAGTCGCCGTCGGCGGACGTGCTGGACCCGCACGTCGCCGGATCGGCCGCGGCCGGCGCGATCGCGAAGAACGTCTGGGACCGGCTGGTCTCCTACGAGAACGACCTGACGCTGCGCTACCGGCTCGCCGAGTCGCTGGAGCCGAACGCCGACGGCAGCGAGTGGCGGATCACCCTGCGGCCCGGCATCCGGTTCAGCGACGGAAGCCCGCTCACCTCGCGGGACGTGCTGTACAGCATCGAGCGGATGCTCGACCCGGCCAAGCCGTCCTCGGCCGATCTGTCCATGGTGGACCTGTCCCGGACCGGGGTGGACGGCGATCTCGCGGTGCGGGTCGCGCTGTCCGAGCCGCTCGCCGATCTCGGTTCGGTGCTGGCCGGCTGGTACGTCTACGTCGTGAAGGAGGGCAGCGACACGTTCGACGCGTCCTCGCTGCCGGTCGGCACCGGGCCGTTCGTGCTCCGCGAGTGGGCACCGGGGGAGCGGGCGCTGCTGGTGCGCAACCCGGAGTACTGGGACGGCGTCGCACACCTCGACGAGGTCGAGATCCTGCAGATCGCGGAGCCGGAGGCGCGGGTCAACGCGCTGCGCTCCGGCGAGGTCGACATGATCGACCAGACCCCGGCGCTGCACGCCAGGACGATCGCCGACGAGGGCGCGTTCCGGCTGGTCGAGCCCCGGTTCGGCACCATGGCCGCGCTCCAGATGCGGGCCGACACCCCGCCCTTCGACGACGTCCGGGTCCGGCAGGCGCTGCGTCTGGCCGTCGACCGGCAGGCCATGGCCGACACCGTGTACCTGGGGTTCGCCGAGGTCGGCAACGACCTCTACGGCCTGGGTGCCCCGTTCTACGCCGGCGACATCCCGCAGCGCCCGCACGACCCGGCCGGGGCCCGCGAGCTGCTCCGCCGGGCCGGGCAGGAGAACCTGACCGTCACCCTCACCACCGCCGACTCCAGCCCCGGCCAGCTGGACTCGGCGACGCTGTTCGCCGAGCAGGCCCGCGAGTCCGGGATCACCGTGAACCTGGAGACCGTCCCGGCCGACAACTACGCCGCCCAGGTCTCCGGTCAGCGTGCGTTCACCCACAACAACTGGTGGAACTACAGCCTGGACTACTTCTACGGCCAGACCACCGTCTCCGACGCCCCCGGCAACGCCGGCTGGCGCAACCCGGAGTGGGACGCGACCTTCCTGCGCGCCCGCGGCACGCTCGACGTCGACGAGCGGGCCGCGCTCTACGCCGGGCTGCAGCAGACGCTGTGGGACACCGGCGGCCTGATCGTGCACAACTTCGTCAAGCAACCGGCCGCCGTCGCACCGCCGGTGCAGGGCGTGCCCGAGTTCGTCCTCGGCAACGACGACTGGGCCAACTACCGCGGCGTGTGGCTCTCGGCGTGACCGGAGCCGGCCGGTGACCCGGTACCTGCTCGGCCGGCTCGCCGGCGCGGCGCTGGTGCTCGCAGTGGTGGCGGTCGTGGTGTTCGGGCTGTTCGAGACGCTGCCCGGGGACGCCGCCGAGACGATCCTCGCGCAGAGCGGCCGCTCCGGCGCGCTGCCGCCCGAGCAGGTCGCCGCGTTGCGCGAGCACCTCGGGCTGGACCGCGGTCCGGTCGAGCGGTTCGGGTCCTGGGCCGGCGGGCTGCTGCGCGGTGACCTGGGCACCTCGCTGCTGTCCGGCCGCCCGGTCGCCGATGTGCTCGGTGACCGGATCGGGAACAGCCTGGTGCTGGCGTCGGTCACGGTGCTGCTGCTGTTCCCGCTGGCGCTGGGTCTCGGCGTGCTCGCCGGGGTGCGCGCCGGCACCCGCACCGATCGCGCGGTGAGCACCGGCGCGCTCACCGCGGAGGCGGTGCCGTCGTTCGTGATCGGGGTGGTGCTGATCGCGGTCGTCGCGCTCGGCTGGCGGCTGCTGCCCGCGGTGTCCCTGGTGCCGTCCGGGACGAGCCCGCTGTCCCGCCCCGAGGTGCTGGTGCTGCCGGTTCTCGCGCTGCTCGCCGGGCTGGTCCCGCATCCGGTGCGGGTGATCCGGGCCCGGACCGCCGAGCTGGTCGCCGGGGAGCCGCTGCGCACGGCGGCGCTGCACGGCGTCGGGCGCACCAGGCTGTTCGCCCGGTACGTGGCCCCGGTCGCGCTGGCCGCGGCGCTGCCGCCGATCGCCGGATCGGTGGCCGGGCTGGTCGGCGGGGTGGCCGTCGTCGAGACGGTGTTCTCCTACCCGGGCCTGGCCCAGGAGCTGGTGCGGGCGATCGCGCTGCGCGACTTCCCGGTCGTCGCGGCGGCCGCGGTGCTGATGGCGGTGTTCGGGGTGGCGGTGCACCTGCTCGCCGATCTCGCCGCGCTGGCCGCCAGCCCGCTCGCCCGCCGGGCGGTCCTGGACGGGCGCCGGTGAGCCGCCGGGGCCCGGCCGCACCCGCCACCGGGCGGCTCGGCCGGCTGGTCGCCGTGGGGCTGGTCGTGCTGTCGGCCGTGCTGGTGGTGGCCGGGCCGTTCCTGGCGCCGTGGGACCCGGGCGCCACCGTCGGCGTCCCGTTCGACGGCCCGTCCGCCGGGCATCCGCTGGGCACCGACCGGCTCGGCCGCGACGTGCTGTCCCGGGTGCTGCACGGCGGCTGGCGGCTGGCGCTGATCACGGTGACCGCGCTGGCCGCGGCCTACCTGGTCGGCTTCCCGGCCGGGCTGCTCGCCGGGCTGCGCCGGTCCGCGGACGGCTGGATCATGCGGCCGGTCGACGTGCTCGTCGTGCTGCCCTGGTTCCTGGTGCTCGCCGTGCTGGCGACGGCGGCCGGCCGCGGCGCCCCGGCGCTGGTCGCCGCGGGTGCGCTCACCGCGCTGCCGTGGATGGTGAAGGTGGTCCGCGGCGCCGTGCTGGAGGAGGCGTCGGCCGGGTACGTCGAGGCGGCGCAGGCCCGGGCCGAGCCGCTGCGCCGGATCGCCTTCCGCGAGGTGGCCCCGAACATCGTCCCGGTGGTCGCCGCGGACGCCGGGATGCGGTTGACGGCGACCCTGTCGGTGGTCACCGCGGGCGGCTACCTGGGGCTCGGGCTGCCGCCGAACACCCCGGACTGGGCGCTGGACATCGCGGGGAACCAGGGCGGGCTGACCGTGCAGCCTCCGGCGGTGCTCGGCCCGGCCCTGATGATCGTGCTGCTGGTGGTGTCGGTGAACCTGCTGGCCGACTCGCGCGCCGCCCGGGACACCCCGCGCCGGTCGGTGCCGGTCCCGCCGCGGGCCGGCGACGGTCCGGACGCGCTGGTCGCGCGCGGGCTCTCGGTGCACGACGCCGGCGGCCGTCCGCTGCTGTCCGGGATCGACCTGGTGCTCGGCGAGGGCCGCGGGCTGGCCGTCGTCGGGCCGTCCGGGTCGGGCAAGAGCACCCTGGTCCGCGCGGTGACCGGGGCGCTCGCACCCGGGCTGCGGGCCGGCGGGACGGTCCGGTTCGGCGGCGGTCCCGGCCGTCGCGCCATCGGCTGGGTCCCGCAGGACCCGGCGCTCGGGCTGAGCCCGTCGGTGCGGATCGGCACTCAGGTCCGCGACGTGCACCGCGCGCACGGCGCCGGGACCGGCCGGGACGCGGTGTCCGCGACGCTGCGCGGGGTGGGGCTGCCCGGCGACCCGGCGTTCCGGCGTCGCTACCCGCACCAGCTCTCCGGCGGCCAGCAGCAGCGCCTGCTGCTGGCGCTCGCCCTGGTCGGCGACCCGAACCTACTGGTGCTCGACGAGCCGACGACCGGGCTCGACCCGGGCACCGCGGCGGCGGTGCTGGACCTGGTGCGCGCGCGGCGGGCCCGCGGCGTCGCACTGCTCGTCGTCACGCACGACCTGGCGGCGGTCCGCGATCTCGTCGACGACGTGCTCACCGTGGTCGACGGCATCCCGGCCGGGTCGCAGGCCATCACCCCGGTGCAGGCCGCCCCGGCGCAGGCCGCCCCGGGGACGCGCCCGTCCGCCGGGATCGCCCGGGAGCCGCTGCTGCGGGTCCGCGGGCTCACGGCCGGGTACCGGGCGCATCCGGTGCTCGACCGGGTCGATCTCGACGTCGGCGCCGGCGAGTGCGTCGGGCTGGTCGGGAACTCCGGCGCGGGCAAGAGCACCCTCGCCCGCTGCCTGGTCGGACTGCACCGCCCGGACGACGGCACCGTCACCCTGGACGGGGTGCCGCTGGCCGGTCGCGCCGGGGCCAGGACCCGGGCCCAGCGCGGCGCCGTGCAGTACGTGTTCCAGAACCCGGCCCGCTCGCTCAACCCGCGCCGCACCGTCGCCGCGGAGCTCGCCGCCCCGATCCGGATCTTCCGGACGCCGGCGCCGCCGGCCGTGCTGCTGGACCGGGTCGGTCTGGCCGCGGACCTGCTCGACCGGCGCACCGACCGGCTCTCCGGCGGCCAGCAGCAGCGGGTCGCCCTGGCCAGGGCACTGGCGGCCGGGCCGCGGCTGCTGGTGTGCGACGAGATCGTGTCCTCGCTGGACCCGGCGAACCGGCGGGCGATCCTGGACCTGCTGGGGGAGTTGCGCCGGTCCGAGGGGCTGGCGGTGCTGTTCGTCAGCCACGACCACGAGGCGGTCGACGCGCTCGCCGACCGGGTGCTCGTCGTCGACGGCGGGACGCTGCTGCCCGCCGCCGGTCAGCCGGTCGCCGACGGGTAGGGCACGAAGGTGCTGCGGTCCTCGGCGATCGCCGGTGCCTGGTCCAGCCGGGGGAACGCGCGTTGCGGGCACTGCTCCCGGCTGCAGACCCGGCAGCCCGCGCCGATCGGGGTGGCGGCGGCCGGGTCGTCGAGGTCCAGCCCGGCCGAGTAGACGAGCCGGTGCGCGTGCCGCAGCTCGCAGCCCAGCGCGATCGCGAACGTCTTCCCCGGCCGGCCCCACCGGCGCTGCGAGCCGTGCACGGTGCGGGCCACCCACAGGTAACGGGCGCCGTCCGGCATCGCGGCGACCTGCACGTCGATCTCGCCGGGTGAGCCGAACGCCCGGTACACGTTCCACAGCGGGCAGGTCCCGCCGCCGCGGGAGAAGTGGAACCCGGTCGCCGACTGCCGCTTCGACATGTTCCCGGCCCGGTCCACCCGGACGAAGGAGAACGGCACTCCCGGCGCGGACGGGCGCTGCAGCGTGGAGAGCCGGTGGCAGATCGTCTCGAAACCCTGCCCGAAGTGGTCGGCCATCCGCTCGATGTCGTAGCGGAACTCCTCGGCGGTCGCCCGGAACTCACCGTAGGGCAGCACCAGGGCCGCGGCGAAGTAGCGGGCCAGCCCGATCCGGGTGAGCGTGCGGGTCTTGGCCGCGTCCTCGCCCGCCGGCGTGTCCTCGGCGGCGAGTGCCTCGATCGTGTGCTCCTGCTCGAGGAAGGCGAGCTGGGTCGCCATCCGGAAGGCCTGCTGGCCGGCCCGCAGCGCCGGGGACAGCCGCAGCATCCGGTTCACCCGGTCGTAGCGGTGCAGCTCGCCGGAGCCGCCGGCGTCGTCCTCCAGCCCGGCGATGCCGACGCCGTGCGTGCCGCGCAGCCGCTCCGCCAGTGCCCGCCGGACCTCGCCGCGGCGCAGGCCGATCTGTTCGGCGAGCTCCTCGGCGGCGTCGTCGAGATCGGCGACGTGGTTGCGGCGCCGGTAGAAGAAGTCCCGGACCTGCTCGTGCGGTGAGGCCGCGTGCACCCGGTCGCTGCCGTCGCGCGGGGTGTCGGTGGCGGCGGCGAGGTGCTCGTCGGCCCGCCGCCAGCGCCGGTAGAGTTCCAGCACCGCATCGGCCGCCGACGGGAGCTCGGTGGCGAGCCGCTCGATCTGGCCGGTGGGGACCGCCTCGGCGACGGAGGTCTCGGCGAACACCTCGTGCAGCTCGGCGACCAGCCGCTCCGGGCGGCGCGCGGCGAAGAACGCGGCGTCCACCCCGAACACCTCGGTGATCCGCAGCAGCACCGGGACGGTCAGCGGGCGGGAGCCGTGCTCGATCTGGTTCAGGTAGCTCGGCGAGATCCCCAGGGTGCGGGCCAGCCCGGCCTGGCTCATCGAGCGCGTCTCCCGCAGCGCGCGCAGCCGGGTCCCCGGCACCCCTGACTTCGACATGCCGGAACTGTATCGAACCTTGTTCTTCGCAACATTTGCAAAATCGCACCGGAAGATGTGCAGATCTTGGCAATCGGCCACCGTCGCCGATCGCCGTCCCGGCTCCGATGCTGGTCACACCCCGTTCGAACGGCGCAGTGCGGTCGCCCGTCATCCCGGGCGCCGTGTGCGAACAGACACGGACGAGAACATTCGCAGAAGGAGCACGACATGACCGGGAACACCCGGCAGGAGCGCATCGACGAGCTCGAGCGGCAGTGGGCGACCGACCCCCGGTGGGCCGGCATCACCCGCGGGCACAGCGCGGCCGACGTGGTGGCGCTGTCCGGCAGCGTCCAGGAGGAGCACACCCTGGCCCGGCTCGGCGCGGAGCGGCTCTGGCGGCTGCTGCACGAGCGCGACTACGTGCACGCGCTCGGTGCGCTGACCGGCAACCAGGCGGTGCAGAGCGTCCGGGCCGGCCTGGAAGCGATCTACCTGTCCGGCTGGCAGGTCGCCGCCGACGCGAACCTCGCCGGCCAGACCTACCCGGACCAGAGCCTCTACCCGGCCAACTCGGTCCCCGCGGTGGTGCGCCGGATCAACAACGCGCTGCTGCGTGCCGACCAGATCACCACCCTGGAGAACCGGGAGGACAGCGACCCGCACTGGCTGGCCCCGATCGTCGCCGACGCCGAGGCCGGCTTCGGCGGCCCGCTCAACGCCTTCGAGCTGATGAAGTCGATGATCGAGGCCGGCGCGGCCGGCGTGCACTGGGAGGACCAGCTCGCCTCCGAGAAGAAGTGCGGCCACCTCGGTGGCAAGGTGCTGATCCCGACCTCGCAGCACGTCCGGACGCTGAACTCGGCCCGCCTCGCCGCCGACATCGCCGGCGTCGGGTCGGTCATCGTGGCCCGCACCGATGCGCAGGCCGCGAACCTGATCACCTCCGACGTCGACGAGCGCGACCGGCCGTACCTGACCGGTGAGCGCACCGCGGAGGGCTTCTTCCGGGTCAGCGGTGGCCTGGAGCCGTGCATCACCCGCGGCCTGGCCTACGCGCCGTACGCGGACCTGCTGTGGATGGAGACCTCGGTCCCGGACCTGGAGCTGGCCCGCAAGTACGCCGAGGCGATCAAGGGCGAGTTCCCGGACCAGATGCTCGCCTACAACTGCTCGCCGTCGTTCAACTGGCGCCGCCACCTCGACGACGACACGATCGCCCGCTTCCAGCGCGAGCTCGGCGCGATGGGCTACGCGTTCCAGTTCATCACCCTGGCCGGCTTCCACGCCCTGAACCACTCGATGTTCGACCTTGCCAAGGGCTACGCGGCGAACGGGATGACCGCCTACGTCGCGCTGCAGGAGCGCGAGTTCGCCGCCGAGGCGCACGGCTACACCGCGGTCCGCCACCAGCGCGAGGTCGGCACCGGCTGGTTCGACGCGGTCTCCACCGCGGTCAACCCGGAGTCCTCGACGACCGCGCTGGGTGGGTCCACCGAGGCCGAGCAGTTCCAGCACTGATGAGCGGGATCGAGCGGGTCGGCGTCGTCGGCGCCGGTCAGATGGGTGCGGGCATCGCCGAGGTGTGCGCCCGCGCCGGGTGCGACGTCGTCGTGGTCGAGCAGGGCGGGGAGGCCGCCGAGGCGGGCCGCGAGCGGATCCGGGTCTCCCTGGACCGCGCGGTGGACCGGGGCAGGCTCACCGCGGCCGAGCGTTCGACCGCCGACGGGCTCGCTGACCACCTCGCCGCAGACCCGGGAGCGGGTGGAGGCCTTCGTCACCGGCACCCTCGGCAAGCAGATCGTCCGGGCAGCGGACCGGGCCGGGTTCGTGGTGAACGCGCTGCTGGTGCCCGGGCTGGACACGGTCGCCGCGATCGCCGAGTCGATGTACGCGGAGGACCGCGAGCCGCTGTACGCGCCGCCGCCGCTGCTGCGCCGGATGGTCCAGGCGGGCCTGCTGGGCCGCAAGGCCGGCCGTGGGTTCCACGCCTACCCCGAGTCCGGCGCCGCCGCCCGAACGACGGAGGAACACCGATGACCGAGAACGCCCGACGTGGCCTGGTCGGCGTCGTCGCCGACAGCACCGCGATCTCCGACGTCGACCCGGACCACAACCAGCTGCTCTTCCGCGGCTACCCGGCCGGGGAGCTGGCCCGGCAGCACACCTTCCTCGACGTCGTCGCGCTGCTGCTGTTCGGCGAGCTGCCGGACCCGGACGAGCGCGCCGAGCTGGACCGCCGGGAGCGGACCGGGCGCGCGCTCGATCCCGCGCTGGCCTCGCTGCTGGCCTCGCTGCCGGTCGACTGCCACCCGATGGACGTGCTGCGCACCGCGGTCAGCTGGATCGGCGCGTTCGACCCGGCCGCCGGGGACACCTCCCCGGAGGCGAGCCGGGAGAAGGCGGTCCGGCTGATCGCGCTGCTGCCGACCGTGGTCGCGCTGGACCAGCGCCGCCGCCGCGGGCAGCAGCCGATCGCGCCGCGTGCGGACCTGCCCTACGCGGAGAACTTCCTGCACATGACCTTCGGTGAGGTCCCGGAGCCCGAGATCGTGCGGGCCTTCGAGGTCTCGATGCTGCTCTACGCCGAGCACAGCTTCAACGCCTCCACGTTCGCCGCGCGGGTGGTCACCTCGACCAGGTCGGACCTCTACAGCGCGGTGGTCGCCGGGATCGGCGCGCTGAAGGGTGCGCTGCACGGCGGGGCGAACGAGGCGGTGATGGACCAGTTCGCCGAGATCGGCGACCCGGACGCGGTCGACGAGTGGCTCGCCGCCCGGATCGAGGCCGGGGACACGGTCATGGGCTTCGGCCACCGGGTCTACAAGCGGGGAGACTCCCGGGCGCCGGTGCTGCACCCGCACCTGCGCCGGACCGCGGAGCTGCGCGGCGGCCGCGGGCTGATGGCGTTCTACGAGGTGCTGGCCGGGGCGATGCTCCGGGACAAGGGCCTGCGGCCGAACCTCGACTACGCGGCCGGCCCGCTCTACCACCTCATCGGTTTCGACCCGCCCATGTTCGCCGCGCTGTTCGCGATGTCGCGGATCAGCGGTTGGGCCGCGCACGCCGTCGAACAGGCCGGCGACAACATCCTGATCCGCCCCGTCGCCACCTACGACGGTAAGGGAAAGCGGGAGGTGCCGGTCATTTCCTGAGTTCTGTCCGGAGATACTCCGAGAACCGGGAGGGTGGTCGCCCTTCCGGTTTTCGGCATGCCAATTTTCGCATTGATTGGCGTGTCGCTGGTCACGTATTCACTGGTAGTAGACATAGATGGACGTCCAACTTTATGGTCGACGTCGTTCACTGCTGCTGTGCGAAGGAGCTGTTGTGGCCGGGATAGATGTGTTCGAACACCGCCTGTCGGGAAAGCCCTGGCCGGGGTCGTCCGAGCGGTTCTCCGATGTGTACGACCCCAATCGAGGAACGGTCCGGGCGCGCGTCCGGCTCGCCGATGAATCCGATGTGGATGTCGCTGTGCGGGTCGCCGTCGAGGCCCAGCGGGAGTGGGCCACCTGGAACCCGCAGCGCCGGGCCCGGGTGCTGCTGCGGTTCCTGCAGCTGGCGAACCAGCACCACGACGAGCTGGCCGCGCTGCTCTCCGCCGAGCATGGCAAGACGCTGCCGGACGCCCGCGGTGACATCCAGCGCGGCCTGGAGGTGATCGAGTTCGCCGCCGGTGCCCCGCACCTGCTCAAGGGCGAGTACTCCACCGACGCCGGCGGCGGGATCGACGTCTACTCGATGCGTCAGCCGCTCGGCGTGGTCGCCGCGATCACCCCGTTCAACTTCCCGGCGATGATCCCGCTCTGGAAGCTCGGACCGGCGCTGGCCTGCGGTAATGCCGTCGTGCTCAAGCCTTCCGAGCGGGACCCCTCGGTCCCGATCCGGATCGCCGAGCTGTTCGACGAGGCGGGCCTGCCGCCCGGTGTGCTGGCCGTGCTGCACGGCGACAAGGTGGCGGTGGACGCGCTGCTCGTGCACCCGGACATCCAGGCGGTCGGCTTCGTCGGCTCCACCCCGATCGCGCAGTACGTCTATGCGACCGCCACCGCGCACGGCAAGCGCGCCCAGTGCTTCGGCGGGGCGAAGAACCACCTGATCGTCATGCCGGACGCCGATCTCGACCAGGCCGCCGACGCGATCTCGGGCGCCGCGTTCGGTTCCGCGGGCCAGCGTTGCATGGCCGTGTCGGTCGCCGTCCCGGTCGGCGAGGAGACGGCGGACGCGCTGGTCGCCAAGCTCGCCGAGCGGGCCCGGAACCTGACGATCGGCCGCTCCGACTCGGAGACCGCCGACCTGGGTCCGCTGGTCGGGGCGGATGCGGCGCAGCGGGTGACCGCGGCGATCGCGACCGGCGCCGAGGAGGGCGCCGAGCTGGTCGTCGACGGCCGCGGGATCACCCCGCCCGAGGGCGGCGAGGGTGGCTGGTTCGTCGGCGGCACGCTGTTCGACCGGGTCACCACCGACATGTCGCTCTACCGGGACGAGATCTTCGGTCCGGTGCTGTCGGTGGTCAGGGCCGCGGACTACGAACAGGCCCTGCGGCTGCCCAACGAGAACATCTACGGCAACGGCGTCTCGATCTTCACCCGGGACGGCGACGCGGCCCGGGACTTCGCCGCGCGGGTGAACACCGGGATGGTCGGGGTGAACGTACCGATCCCGGTGCCGATCGCACACCACACATTCGGCGGGTGGAAGGCCTCCGGATTCGGCGATCTCAACCAGCACGGACCGGATTCGTTCAAGTTCTACACCCGCACCAAGACCGTCACCTCGCGCTGGCCCTCCGGGATCAAGGACGGTCCCGATGCGCCTCTGCGCCCGCTCGCGGACGGTGCCTCCTTCGTGATCCCGACCATGTCATGAGTGCCGCACCCGCCGACCTGGCCGAGCTGACCGAGGAGCAGCGGGCACTGGTCGAGACCGCCGAGGCCTTCGCCGCCGAGTGGATCGCCCCGCACGCGGTGGAGTGGGACCGGGACAAGCACTTCCCGCTCAGCGTGCTGCGCGAGGCGGCCAAGCTGGGAATGGCCGGGCTCTACGTCGCCGAGGAACACGGCGGGACCGGGCTGAGCCGCTACGACGCGGTGCTGGTGTTCGAGGCGCTGGCGACCGGCTGCCCCTCGCTGGCCGGCTATCTGTCCATCCACAACATGGTCGCCGGCATGATCGACCGGCACGGCACCGCCGAGCAGCGGGCCCGGTACCTGCCCGCGCTGTGCACGATGGACGAGCCGGCCAGCTACTGCCTCACCGAGCCGGACGCCGGATCGGACGCGGCGGCGCTGCGCACCAGCGCCGTGCGCGACGGCGAGCACTGGGTGCTGGACGGCGTCAAGCAGTTCATCTCCGGGGCCGGGACGTCCGAGCGCTACCTGGTGTTCGCCCGCACCGGCGGGCCGGGCGCCGGCGGGATCACCGCGTTCCTGGTGCACCGCCACGCCCTGGAGTTCGGGCCGAACGAGGCCAAGATGGGCTGGAACGCCCAGCCCACCCGGCAGGTGGTGCTGCGGGGGGTCCGGGTGCCCGACACCGACCGGCTCGGCGACGAGGGCGGCGGGTTCCGGATCGCGATGGGCGGGCTGGACGGCGGGCGGCTGAACATCGCCGCCTGCTCGCTCGGCGGAGCCAGGTCCGCGCTGGACCGGGCGATCGCACACCTCGCCGACCGCCGCGCGTTCGGAGAGCCGCTGTCCGGCAGGCAGGGCCTGCGGTTCCGGGTGGCCGACGCGCACACCGAGCTGGCCGCCGCCCGGCTGCTGCTGCACCGGGCGGCGCGGGCCGCCGACGCGGGTGAGCCGGACGCCACCCGGCTCTGCGCGATGGCGAAGCGGCTGGCCACCGACACCGGTCACGAGGTCGCCGACGCGGCGCTGCAGTTGCACGGCGGCTACGGCTACCTGGCCGAGTACGGCATCGAGAAGATCGTGCGGGACCTGCGCGTGCACCGGATCCTCGAGGGGACCAACGAGGTCATGCGCGTGATCGTCTCCCGCGGACTGATGGGAGCGGAGTCATGAGCAGCGGGCCCACGAACGACGTGCGGGTCGAGCGCACCGGCGGGATCGGCCGGATCGTGCTGGACCGGCCGAAGGCGATCAACGCCCTCACCCACGAGATGGTGCTGACCATCGACTCCACCCTGCGCGCGTGGGCCACCGACGACGGCGTCGGCGCGGTGGTCCTGACCGGGGCCGGCGAGCGCGGACTGTGCGCGGGCGGTGACATCCGTGGCATCCACGCCGACGCGCAGGTGGGCGGCGCCGCCACCCGCGACTTCTGGCGCGACGAGTACCACCTCAACGCGCTGATCGGGCGCTACCCGAAGCCGTACGTGGCGGTGATGGACGGCCTGGTGATGGGCGGCGGCGTCGGTGTCTCCGGGCACGCGAGCCACCGGATCGTCACCGAGCGGACCCGGCTCGGCATGCCCGAGGTCGGGATCGGGCTGGTTCCCGACGTCGGCGGCACCTGGCTGCTGTCACGGGCGTCCGGTGAGCTGGGGCTCCACGCCGCGCTGACCGGGGCCGTGCTCGGGGCCGGCGACGCGCTCGCCATGGGTTTCGCCGACTGGTACCTGCCGACCGACACGCTCCCCGCGCTGATGTCCGCGCTGGCCGACCTGCGGGTCCCGGCCGCGGAGCTGCCCGAGGCGCTCGGCGGTCTGCTGCAGGACCTGGCCGAGCCCGAGCCGGAGCCGGAGCTGTCGGCGTACCGGTGGTGGATCGACCGGTGCTTCGAGGCCCGCACGGCGGAGGAGATCGTGCACCGGCTCGCCACGTCCGGGGTGTCGGAGGCGGAGGACGCCGCCAAGACGATCGGTCAGAAGTCGCCGTCCTGCGTGAAGGTCGCGCTGGCCGCGATCCGCAGGGCCCGGTCGCACCGCTGCCTGGAGGAGTCGCTGAACCAGGAGTACCGGGTCTCGCTGCGCTGCCTCGCCGCGCCGGATCTGGTGGAGGGCATCCGGGCCCAGGTGATCGACAAGGACCGCACACCGCGCTGGAACCCCGCGGTGCTCGAACAGGTGGACGACGTCACGGTCGAGGGCTACCTGGCCCCGCTGACCGACGTCGCCGAGCTGGGACTGGAAGGTGAACGATGAGCCGCATCGCCGTCGTCGGGCTGGGGAACATGGGCGGGCCGATGGCCGCCAACCTGGTCGCCGCGGGACACGCCGTCACCGGGTACGACCCGGTGCCGGCCGCCCGGGAGACCGCGGCCGGGACCGGGGTGGAGGTCGCGGGCAGCGGCCCGGACGCCGTCACCGGGGCCGAGGTGGTGATCACCATGCTGCCCAGCGGCAGGCACGTCACCGACGTCTACGCCGAGCTGCTGCCCGCGGCACCGGCCGGGGCGCTGTTCGTGGACTGCTCGACGATCGACGTCGGCTCGTCCCGGGCCGCGCATGCCGCCGCGGCCGCGGCCGGGCACCGCTCGGTCGACGCGCCCGTCTCCGGCGGGGTGGTCGGCGCGGAGGCCGGGACCCTCACCTTCATGGCGGGCGGCGAGCCCGGTGCCCTCGCCGCGGCCGAGCCGGTGCTGGCGGTGCTCGGCAAGCGCACCGTGCACTGCGGGGACCCGGGCGCCGGCCAGGTCGCGAAGATGTGCAACAACATGGTGCTCGGCGCGTCCATGATCGCGGTGGCCGAGGCGTTCGTGCTGGCCGAGCGGCTGGGCCTGGAACCGCAGGCCCTGTTCGACGTCGTCTCCACCTCGTCCGGGCAGTGCTGGGCGGTCAGCACCAACTGCCCGGTCCCCGGGCCGGTCCCGGCCAGCCCCGCCAACCGGGACTTCACCGGCGGGTTCGCCGCCCAGCTCATGCTCAAGGACCTGCGGCTGGCCCAGGACGCCGCCGCCGAGGCAGGGATCGAGCTGGCGATGGGCCGGCGGGCGACCGAGCGCTACACCGAGTTCACCGACCGCGACGACCGCGTGCAGGACTTCTCGGCGATCATCACCGACATCCGGAAGGGCGGCTGAGATGGGCGAGTACTCGACGATCGTGGTGAGCACCGCCGCCGAGGGGGTCGGCCTGGTCCGGCTGGACCGGCCCGAGGCGCTCAACGCGCTGAACCACCAGGTGATGACCGAGGTGGTCGACGCGGTACGGGCGTTCGACGCCGACCCGGTGATCGGCGCGGTGGTGATCACCGGATCGGAGCGGGCGTTCGCCGCCGGCGCGGACATCTCCGAGATGGCCGGGCTCTCGCACCGGGAGGTGACCGAGCAGGACCTGTTCGCGGGCTGGGACGGCCTGCGCGGACTGCGCACCCCGGTCGTCGCCGCGGTCGCCGGGCACGCCCTGGGCGGCGGCTGCGAGCTGGCGATGATGTGCGACCTGCTGATCGCCGCGGACACCGCCCGGTTCGGCCAGCCGGAGATCAAGCTCGGGGTGATCCCCGGGATGGGCGGATCACAGCGGCTGACCAGGGCCGTCGGCAAGGCCAAGGCGATGGACCTGTGCCTGACCGGGCGCACCATGGACGCCGAGGAGGCCGAGCGGGCCGGGCTGGTCAGCCGGATCGTCCCGGCCGCCGAGCTGGTGGACACCGCCGTCGAGGTGGCGGCGACGATCGCCGGGATGTCCCGGACCGCGGCCGCCGCCGCGAAGGAGGCCGTCGACGTGGTCTTCGAGTCCACCCTGGCCGAGGGGATCCGGTTCGAGCGGCGCACCTTCCACGCGCTGTTCGCGACGCCGGACCAGAAGGAGGGCATGGCGGCGTTCCTGGAGAAGCGCGCGCCCGACTACGGTCGGTGAGCCGCCGTGGGTGGCCCCGGTTCCGGCCGGGGCCACCCTTCCGGGTCACAGCACGACGAGCGGGCAGGTGGCGGTCGGGTGCTGCAGGACCGTCGCCGTCACCCCGTAGACCTCCCGGATCCGCTCGACCGTCAGCACCTCGGCCGGCGTGCCGGAGGCGACGGCCCGGCCGCCGTCGAGCAGCACCAGCCGGTGGCAGTAGCGGGCGGCCAGGTTCAGGTCGTGCAGCGCGACCAGGGTGGGCAGGCCGAGCTCGCCGACGAGCTCGAGCAGCGCCAGCTGGTGCGCGATGTCGAGGTGGTTGGTCGGCTCGTCCATCACCAGCAGCGCCGGCCGCCCGACCAGTGCCCGCGCGACCAGCGCCCGCTGCCGTTCGCCGCCGGAGAGCGTGTCCAGCCTGCGCCCGGCGAGCCGGGTCAGATCGAGCAGCTCCAGCGCGGCGTCGACCAGCGCGTGATCGAGATCGTCGTCGGCCTGCAGCGCGCGCTTGTGCGGCGAGCGGCCGGTGGCGACGATCTCCCGGACGGTGAGCGGGAAGTCGGTGGGCACGTCCTGCAGCACCACGCCGACCCGGCGGGCCACCTCGCGGGCGGGCGCCCGGCGCACGTCGGTGCCGTCCACCAGCACCCGGCCCGACGCCGGCCTGCCCACCCGGTAGACGGTGCGCAGCAGCGACGACTTGCCGCTGCCGTTCGGGCCGAGCAGGCCGACCACCTCGCCGGGGCCGACGGTCAGCGACACGCCGTCGACCAGGGTGGCGGTGCCCGCCGTGACCACGACGTCCTCGACGACCAGCGGGGTCACCGGGCCACCTCCCGGCGGCCGTCGCGGCGCAGCAGCCAGACGAAGAACGGCCCGCCGACCAGCGCCGTCACGATCCCCACCGGGATCTCCTCCGGGCTGATCACGGTCCGTGCGACCAGGTCGGCCAGCACCGTGAACACCGCGCCGACCAGCACCGCGACCGGCAGCGCCCGGCGGTGCGCCGAGCCGACCAGGAACCGCACCACGTGCGGCAGCATCAGCCCGACGAAGCCGATCACCCCGGACACCGCGACCGTCACCCCGACCAGCACCGCGACCACGACGAACACCCGCCTGCGGAACCGGTGCACGTCCACCCCCAGCGCGCCGGCGCTCTCGTCGCCGGCCAGCAGCAGATCCAGCTCGCGGGCCCTGGCCACCAGCAGGAACAGCCCGGCCACCAGCACCACCGCCGGGACGACGAGCAGGTCCCAGCGGGCGGAGCCGAAGCCGCCGAGCGTCCAGAACAGCACCTGCGAGGCGAGCATCGGGTTCGGCGCGGTGAGCACCAGCAGGCTGGTCAGCGCGGACAGCACCGATCCGACGGCGACGCCGCCCAGGATCAGCCGGAGCACGGTGATCCGGCCCGCCGAGCGGGCGATCGTCAGCACCACGGCGAGGGTGACGAGCGCGCCGCCGAAGGCCGCCACGTTCAGCGTGAGCGCCCCGGCGCCGAGCAGCCCGAACCGCATGACGACCACCGCGCCGGTGGCCGCGCCGGCCGAGACCCCGATGATCCCGGGCCCGGCCAGCGGGTTGCGCACCACGGCCTGCAGGACCATCCCGGCGACCGTCAGCGTCGCGCCGACCAGCGCGGCGAGCAGCACCCGGGGCAATCGGGTGTCGGCGACGATCAGGTCCTGCGCCCTGGTCCAGTCCGGCTCGGCGACCAGCGCCGGGCCGCCGAGCCGGTGCGCGAGGATCCGCCACGTCTGCGACCACGGCACCGCCACCGAGCCGGTGGCCAGCGCGAACCCGACCGCCGCGACGAGCAGCACGACCAGCCCGGCCAGCACGACCGGCAGCCCGAAGCGGCCGCTCGCGGCGCCGGGCCGGGAACCGGGACCGGGCGCCGGGAGCGGGCCGTCGCGCCGCAGCACGGCGACCAGCTCGGCGCGCCGGCTCACCGGAACCGGTCGGGATGCAGGTCGCGGGCGAGCTGCTCGACGGCGTCCACCGAGCGCGGGCCGGGCTGGGCGAGGGAGAGCCCGACGGTCGGGAACGCGTTCGTGGCCAGCGCGGGGACGTCGGCGAGCGCCGGGGTGGCCCGCAGCGTCTCGATCTTCGACTCGACGCTCGGCTCCAGGTAGTCGTAGATCAGGATCACCGCGGGGTGGCGCTGCGCGACCTGCTCCCAGGACACCTGCGGCCACCGCTCGTCGACGTCGTCGAACACGTTCCGGCCGCCGGCCCGCTCGATGATCTCGGTGAGGATGGCCTTGCCGCCCGCCGTGCGCGGCGCGTCGGCGCCGCTGTTGTAGACGAACACCGGGACCGGCTCGACGGTCCCGAGCTGCTCGGTGACGGCGTCCAGCCGGTCGCGCAACCCGGACACCGACTCGGCGGCCCGGTCCGGTACCCCGAAGACGGCGCCGATCCGGTCGATCTCGCCGAACAGGTCGTCGAAACCGGAGCGGCCGTCGCGACAGGACTCGGGATTGAGGTGGGTCCGGACACCGAGCTCGCCGAGCCGCTCCCTGGTGTGCCCCGACGACTCGGAGAATCCGTCCGGGTAACCGGCGTAGACGAAGTCCGGCTCCACGGCGAGCAGCTGCTCCAGCGACGGCTGCCCGGGGGCGATCACCGGGACCGAGCCGTAGGCCTCGGCGTACTGCTCGCCGATCGGCCGGTTCTTCAGGTACGCGGTCCCCACCATCGAGTCCTGCAGGCCGAGCTCCAGCATCAGCTCGGTCGCGTTGGAGGTGAGTGTGACGGCCCGGGCCGGGGGCGCGTCGTAGACGGTCTCGACACCGCAGTTGTCGTCGACGACCCGGAAGCCGTCGGCGATGCCCTCGGTGGTGGGGGAGTCCTGCACGGCGGCGCCGCAGCCGGCGAGGAACAGCAGCGAGGCGGCGGCGAGCGCGGCGCCCGGTGACGGTCGGGATAGGAACACCTGGCCAACCTATGAAAGATTGATCAGGTGTCCAGCTTGGAATGGGGTGTTCTGACCCACGCCGCCGGGCCGCGCGACTCGGCGACCGAGCTGGCCGACACCGTGCGGCTGGCGGTGCGCGCCGAGGAACTGGGATTCGGCTCGTTCTGGGTCGCCCAGCACCATCTCGGTGTCCAGCAGGGCCACGCGTCGTCGCCGCTGGTGGTGCTGGCGGCGGTCGCCGCGCGCACCGAGCGGATCGGGCTGGGGACCGCGGTCGTCGTCGGCGCGCTGGAGCATCCGCTGCGGCTGGTGGAGGACGCGGCGACGGTGGACGCGCTGAGCGGCGGGCGGCTGCAGCTGGGGCTCGGCGCGGGATCGGATCCCGGGGTGGCGGAGGTGTTCGGGATCCGGCCGCAGGACCGGCACGCGCGGCTGGACACGGCGCTGGACGCGCTCGCCGGGGCGGACGTGGTCCCCGCGGCGGGTGGGCTGCGGGACCGGCTCTGGCTGGCCACCTCGTCGGAGACGGGGGTGCGGACCGCCGCGGAGCGCGGCACCGGCCTGCTGTCCGGGCGCCGCTCCGGCCCCGCCGGCCCGGACGACGCGCGGTCCGCGGGCCTGCTCGCCCGGTTCCGGGCGGCCGGCGGGCGCCGGGTGGGCCTGTCCCGGCCGCTGGTCCCCGGGGCCTCCCGGGAGGAGGTCCGCGACCTGCTCGCGCCGCACATCGCGCGCTCCGGCCGGGACCCGGTGGCCCATCTGGCGGCCGGCAACGTCTACGCGGGCACCGAGGACGAGGTGGCCACCGGCCTCGCCGCGGACCCGTGCCTGCCGTACGCCACCCGGCTGCTGTGTCACGTCCAACCCGCCCGGCTGACCTTCGCCGAGCTCGATCCCATCCTGCGCCGCGTCGCCCGGCTGGCCCGGGGCTTCCGTGACGGGCCCGACCCGAGAGAGGACCACCGCCGTGCATCCACCGCCTGAACCGTCCGACCAGATGCGAGCGCAGGCCGAACGGCTGCGCGGCCCGGACGGCCGCTACCTGCTGCCGCCGACACCGGCGTCCGCGCCGTGGACCGGGGGCAGGCTGCTGCGGGTGGGACGGGCGTTCGCGCTGCTGCGCCAGGACACCTGGGCGCCGGACGCGTTGCAGCGGGCCGTCCTCGGCGACCACACCGGGACCCTGGACCGGGTGGTGCTGCCCGATCCGTCGACGCCGGGGGCGGCGGCATCGGTGGCCGAGCTGGTCCGGCTCGCCACCCGCTACACCGACGCGGACCGGCTGCCCGGCCGGACCCAGCTGGTCGTGCGCTGGCCGTCCGGGGACACCGGCACCGCCGCCGCGTTCGCCGCGGCCGGGCTGCGGCTGGACGCGCTGATGGGGGAGCGGGCGGCCGAGCCGCTGCCCGGCCACCCGGTGGCGGGCGTGACGGTCCGGATCGCCGCCCCCGCCGACGTGCCGGCCGTGGTCGATCTCGCGGTCGAGGAGACCCGCTATCACGTGGCGATCTCCCCGTTCACCCGGGACGTCGACGCGGTCCGCGGCTGGACCTCCGGCGCGGTGCTGGCCGCCGACCCGGCCCGTCCGGTGTTCGTCGCCGAGCGGGACGGCCGGGTCGTCGGCTACGCGGCCTGCGAGCTGGTCGACACCCCGGACGACGGCCTGGTGCACCCGCTCCCGCCGGGCCGGACCGGGCACCTGCGCTCGGTCGGGGTCACCGCCGCCGGGCGCGGCCGGGGCACCGGTACCGCGCTGGTGCACGCCGCCTGCACGGTGCTCGCCGGCGCCGGGGCCACCCGCTTCGGGCTGGGCTTCCTGCCGGGCAACCCGACCGCCGAGCCGTTCTGGCTGGGCCTGGGGTTCGTCCCGGTCCGCGGGGTGTGGTCGGCGATCGTCGCCGACCGGCCCGCGGCCCGGTGACGCCTGCCGCCGGGCCGGTTCAGGCCCGGCGGAACCGCGGGGCGCGTCGCTCCCGGAACGCCCGCACCGCCTCCCGGTGGTCCCGGCTGCGGATCAGTTCCGCGCACCGGGCCACCAGCTCGGCGCGAGCGGTCCGCCGGTCCTGGCCGGACAGCAACCCGGCCGGGCGGCCGCCGAGGGACAGCACCGCGACGTGCGGGCCGTCGAGCCGCAGCCGGACGCCGGCCGGGACACCGGTGGTGGTCACCGGGCGGGTACCTCACGGCGGGCCGGCCCCTCGTAGCTCGCCAGCGGGCGGATCAACGAGTTCGCGGCCAGCTGCTCGGTGATGTGCGCCGTCCAGCCGGTGATCCGGGCCATCACGAACAGCGGGGTGAACATCGGGATGTCGAAACCCATCAGGTGGTAGAGCGGACCGGCGGGATAGTCCAGGTTGGGGTACAGGCCCTTCTCCCGGTGCATCGCGGTGGCCAGCGCGGTGTGCGTGGCGAGCAGGCCGTGCGCCCCGGTGAGCTCGACGACCTCCTCCAGCGAGCACTGCAGGGTCGGGACCCGGGAGTCGCCGCGCTTGTAGACCCGGTGCCCGAAGCCCATGATCTTCCGCTTCCCGGCGAGCGCCCCGGCCAGCCAGTCCTGCGCCGACTCCGGGCCGTCGATCTCGGCGAGCATGTGCATGACGGCCTCGTTCGCGCCGCCGTGCAGCGGCCCCTTCAGCGCGCCGATCCCGGCGACGACGGCGCTGTACAGGTCGGACAGCGTCGAGGTCACGACGCGCGCGGTGAAGGTGGACGCGTTGAAGCTGTGTTCCGCGTAGAGGATCATCGAAATCTCGAACGCCCGCACCACCTCACGAGCCGGGACCTCGCCGAACGTCATGTGGAAGAAGTTCTCCGAGTACCCCAGCGACGGGTCCGGCGCGATCGGGTCCTGGCCACGGCGGCGGCGCTGGTCGATCGCGACCACCGTGGGCAGCGCCGCGAGCAGCCGCAGCGACTTCGTGGCGTTCGCCCCGGCGTCGTCCTCCCGGACGTCCTCCGCACCGAGCCAGCTCACCGCGGTACGCAGGGTGTCCATCGGATGGCAGGTGGTCGGTGTGGACATCAGCAGGGCTCGGAGGCTGCGGTCGATCGGGCGCAGCGCCCGCTCGCGCTCGGTCAGCGCGGCCAGCGCGGTGGCGTCCGGGAGCTCGCCGGTCCAGAGCAGGTGCGCGACCTCGAGGAAACCGCGGTGCGCGCACAGGTCCTGCACCGGGTAGCCGCGGTAGAGCAGCGAGTTGGTCTCGGAATCGACCTTCGAGATCGCCGTGGTGTCGGCGACGACGCCGGCCAGTCCCTTGTGCACCTCCGGCGGTGCGTCGGTGACGGTCATGACGGGTCCTCCTCCAGATATCCGGCGAGCCGCGCGTCGAATGCCGCGTACTCGTCGTATCCGAGCAGCTCGTAGAGCCTGCTCCGGGTCTGCATCCGCTCGACGACGCCCTGCTGGGAGCCGCTGCGGCGGATCTCGGCGAGCCCGGTCTCGGCGGCGCCCATCGCCAGCCGGAGCAGGGTCACCGGGTAGATGACGATGTTGATGCCGAGCTTCTCCAGGGTCTGCGCGGACAGCATCGGGCTCTTGCCGAACTCGGTCATGTTGGCCAACAGCGGGACGTCGAGCGCGTGCCGGAACGCGGCGTACTCGCGCTCGTCGGTCAGCGCCTCCGCGAAGACCATGTCCGCGCCCGAGTCCACGTAGGCCCTCGCCCGGTCGATCGCGGCGTCGAGGCCCTCGACGGCGCGGGCGTCGGTGCGGGCGCAGAGCACGAACGCGTCGTCCCGGCGGCCGCGGACGGCGGCCCGGATCCGGGTGCACATGTCCGAGGTGGACACCAGCTCCTTGCCCTCCAGGTGCCCGCACCGCTTCGGCTCGACCTGGTCCTCCAGGTGGCATCCCGAGATGCCTGCGTCCTCGAAGGCCCGGATCGTCCTGGCCACGTTCGCCGGGCCGCCCCAGCCGGTGTCGGCGTCGACCAGGGTCGGCAGATCGGTGCTGCGGGTGATCGTGGCGGCCCGCGCGGCGACCTCGGTGGCCGTGGTCAGGCCGACGTCGGGCAGCCCCAGCTCGGCGGACAGCACCGCCCCGGACACGTACACGCCGTCGAAGCCCTGCTCGGCGATCAGCATCGCCGACAGCGCGTTGAAGGCGCCGGGGAACTGCAGCAGCCTGCCATCGGCCAGTGCCTCGCGGAACGCGACCCGCCGCTGGTGCGCGGTGCTGCTCGATCCGAGCATGCTCAGAACACCCCGCGCCCGGGGGCCACGGCCAGATCGGGGAGCACCACCGTCAGCTCGCCCAGGTCCGCGGCCGACAGCTCCGGCAGGCGCAGCGCGTGGTCCAGGAAGCGATCCTGCTCGACCCGGTCGACGACGTCGCGGGACAGGTCCCGGAACTTGCCGACGTAGGCGTCCCGGCCGAACGGGCGGGCGCCGAGCGGGTGCGCGTCGGCGACGGCGATCTCGTCGGTCAGCGTGGAACCGTCGGTGAAGGTGACCTCGACCCGGCCGCCGAACGCCTTCTCCGCCGGGTCGTGCGAGTGGTAGCGCCGGGTCCACTCCGGGTCCTCGACGGTGGAGATCGCGTGCCAGAGCCCGACCAGCTCGTCGTCGGCCGCCCGGTGCGGCGGGTAGGAGCGCTCGTGATGGAAACCGCCGTCGAGCAGTGCGACCGCGACGATGTAGGGGATCGAGTGGTCCAGGGTCTCCCGGGAGGCCTTCGGGTCGTACTTCTGCGGGTCGCCGGATCCGGAGCCGATCACGTAGTGCGTGTGGTGGCTGGTGTGGATGACGATGCTGCGCACCTGTCCGGGGCCACCCGCCTCGCGGATCCGCGGGCCGAGGCGGCGGGCCAGGTCGATCAGCGCCTGACTCTGGTACTCCGCCGAGTGCTCCTTGGTGTAGGTCTGCAGGATCGCCTGCGGCGCCTCGCCGCGGACCGGGAGCGCGACGGTGTACCCGGCGTCCGGCCCGTCCAGCATCCAGGCGATCACGCCGTCCTCGCCCTCGTAGATCGGCGACGGCGCACCCTCGCCGAGCATCGCCCGGTCCACGGCCTCGATCCCGACCTTGCCCGCGAACGCCGGGGCGAATGCTTTCCAGGACGAGATCTCGCCCTTGCGCGACTGCCGGGTCGCGGTCGTGGTGTGCAGGGCCTGCTGCACCGCCTGGTAGGTGACCTCGGTCGGCAGGTCGAGCAGCGCGCCGATGCCCGCGGCCACCGACGGGCCGAGGTGCGCCACGTGGTCGATCTTGTGCGAGTGCAGGCAGATCCCGGTGACCAGGGCGACCTGCACCTCGTAGGCGACAGCGATCGCCCTGGTCAGCGCGGCCCCGTCGGCGCCGGTGTGCTGGGCCACCGCCAGCAGCGGCGGGATGTTGTCGCCCGGGTGCGAGTAGTCGGCCGCCAGGAAGGTGTCGTGGTAGTCCAGCTCGCGCACGGCGACGCCGTTGGCCCAGGCCGCCCACTCCGGGGAGACCCGCTCGCGGGTACCGAAGACGACCGCGCCCGTCCGGTCCTGCGCCGCGGCGTGCCGCAGCGCCTGCGCGCGGGCCGCGACGACCGGTCCGCGGTTCACCGATGCGGTCGCCACGCCGGCGTTGTCGATCAGCCGGTTGACCACCATGTCGGCCACCTCGGTGGGCGGCTCGACGCCGTCCGCGGCGACCTCGGCGATCTTCCAGGCCAGCTGGTCGGCCCGGGCGAGGTTCTCCTCGCTGCGGTGCACCCGGACCTTGTGGTCGACGGTCATGCGATCTCCTCACTCATGATCGGGTAGGTCTTCGAGGGGTAGCGGTGGAGCCCCATCCGGTTCAGCAGGGCAGGTGGGACGAACTGGGGTTCCCGGCATTCCGCGTGCATCGCCTCGGCGACGGTGCGGACGGTGTCGAGCCCCACCAGATCGGCGAGCTCGAGCGGTCCCATCGGGTGCGCACACCCGCCCCGCATGCCGGCGTCGATCTCCTCGGCGGTCGCGACACCGCTCTCGACCAGCCGGATCGCGGACAGCAGATAGGGCACCAGCAGGGTGTTGACCACGTACCCGGCGCGGTCCGGGACGCGCAGCGTGCGCCGGCCGAGCACCCGGGTGACGAACAGTTCGGCACGGTCGCGGGTGCGCGGGCTGGTGGTCAGCGCCGGCACGATCTCGACCAGCGGCAGTAGCGGTGCGGGCGGCAGGAAGTGCAGCCCGACGACGGTGCGGGGCCGTTCGTCGCGGCGGCCAGCGCGGTGAGCGGGAGCGCTGCGGTGGTCGAGGCGACGATCGCGTCGTCGTCCTTCAGTACTCCGCAGACCGCGCCGAGCACGCTCGACTTGACCGTCCGGTCCTCGGGTACTGCCTCGATGACGAGATCGCGATCGGCGAGTTCACCGGTGTCGGTGGACCAGCGCAGCCGGCAGGCGGCGCGCTCGCGCTCCGGGGAGGACAGCCGCCCGGCGCGGACGGCGCGATCGAGGGAGCGCAGCACCCGCTCGCGGCCGGCGGCCGCGGTCGCCGGGCAGCGCTCCACCACGAGCACGTCGCGCTCGGCCCGGGCGCAGGCCTCGGCCACGGCCGCGCCCATCGTTCCCGCGCCGATGACGCCGACCCGCTCGATTCCCGGCACGCCCCGACTCCTCCCGCTCCTGCTGTGTCAGGAGCCTGGACCAGCGGGGGAGCCGGTGGCGAGGGAACCAAGGAGGCGAATCCGTGCGTACTTCCGGGACGGTTCTGCGAATCCTGCGAACGATCAGGCGTAGAGGCGCTCCGCGTTGCCGCGCAGGACCGCGCGGGCCAGCTCGCCGTCCCCGGTGGCGGCGACCAGGCGGGCGTACTCGCCCTCGCGGTCGCCCCACGGCTCGTCCGAGGCGAACAGCACCCGATCGGCCCCGAGCCCGCGCTTCTCGATCTCGGCGGCGAGCCAGCGCGGCGCGAAACCGATCGCCCAACTGGTGTCGGTATAGACCTGCTTGCCGCGCTCGATCCAGTCGAAGAATCGGCCCCCGACGAGCTTGATGTGCCCGCTCATCCCGCCGCCGAGATGCACCAGGTGCAGCCGGACGTCGTCGGCATAGCGTTCCACGAGCTCGCCGACCTGGTCGATGTCGGAGGCACCGCCCGGCGAGGTGTGCACGTGCACGGTGAGGTCGTGGGTGCGGGCGGCGGCGAAGATCGCGTCCAGCTGTGGGGCACAGGCGGGGTCGGTGGGGCTCCCGCCGAGCAGGAAACTGATCTTGATGATGCGCACGCCCGGCTCCCCGGCGAGCGCGAGCGCGGCGGCGGTGCCGGCGGCGTCCTGCTGGCGTGGGGACGCCCAGATCCCGGCCCGGACCCGGTCGTCGGTCGCGGCGGCCTCCAGGCACAGCCCGTTCAGCGCGAACGACGGCGCCGGATCCGGCACCCCGTAGTTCGGCATCACCACGGCCAGCTCGGTGCCCTCGGCGTCGAGGTCGCGGCGCAGCTCGTCGATCGTCGCCCTGGCCGAGACGTCCGGATTGACCGGCGGCCCGCCGTAGAACGGGTAGGCGGGGAGCACCCCGAGGTGGCGGTGCGCGTCGTGCGGGAGCAGGGCGGTTGCTGCGGTCACGGCACCCAGTCGAACAGAACGGCCCGGCCGCGTGGTGCGGCCGGGCCGATCCGTCACAGGGTCTTCACACGGACCTGACCGCGCTGTCGAACGCCGGGCCCGTGGCCGGGCGGGTCGGGCGGATCAGTCCCACTCCAGGGAGCCGCCGGTGCGGTACTCCGTCACCCGCGTCTCGAAGAAGTTCTTCTCCTTCCGCAGGTCCATCGCCTCGCTCATCCACGGGAACGGGTTGTCCGCCTGCCCGAACAGCGGCGCGATCCCGATCTGCTCGGCCCGCCGGTCGGTGATGAACCGCAGGTACTGCTCGCAGGACTCGGCGGTCAGGCCGAGCATCCCGCGCGGCATGGTGTCGCGGGCGTAGGCGACCTCCAGCTCGCACGCCTCGTGCAGCATGCCGCGGATCTCCCGGGCGAACTCCGGCGTCCACAGGTGCGGGTTCTCGATCTTGATCTGGTTGATGCAGTCGATGCCGAAGTTCAGGTGGATGGACTCGTCGCGCAGGATGTACTGGTACTGCTCGGCGATCCCGACCATCTTGTTGCGCCGCCCGAGGGCCAGGATCTGGGCGAAGCCGGTGTAGAACCACATGCCCTCGAACACCACGTAGAAGGCGATCAGGTCGCGCAGGAACGCCCGGTCGTTCTCCGGGGTGCCGGTGCGGAATTCCGGATCGGACAACGCCTGGGTGTAGCGCAGCGCCCAGGTGTCCTTGTCGGTGATCGAGGGGATCTCGCGGTAGGCGTTGAACAGCGTGCCCTCGTCGAGCCCGAGCGACTCGCAGACGTACTGGAAGGTGTGCGTGTGCACGGCCTCCTCGAACGACTGGCGCAGCAGGTACTGCCGGCACTCCGGGTTGGTCAGGTGCCGGTAGACGGCGAGCACGATGTTGTTCGCGACCAGCGACTCGGCGGTGGCGAAGAAGCCGAGGTTGCGGGTCAGCATCAGGCGCTCGTCGTCGGTCAGGCCGCCCGGGGTGCGCCACAGCGCGATGTCGGCCTGCATGGCCACCTCGGTCGGCATCCAGTGGTTGGCGCAGCCGGCCAGGTACTTCTCCCACGCCCAGTGGTATTTCATCGGGAGCAGCTGGTTGACGTCGGTCCGGGCGTTGATCATGCGCTTGTCGTCGGCGTGCACCGGAGCGGCGCCGCGCTCGATCTCGCCGAGGCCGGTCGCATCGGTCGTCGGGACGGTCACTGGCAGGCCTCGCAGTCGGGGTCGTCGATCGAGCAGGCGGCGGCGGGATCGAGATCGAGCTCCATCCCGGCGATGCCGGAGCCGGCCGGGGTGCCGCTGGCCGCCGGGCCGCTGCCCGCCGGGTTCCCGCCACTGCCGGTCGGCACCCCGGTGAGCCGCCCGTCGGTGCCCTTGAGGGTGGACTTCTCCACCGACGTCGCGGCCCGGGTCCGCAGGTAGTAGGTGGTCTTGCAGCCGCTGCGCCAGGCCAGCCGGTACAGCTCGTCGAGCTTGCGCCCGCTCGGACCGGCCAGGTACAGGTTCAGCGACTGCGCCTGGTCGAGCCACTTCTGCCGGCGCGACGCGGCCGCGATCAGCCAGCGCGGCTCGATCTCGAACGCGGTGGCGTACAGCTCCTTGAGGTCGGCCGGCACCCGGTCGATCTCGGCCAGCGAGCCGTCGAAGTACTTGAGGTCGGCGACCATCACCTCGTCCCACAGGCCACGCTGCTTGAGGTCACGGACCAGGTGCGGGTTCACCACGGTGAAGTCGCCGGACATGTTGGACTTCACGTACAGGTTCAGGTGGATCGGCTCGATCGACTGGGCGACCCCGCAGATGTTCGAGATCGTCGCGGTCGGGGCGATCGCCAGCACGTTGGAGTTGCGCATGCCCTGGGTACGGACCGTCTCGCGCAGCGTGTCCCAGTCGAGGGTGGTGGAGCGGTCGACGTCGAACTCGCCCTCCTCGCGGGCGGCGGCGAGCAGCTCCAGCGAGTCGATCGGCAGGATCCCCCGGCTCCACAGCGAGCCGTCGAAGGAGGCGTAGCGGCCACGCTCGGCGGCCAGATCCGACGACGCCGCGATCGCGTGGAAGCTGAGCGCCTCGGCGCTGCGATCGGCGAACTCGACGGCGGCGTCGCTGCCCGGCGCGATCCGCTGGAGGAACAGCGCGTCGGAGAAGCCCATCATCCCCAGGCCGACCGGGCGGTGCCGCAGGTTGGACCGGCGGGCCTCCGGGATCGTGTAGAAGTTGATGTCCACGACGTTGTCCAGCATGCGGACCGCCGTGGTCACCGTGCGCTGCAGCTTGTCCGTGTCGAGCCCGTCGGGCCCGATGTGCGCGGCCAGGTTGACCGAGCCGAGGTTGCAGACCGCGACCTCGCCGTCGGCTCCGGCCTGGGTGTTCAGGGTGATCTCGGTGCACAGGTTCGACGAGTGCACCACGCCGGCGTGCTGCTGCGGGCTGCGCAGGTTGCACGGGTCCTTGAAGGTGATCCACGGGTGCCCGGTCTCGAACAGCATGGTCAGCATCCGGCGCCACAGGTCGACCGCGCGCACCGTGCGGTGCACCCGGATCTCGCCGCGCTCGGCGGCCTGCTCGTACTCGCGGTAGCGCAGGGGGAACGCGGTGCCGTAGAGATCGTGCAGGTCGGGGACCTCGTCCGGGGAGAACAGCGTCCAGGAACCGTCGGCCTGCACCCGGCGCAGGAACTCGTCGGGCACCCAGTTCGCGGTGTTCATGTCGTGCGTGCGGCGCCGGTCGTCGCCGGTGTTCTTGCGCAGGTCGAGGAACTCCTCGATGTCGACGTGCCAGGTCTCCAGGTAGGCGCACGCCGCGCCCTTGCGCTTGCCGCCCTGGTTGACCGCGACGGCGGTGTCCCCGGCGATCTTGAGGAACGGCACGACACCCTGCGAGACACCGTTGGTGCCCCGGATGTGCGCGCCGAGGCCGCGGACCGGGGTCCAGTCGTTGCCCAGGCCGCCGGAGTACTTCGCGAGCAGCGCGTTGTTCCGGTAGCCGCCGAAGATCGAGTCCAGGTCGTCGTCGACGGTGGTGAGGAAGCACGACGACAGCTGCGCCCTGGTGGTGCCCGAGTTGAACAGCGTCGGGGTGGACGCCATGAAGTCGAAGCTGGACAGCAGCTCGTAGAACTCGATCGCGCGCGCCTCGCGGTCGACCTCCCGGATCGCCAGGCCCATCGCGACCCGCAGGAAGAACGCCTGCGGCAGCTCGAACCGGGTGCCGCGCTCGTGCAGGAAGTAGCGGTCGTAGAGGGTCTGCAGGCCGAGGAAGCCGATCTCGGTGTCCCGCTCGGGACGGATCGCGGCGGTGACCCGGTCCAGGTCGAACGTGGCGAGCTCCGGATCGACCAGCCCGATGTCGATCGCGCGGCTCAGGTAGTCCTTGGTGTACGTGGCGTAGCGCTGCGCCATCGTGGCCTGGTCGGGCGTCTCCCGGGTGCCGGACAGGTGCGAGACGGCCTCGGCGCGCAGCCGGTCGAGCAGCAGCCGGGACGCCACCAGCGAGTAGTCCGGCTCCCGCTCGACCAGCGTGCGGGCGGCCATGACGAGCGCCTGGGCCAGTTCGTCGGCGGTGATGCCGTCGTAGACGGTGCGGTCCAGCTCGGCGAGCACCGGCTCCCGGCTCACGTCCTCGATCCCGGCCAGCGCCTCGGCGAGCACGGTCTCGACGCGGTCGCGGTCCAGCGGGACCCGGCTGCCGTCGGGCTGGGTGACGTGCACGGTCGGCAGATCGGTGGTGGCGGTCTCGGGTCCGGTGTCCCGGGCCTGCGCGTGCTGCTCACGGTAGAGCACGTAGGAGCGGGCGACCTTGTGGTGCTCGCCGCGCATCAGGGCCAGCTCGACCTGGTCCTGGATCTGTTCGACGTGCACGCCGGGCACGGGATGCCGGGCCAGTGCCGCGACGACCTGATCGGTCAGCTCGCCGACGAGATGGTGCAGCCGTGACGACGCCGACGCGGACCCGCCCTCGACGGCCAGGAACGCCTTGGTCATCGCCACCGAGATCTTGCCGGCGTCGAACGTGGTCTCGGAGCCGTCACGCCGGATCACCCGCAGGCCGGGCGGGGCTGTGCCGTGCGCGGATGCAGGGGGAGCGGTGCTTGCGGTCACGGGTCTCTCTCCTCGCGAGTCGCCGTCGGTCCGTGACCCGCGCGAGGAGGCGACGACGGTCCGGGACCGCCGCACCCTGGCGCCCTCCCGCGAGGCCCGGAGCTGCGCACGCCGGCGGCGGGCGCACCGGTGGCAGGTCTTCGGACTCACGGGCGTCGTGCACGCTCCTACTGGCCGTCGCTTCCCGGGATCGCTCCCAGTGCTCGTTGACGGCGGTCGTTCCCGTTCACCGCTGCGGGGCAGTCCCGGATTCGCACCGGGTTCCCTGTTGTCTCACCGGCCCAGGCGGGCCGGTGAACCACCAGCGAACCGGACACTACATCTTGGGGCCGCCGCCGTTCGAGACCCCAAGGAGTCGGTGTGTGCGACGAATCGTCACCGCCGGTGAACGGTGCAGGTCGGCCCCGGCGGGTCGCCGCGAGAGGCTCGTGCCGGCCACTCGGACCGGTGATGATCGTCCCCCTTTCGGGGGCTAGATGAAAATGACTACTGTTTCTGACATGAGAATTCGACGGATCCTCCCGCTCGTCCCGGCGCTCGCGCTGCTCGCGGTGCTCGCCGGATGCGGAGCCGCCGGGCCGGGTACCGATCCGGCCGCCGGGGAGCGGCCCGCGCCGCGGATCGAGCGCGCCGCGGCACCGCTGGAGCCCGCCGGCACCGTCACCGACCCGAACGGCACCGAGCTGTCGCTGCCCACCCCGCCGGAGCGGATCGTCTGCATCACCGGGCTGTGCGACGACATGCTCGTCGAGCTCGGCATCGCCCCGGCCGGTACCTCGACGCCCGCGCTGCTCGCGAACCCGGTGCTGCTCGGCGAGGCGGCGGCCGCGCAGGTTCCGACCGTCGCGGGCAGCTTCGGCAGCGAGGACGTCGAGTCGATCGCCGCCCTGGATCCGGACCTGGTGATCGGGCTCGGCGGGGTGCACGATCCGCTGCGCTCCGCGATCGAGCAGTTCGCGCCGCTGTGGACGGTCGAGCCGTCGACCTGGCAGGACTCGGTCGGCTACCTGCGGGCGCTCGGGGCGCTGACCGGCCGGACCGCGGAGGCGGTGGCGGCCGAGGAGCGGTTCCGCGGCATCCTCGCCGACGCGGTCGACACCACCCGGGAGACCGGGCAGGCCGACCGGACGGTCGTGCTGATGTACGGCAGCGCCGACACGATCGGCGTCGACACCACCGCATCGGTCAACGGCGACCTGCTCGCCCAGCTCTACGACTACCCGTTCGCACCGCGCAGCGCGGACGTCGAGTCCGGGTCGGCCTACAACGTCGAGGAGATCCTGGCCGGGCAGCCCGACGTCGTACTGGCCTTCTCACTGCTGTTCTCCGCCGAGGACCGCACGCTGACCGACCAGCTCGCCGACAACCCGGTCTGGCAGCAGGTCCCGGCCGTGCAGCAGGGTGCGGTGCACGAGATGGACCCGCGACTGTGGGGCAGCGGGCGCGGCACCCGCAGCCTGGGCGCGATCGTCGAGCAGTCGCTGGCCGTGGTGCCGGGCAGGTGAGGATCGCGCTCCTGGTGGCCGCCGGGACCGCGCTCGTGGTCGCCACGCTGTGCCTGGGCACGCCGTCGGTGCCGCCGTGGCAGTTGCCGGCGGTGCTCGGGTCCGGTTCCGGGATCGAGCACGTCGTGGTCACCGAGCTGCGCGCGCCCCGGCTCGTCCTGGGCGCGCTCGCCGGGATCGCGCTCGGGACCGCGGGGATGCTGCTGCAGGACGCGCTGCGCAACCCGCTCGCCGTCCCCGAGCTGCTCGGGGTCTCCTCCGGCGCGGCGGCCGCGGTGGCGATCACGATCGTGACCGGTGCCGCGATGCCGTTCTCGCCGCTGCTGCCCGCGATCGCCGGTGCCGCGACCGGGGCGCTGCTCACCCTGCTCGCGGTGCGCGGGGCCGTCGGACCGGCCGCCGTGCTGCTGATCGGGGCCGGGGTGAGCGCGGCGTTGCAGGCGCTGCTGCTCACCGCGGTCGCGCTCACCGGCTCGCAGGAGCAGGGGGTGCTCGTCCGCTACCTGCTCGGTTCGCTCACCGGCACCACCTGGCCGACGGTCGCGACGGTGCTGCCCGGGCTCGCGATCGGGCTCGGGCTCGCGGTGCTCGCGCTGCCGGCGCTGGGCCTGCTGCGGCTCGGCGACGGCACCGCATCGGTGCTCGGGCTGCGTACCGCGACCGCCCGGATCGGGGTGCTGGCGGTGGCATGCCTGCTGGTGGCCGCGGTCGTCGGCCCGTGCGGCCCG
Source organism: Pseudonocardia sp. NPDC046786 (assembly GCF_040645415.1). Classification (NCBI taxonomy): domain Bacteria; kingdom Bacillati; phylum Actinomycetota; class Actinomycetes; order Pseudonocardiales; family Pseudonocardiaceae; genus Pseudonocardia; species Pseudonocardia sp. NPDC046786. Next base: position 92,811 of record NZ_JBEYYF010000011.1, on the reverse strand, counting down.
GTGGCGTGGGTCGGTTTCCTGGCGCCGCAGCTGGTACTCCGGTTCCGTCCGGCGGCCGCACCGCTCACCCGGCTGGTCGCCTGCGCGGGAACCGGGGCGGTGCTCGTCGTGGCCGCGGACCTGCCGGCCCGGACCGTGCTGTACCCGGTGGAGCTGCCGGTGGGCGGGCTGACCGCGGTGGTCGCCGTCGTGCTGGGGGGGCTGCTCCTGGCCGGACGCCGGCGTCCCCGGCCCGCCGATCCGGTGCAGGTGGGGCCGTCGTGACGGCACTGCTGCGGCTGCTGCTGCTCACCGCCGGTGCCGCCGTCGCCGGGACGGCCGGCCTGCTGGTCGGCACCGCGGTGTCCCCGATGGACGCGGTGTCTGCGCTCGCCGGGATCGGCGATCCGTCGGCCCGCGAGCTGGTCATCGGCCTCCGGATGCCCCGGGTGCTGGTCGGATTCGCCGCGGGCGCCTGCTTCGGTGTCGCCGGTGTGGTGCTCCAGTCGGTGCTGCGCAATCCGCTGGCCTCGCCGGAGGTCACCGGGGTCGGCTCCGGCGCGGTGCTGGGCGCGGTCGCGGCGACCCTGGCCGGCGGTGCGGTCGCCGGCCCGATCGGGGTGCTCGCCGTCGCCGTGCTCGGCGGGACGCTCGGCGGCGGTGTGCTGTGGCTGCTCGCCGGCCGGGCAGCCGGTCCGGGCACCGCCGATCCGCTGCGGCTGGCGGTGTCCGGCGTGGTCGTCTCGGCGGTGCTCGCCGGTGGGACGCTGCTGCTGCTCACCGCCCGGCCGCAGCTGGCCGGGTCGCTGGTGCGCTGGCTGGTGGGGTCGCTCAACGGCCGCGGCTGGGAGCACTGGAGCGCGGTCTGGCCGGTCGCGCTGGTCGTGCTCGTCGCGGCGGCGCTGCTCGCGCCGGTACTGGCCCTGCTCGCCGTCGACGACGACCACGCCTGCGGTGTCGGGCTCGCGGTCGGGCCGTGGCGCAGCGTCGTCGTGCTGGTCGCGGTGCTGGCGACGGCCGGCGCGGTGGCCGTCGCCGGGGCGCTGGCCTTCGTCGGGCTGCTCGCCCCGCACCTGGCGCGGGCGGTGCTCGGCCTGGCCGGTGCGGACCCGCGCCTGCTGGTGCCGGGCGCCGCGCTGGCCGGTGCGGCGACCGTCGCCGCCGCCGACGTCGTCGCGCAGGCGGTGACCGCGCTCGCCCCCACCGGGGACCGTCCGCTGGGGATGCCGACCGGGGCCGTCACCGCGGTCGCCGGTGCGGTGGTGTTGATCGTGCTGGTGCGCCGCAGCTCGCGTGCGGTGCTGGGAGGGGAGTCGTGAACGAACCGTTGCTGGCGAGCGGCGTGCGGGTCGCGTTCGACGGGCGCACCGTGCTCGACGGCGTCGATCTCGGGGTGCGCGGCGGACAGTGGACGTCGCTGGTCGGTCGCAACGGCTGCGGCAAGACCACCCTGCTGCGGGTGCTCGCCGGACTGCACCGGCCCGACGGCGGCACAGTGTCGGCCGGTGGCCGGGACCTGGCCACGCTGTCCCGCCGCGAGACCGCGCGCCGGATCGCGGTGCTGCCCCAGTCGATGCCGCCGCTGGGCGGGGTGACGGTGCGGGCACTCGTCGCGCAGGGCCGCTACGCCGTGCGCGGCCCGCTCGGGATGCTCGGTGGTGGCGCCGACGCCGTCACCACCGAGGCGCTGCGTGCCACCGGCACGCTGGCCTGGGCCGACGTCCCGGTCGAGCTCCTCTCCGGCGGGGAGCGGCAGCGGGTCCGGCTCGCGCTGGCACTCGCCCAGGACGCGCCGGTGCTGCTGCTCGACGAACCGACCACCTACCTCGACGTCCGTCACCAGCTGGAGGTGCTGGACCTGGTCCGCGAGCTGCAGCGCGAGCGCGGCCTGACCGTCGTCGCGGTGCTGCACGACCTGGCGCAGGCCGCGCGCTGTGCGGACCGGGTGATCGCACTGCGCGAGGGCCGGGTGCACGCCGACGGCACCCCGGAGGAGGTCGTCGACGCCGGCCTGCTGGCCGAGGTGTTCGGGGTCCGCGGCGGGGTCTCCCGTCGGGAGGGCCGGCTGACCTGCCACTACCTCGACGTCACGACGCCCGGGCCGCGGTCCGCAGCGCCGGGCTGAGCCAGGCGAGCGCCACCCCGGCGGCGAGCACGGCGGCACCGGCCAGCAGCCCGGCCCGGGGCCCGCCGACGACGGCCACGGTGCCGGCCAGCGCCGCGCCGGCCGGGGTGCCGACACCCCAGGACAGCATCCGGGCGGTGGTGCTGACCCGGGCCCTGGCGTGCGGCGGGCACACCTGCTGGCGGTAGGTGACGGCGTTGAGCACGACGGTCGAGTAGGCGCAGCCGAACGCGACCGCGGCGAGCAGCGCCGGGATCCAGTGCGTCGCGGCGCCCACCAGCAGTGAGCAGAGCAGCGAGACGGGCAGCGCGGTGAGCGCCAGCCGGGCCCCGCCGTGCCGCCCGGTCAGCCGCGGGACCAGCCGGGACGCGAGCAGCCCGCCGATCCCCCAGCAGGCGAACAGCAGCCCCAGCCGGGGATCGCCGGACGGCGCGATACCGAGGACGGTGTCGGCCCACGGCACCGCCATCGCGGCCCAGGCGCCACCGGCGACCGCCTGCGTGGTCCCGACCAGGGTGAGCGTGCGGATGGTGCGGTGCTGCCACAGGATCGTCAGCCCCTCACCGACGTCGGCCCGGATCCGGGTGCGCGGACCCGGCCGCCGGACCGACAGTGCGCCGGCGATCGAGCGGACCAGCAGCGCCGAGGTCAGTGCGGTCAGTGCAGTCACGCCCAGCAGTCCGGCCGGGGCGAGTACGGCCACCAGCAACCCGGCCAGCGGCGGCACCAGCAGCTCGACGACCGTGGTGGCGCCGAACAACCGCGACCACGCCTCGGTCAGCCGGGCCTCGCCGACCAGGGTGGGCAGTGCGCCGAAGTTGGCGGCGTCGAAGAACACGAAGCAGGTCTGTGCCAGCACCGCCGTCGCGAGCACCTGCCACGGGCCGAGCACGCCGAGCCACCAGGCGAGCGGGATCCCGGCGAGCAGCACGGCCTGCGCCAGGTCGGTCCCGACCATCACCGCGCGCCGGTCCACCCGGTCCGCCAGCGCACCCGCGACCAGCCCGAAGAGCAGGTAGGGCAGGGCCTCGACGGCAGCGACGGCGGCGGTCCAGGCCGGCGAGCCGGTCAGCCGGTAGACCAGCACGGGCAGCGCGACGGCGGCAACCAGGCTGCCGGAGACCGACACCACGCGGGCGGTCAGGTACCGGCGCAGGGCGGCATCGGAGCCGGGCACGCAGATCCCTCCGTCGGGGTGGTCGGGTTGCGCACCGTCAGCGGGACGGCAGGGTCGCGTCGACGACGAGATATCCGGCGTCGAGCCGCACCGGCCTGTCCGGTGCACCGGCGAGTGCCTCGATGTCGTCGAACATCGCCGTCGCGCGCTCGCCCAGCCCGGCCGCCGCGGCGGCGTGCGCGGGGGAGTGCGTGCGCAGGAATGTGGTCATCGCCGCCGGCGAGTCGAAGTGCCACGGGAGGCCGCGTTCGGCGATCCGGATCCCGGTGAACCCGGACAGCCTCCGCTCCACGGCTTCCGGGCGCCCCCAGTCCAGCGGGTCCGCGACCCCCGGCGGGGCGCCGGTGTGTGTCCGCATGACGGCGCTCATCCGCCCCATGAACCCGTCCGGCGTCCACGCCGTGAACCCCAGTCGCCCGCCGGGCACGAGTACCCGCCGCAGTTCGGCCAGCACGACCTCCGGTCGGGGAGCGAAGATCATCCCGAAGCTCGACACGACGACGTCGGCGACGCCGTCGGGCAGTGGCAGGTCCTCGGCGTCGCCCTCCAGCCAGACGATGCCGGTCCCCGCGGTCCGCTCCCGGCCGAGCTCGACCATCCGGGGTGCGAGATCGGTCGCGAGCACCGCGGCGCCCCGCCCCCGGAGCTCCAGGGCGGCACTGCCGGTGCCCGCGGCGACGTCGAGCACCTGCTCCGTGCGGCTGGGCACGACGGCGTCGACCAGGTCGCGGGCGGCGGGGGCGAGCAGGCTGGAGAGGGGCCGATAGTCCGCGCCGCTCCAGAGGCTGCGCATGGCGGTCGTGTACCCATCGGGAACGGTCATCGCCCAACACTATCGATATCCATGTTCGACAAGGAAGGATGTGTGACGCCCGGGCCCCGCGTCGACCGGGAGCGTGTCCCGGCGCCGGGTCCGCGCCGCTGCGGGGAGGTCGGCTCGTGCCGTTCGGCGGTGCCGGTGCTGTACTCGTCCGGCCGAACCGGTCCGGCGGTGACCGGCGCGCTGCGCCACCTGTCCCACCGTTCCGGCCGATCGGCCGGGCACGTCCGAGGGAGGACCGAGTTGCCGGTTACCGCCGATCTCGATGCCGAGGGCTGGCTGCGCCGCTGGGACGCCCAGCAGGAGCGCTACGTCCCCGATCGCGAGGAGCTGTTCGGGCTGGCGCTGGACGCCGTCGCCGGCCTCGATGCCGCTCCGGGACGGCTGCTCGACCTGGGCTGCGGTCCCGGTTCGCTGGCGTCCCGGGCGGCGGCCCGGTTCCCCGACGCCGAGATCGTCGGCGTGGACGTCGATCCCGTGATGCTCGAGCTCGCCCGGCGCACCACCGGTGACCGGGTGCGCTGGGTGGACGCCGATCTCGCCGCCCCGGACTGGCCCGACCCGCTCGACGGCCCGTTCGACGCGATCGTCTCGGCGACGGCGTTGCACTGGCTGCAGGAGTCCGCGCTGCCGGCGCTCGCGGACCGGCTGGCTGGTCTGCTGCGTCCCGGCGGGGTGTTCGTGAACGTCGACACGCTCCTCGCCGACCCGGCCGCACCCAGGATCGCGGCACTGACCCGGCGACTGCGCGAGGAGCGGACGGCCCGCGGGCTAGCCACCGGGGAGGACTTCCGCACCTGGTGGGACGCGCTGTCGGCGGAGCCGGCGCTGGCCGCCGAGTTCGCCGAGCGGGAGCGCCGGTTCGCCGGTCACGTCGCCGGCGGGTCCTCGCTCCCGGCCTGGGAGGACGCGCTGCGCCGGGCCGGGTTCGCCGAGGTCTCGACGCTCACCCAGACCTTCGACCGGCGGATGCTGGTCGCGCTGCGCTGAGCCGGGCCGTGTCGAGCGGCGCCGGGCCGAGCGGCGCCGGGCTCTCAGCCGAGCCGGGCGCCGGCGAAGTTGGCCCAGGCGAAGGTGTTGGGCCGGGCCGGCTCCAGACCGGACACCTCCGCGGCGACGCCGACGTTCCAGTCCCGCACCGCCCACACCAGGCCGCCGGAGTCGGCACGGAGCTGCTGCATGATCCGGCCGAACCCGGTGGCCCGGGCCGCCTCGTCGTCGGTCCCGATGGCGTCGTAGTAGAGCCGGTCGATCTCCGGGCTGCGGTAGCCGGTGAAGTCGTAGGTCGGGGTGCTGGTCAGCATCCGGCGGCCGATGTAGTCCGGGATCGGCAGCGATCCGGTGCTGTTCTGGGAGAAGACGCCCTGCTCCCGGATGGTCCTGAAGTAGTTCTCCGAGGGCAGCGTGCGGGCGCTCACCCGCAGCCCGATCGCTGTGAGCTGCCGGGCGACGATCGTGGTGGCGGCGTCGAAGTTCGGATCGGCGCCGCTGGTCTGCAGCTCGATCGCCTGGCCCTGGGCGCCGGCCTGGGTGATCAGCGCGCGGGCTCGGTCCGGGTCGTGCACGACCTGCTCGACGTCCGGGTAGTACTGCAGGCCCTGGCCGAACATGTCGTTGCCGGGCCGGCCCCGGCCGAGCAGCGCGACCCCGACCAGCTCGTCGCGGTCGATGCCGTACCGGACCGCCTCGCGCAGCCGGGCGTCGTCGAACGGCGGACGGTCCACCCGCATCACCAGGAACTGGTTGGCCGCAGCCGGTGCGGACAGTGTGCTCGCGCGGCTGTCGCCGTCCAGCCGGGCGGCTCCGGCCGGGGTGAGATCGTGCGCGTAGTGGACCTGGCCGGACAGCAGCGCGCCGATCCGGGCCTCCTCGTCGTCGACCGGCAGGAACTCCAGCTCGCCGATCGCGGGCCTGCCGCCCCAGTGGTCGTCGAACGCGGTGTAGAGCGCGGGGCCGCCGGGGCTGAACGAGCCGAACCGGAACGGCCCGGTGCCCACTGGGGAGTCGAAGCCGGTCGCGCCCTGCTGCACGATCTCGGTGCCCGGCGCACCCCAGGCCAGGGGGAACAGGAAGTTCGGCCGGTTCAGGACGAGCTCCAGCTCGGTGGCCGAGGTCGCGCGGGACGCGGTGAGGTCCAGGTCGCGGAACAGGGCGGCGGCGATCGCGGTGGTGTCCGGATCGACGATCCGCCGCAGCGAGTGCAGGACGTCGTCGGCGGTCAGCGGCCCGCCGTCGTGGAAGCGTGCGTCCCGCAGCACGATCCGCCAGCGGCTGCCCGTGGGATCGCTCTCCCAGGATTCCGCGAGCCGCGGCTGCGGGGTCATGTCCTGGGACCAGCCGACGAGGGTGTCGAAGCACGCCTTCGCGCGTGCCTGGTCGACGTAGAGCGGGAGCACGTGCGGATCCAGCGACTCCTGGGAGCCACCGGAGGCGAAGGCGACCCGCAGCCGGTCCGTCCCGGATCCGGGGGAGCCGCCGCAGCCGGCGAGGGTCAGCGCGGCCGTCCCGAGGCCGCCCACGATGAACCCGCGCCGGCTGATGTCTGGAGTCACGAACCGGACCTTAACCCGCTCACCTGAACATCCAATCAGATGTGTGCCGTACCCGACGAAGGTCGAATCGCCGGGCCGCGGCGACCGAACCCGCGTTCCCGCATTCACGGCGTTCACCGCGGTCGGCAGGTGCACGGTCCAGGCCGGATCGTGCTCGCCGAGCGTTCCGCGGAACGTGGTTCGTGCTGTCCCGGGTGCTGCGGAACGCGTTCCGCAGCACCGCGGATCGCGCCCGCGATGGGGCGGGCCGTGCCGGGGCGTGTTTCCCGGAGTGGAGATGGGTGGCGGGGTGTCGCTGGGTCCGTTCCGCGGAACGCGGCGGGAGGGCTCCGGTTGTGCCGGGGGGTACCCGGAGTCGAGATGGGCGGCCCCGGCACTGCCGTCCGCGTTCCGCGGAACGCGGACGCATGGGTTCCGAGCGGTTCGGCGGCCCCCGCGATCGACTCTCAGCGGGCGCCCGCCGGCTCCGCCGCGTCTCCGGCGATCCGGCCGTCGGCCAGCGCCAGCACCCGGTCGGCCACGGCGAGCGTGGCCGGATCGTGGCTGATCAGCAGCACGGCCAGACCGTCGTCGCGGCGGGCCCGGGCCAGCTCGTCGAGCAGCAGCCTGCGGTGTGCGCCGTCCAGCGCCGACGTCGCCTCGTCGGCTATCAGCACCGCCGGGCGGGCGAGGAGCGCCCTGGCGACCGACGCCCGCTGCAGCTGGCCGCCGGACAGCCCGCCCGGTCGCCGGGCAACGGTCTCCGCAGGCAGGCCCAACCGTTCCAGCAGGGCGCGGGCATCGGACCGGGCGTAGGCCACCGGCAGCCCGCGCAGCAACACCGCGGGCCGGGCCACCTGGTCGAGCACCGGCCGGTGGTCGAGGAACGCCGACCGGCAGTCCTGGTGCACGTACTGCACCGCGCGACGGCCGCGACCGCCGCCGCGGCACCTTCCACCGCCACCGCCACCGCCACCGCCACCGCCACCGCTGCCTTCGCCTCTGCCACCGCTGCCACCGCTGCCACTGCCGTAGCTGCCGCCGTCGACGACGACGTCCCCCGAGTGCGGCGCGAGTCCGGCGAGGGCCCGGCCGAGCGTCGTCTTCCCCGCACCGGACGACCCGGTGACGGCGAGGCACTCACCCCGCTCCAGGGTGAGATCCACTCCGGACAGCAGCGGGGTGCCGTCCGCCGCCCGGACGCCCAGCCCGGTCACCACGAGCAGCGGCGCGCCCGCCGTGCGCGGAGCGGGCCGGGCCGGTCGTGGTGCCGGCGGCCCGAGCACGGTGGCCGGGTCACCCCGTCGGACGACCCGGCCGGCGTCGAGCAGCAGTACCTCGTCGGCCAGCCGGCGGGCGGTGTCCAGATCGTGGGTGAGCAGCACCAGTGCTGTCCCGCCTGCGGCCAGGGCGGCGAGCCGCCCGACCACCGCGTCGGTGGTGACCGGGTCCAGTCCGGTCGTCGGCTCGTCGAGCACGACGACGTCGGGCGCGGTCACCAGGGTCTGGGCCAGCGCCATCCGCTGCTGCTGTCCTCCGGAGAGCTGATGCGGGAACCGGCGCGCCAGCCGTGGCTCGGCGCCCAGACCGGCCCGCTCCAGGGCGTCGTCGACGGCGGCGGTGCGGGCCGCCCGCCGGGCCCGGCCGCTGCCGTGCACGATCGCGGCCAGCTCGTCGAGCACCGGCCCGATCCGGCGGACCGGATCGAGCACGACGCCCGGGTGCTGCGGCAGGTGCCCGACCCGCCCGGCCCGGGCCCGCCGCAGCGCCGCCGGACCGAGCCCGAGCAGCTCGGTGCCGCTGGTGCGGACCGAGCCGCCGAGCCTGACGCCGGTGTCCGACTCGCCGAGCAGCGCCAGCCCGAGGGTGGACTTCCCGGCCCCGGACGGGCCGAGGACGGCCAGTACCCGGCCCGCCTCGATGGTGAGCCCGACGTCGTCGAGCAGGGCCGCCGCGCCCGCCGTGGCGGTGAGCCCGCGGATCTCGAGCACGACGGCCGGGCCGGGCCGGTTCATGCCACGGCTCCTGTCATGGCGCAGGCTCCTGTCATGGCGCAGGCTCTGTCATGTCGCAGCCCCTGTCATGTCACGGCACCCGTCCGGTCGGCCACCCGGTCCACCAGCAGGTTCGTCCCGGCGGCGAGGGAGATCAGCAGCCCGGCCGGGACGAGCAGCGCGGCCGGCGCGAGGAACAGCGACGCGGTGTTCTGCTCGATCACCACCGCCCAGTCGACGACGTCCGGCGGCAGCCCGATGCCGAGGAAGTTCGCGCTCGCCAGCAGCGTCAGCACGAGCGCGGCGCGGGTGCCGGCGTCGACCAGCACGGCGCCGGAGACGAACCGGCCTGTCTCCAGCAGGTGGATCCGCCACCACGGTTCGCCGGACAGCATCATCGTCTCCAGCGCCACCCGCCGGGCCGGGGCGGCCGCCGCGCCGCGCACCAGCCGGACCACCGCCGGGAGTTGCACCACCGCGGCCGCGGCGAGCAGCCAGCCGATCCCGCGGCGCCCGGTCCCGGCCAGCACCATCAGCAGCAACAGCGACGGCAGGATCAGCAGCATGTCCAGGGCGCGCTGGGACAGCGCGGCGAGCCCACGGTGCGAGGTCGCGGCCAGCGCGAGCCCGAGCGGCACCCCGGCGAGGTAGGTCAGTGCCAGTGCGCCCGCGGTCAGCAGCACCACGGTCGTGCCGCCGGTCAGGGCGAGCTGCAGCACGTCGCGGCCGAGCGCATCGGTGCCGAGCAGGTGCACGGGCCCCGGCGGCCGCAGCGGCGACGGCTCGGCGTCGGGCGCCAGCAGCGGCGCGAGCAGCGGACCGGCCAGCGCGAGCACCAGCGGGACCCCCACCAGGAGCAGGGCGAGCGCGGTCACGGGTTCTCCTCCCGCACCGGGGTCAGCCGTGCGGACACCAGGTCCACCATCAGGTTGACCACGATCGTCGTCGCCGCGAACAACAGCGCGTAGCCCTGTACGAGCGGCACGTCCCGGAGCTGGACGGCCCGGACGAACCCGGCCCCGACGCCGGGCAGCGCGAACAACGCCTCCACCACGACGACGCCGCTGAGCATCCCGTCGCTGACCCGGGCGAGCTGCTGCAGCGCCGGCGCGATCCCGCCGGGCAGCACGTGCCGGGTCAGCACGACGCGTTCGGTCAGGCCGAGCCTGCGCAGGTGCGTGACGTGCGGCGACCGGTCCGCCTGGACGACGCCGAGTCGCACCTGCCGGGACAGCCGTCCCAGCTGGGAGACGACCAGCACAGCGACCGGGAGCACCAGCACCGCCGGGGTGAGCAGCGATCCGCCGCCCGCGGTGGCGGGCAGCCAGCCGAGCTGCAGCGAGAACAGCCCGACCAGCAGCAGGCCGAGCGCGAACTCCGGCGCGGCCTGCAACGCGGCGGCGACGCCGGTCGACACCCGGTCCACCGGCCGGCCGGGCCGGCGCCCGGCGAGTACCCCGATGCCGACCGCGAGCGGCACGGTCACCAGCAGTGCCGTGCCGCCCAGCAGCACGGTCGCACCAAGCCGGTGGGTGAGCTCCTCGAGCACCGGCCGGCCGGTGACCAGCGAGTTCCCGAGATCGCCGCGCACCAGCCCGGCGGCCCAGTCGGCGAACCGCTCGACGGCAGGCCGGTCGGTGCCCAGCTCGGCCCGCAGCCGCTGCACCTGCTCGTCGGTGGCCTCCGGACCGAGCACGATCTCGGCGGTCTCGCCGGGCAACAGCGCGGTGAGCGCGAAGACCAGCACCGACGCGACACCGAGTGCAACGCCGGCGACCCCGATCCGCCGGACGCCCCGGCGCCACGGCCGGTGCACTCACCCGGTCCTGGCCCGGTCGAACCGGGCCAGGAGGCGGCCGCCCGGTTCTGTGTCCCCGTCCCCGGCGGCGGTGGGCGGCCGGCTGAGCTCGGGGCCGAAGCGATCGACCCCCGGCAGCCTGCCCGGCGCCGTCAGCTCGCGGAACGCGCGCAGCACGCAGGACCCCCACTGCCGTCGGATGAACAGCTGAACATGATCACAGCCGACGGTGGCCTTTCAAGAGCGGTCGTGGTGCAGGGGCCCTCACCCCAGCCGGGCGCGGTCGAACCGGGCCCAGCGTGCGGTGTCCGGCCGGGCCGCCTCCACCCCGTCCAGGTCGGCGGAGATCCCGACGTGCTCGTCGCCGTCCGACCAGACGGTCGCGGCGTCGCGCAGCAGCACCTGGGCCCGGCGCAGCGCGTCCCCGCGGACGGTGTCGTCCGGGGTGGCGGTGGCGGCCGCCAGCAGCCGGGCGACGTCCGCTCGGGGCGCGTACGGCCGCTCCGCCGGTGGCGGGCCGAGCGGCTCGCCGTCCGGTCCGGTGTCGCTGTCGCCGCCGCCGTCGTTGTCGTTGCCGGTGTCCGGGCCCGGCACCGGGGAGCTGCCCAGCGCCGCGGCGCGCAGGTGCAGCGGGATCGGCTGCGCGGGTACCCGGCGGAACGCGATCCCCGGAGTCGGCTCCGCGCCCACCGGGTCCGGCTCGCGCGGCTCGGCGAACAGCCCGATCTCCTCCAGCTGCTCGCCGATCACCGCCGCTGCCGGCCGGGACAGCGGATCGAACGGATCGAACAGCAGCGGGACCGTGACCCCGGCGGCACCCGCCGCGGCAACCAGTTCGGCGGCCCGGCCGACGTCGCGGACGACCGGCGGGACGTCCGCCGGGTGGTGCTCCAGGCCCGGACCGAACAGGTCGTCGCCGGGATCGCCGAGGTCCAGCAGCACCCGCCGGACCAGCGCCTCCCGGTCGATGCCCAGCCGCACCGCCTCGCGCAGCCGCGGATCGTCGAACAGCGCACCGGCCGGGCCGCCGTCCGGGGTGGTCCCGTCGCCGCCCAGATCGGCCCGGCCGAGCCGGTCGGCCCGGCCGCTGCCGACCTCCAGGAACCGGGTCGCCGAGCCGGGCGCGGACAGGATCCGGGTCCCGGTCCGGCCCATGATCCGGCGCACGCTGTGCGGGAACAGGTCGTGCGCGTAGTCGACCCGGCCCTCGACGAGTGCCTGGAAGCGGTGCTCCTCGTCGTCGTCGACCAGGAACCGCAGCTCCGGCGACGCCGCAGCGCCCAGCCAGTGCCCGTCGTGGCGCAGCAGCACCTCCGGGCCCACCGGGTGCGGCCGGAAGGCGCCGGTGCCGACCGGGGCGGCGCCGTCGCCGTCACGCACGATCCCGGTCCCGGGCGCACCCAGTACCAGCGGGAACAGGAAGTCCGGCGCGCCCAGGACGATCTCCAGCTCGGTCGGCGAGACCGCCCGGCTGGCGGTGAGATCGACGCCGGAGAGCAGCGGGGCGGCGGTCGCCCCGGTGGCCGGGTCGGCGATCCGGCGCAACGACGCCAGCGCGTCGGCCGCGGTGATCGGCCGCCCGTCGTGCGCGACGGCGACCCGCAGCCGGACCCGCCACCGGGTGCCGGTCGGGTCCGGCTCCACCGACTCGGCCAGGTGCGGCACCACGCGCATCTCCGGCGACCACACCAGCAGCGTGTCCGCGACGGCCGCGGCGCGGGCCCGGTCCACCGGCCGCCAGACGTGGTGCGGGTCCGGCGGCGGGAGCGGCCCGGCCCCGGCGAACACCACGGTGAGCGGCGGCGCGGTGGTGTCGGCCGCGGCACCGCAGGCGGCGAGCGCCGGGATCCCGGCCAGTGCGGCCGCGGCACCGGTGACGCGCAGGAACGATCGACGGGTCAGGGCCACCGCACCAGGGTGCCCGTTCGGTCGGCGCGTCCCGCACCGGGTCGGGGCCGGATCAGGACAGGGCGTGGCCGAGCTCGCCGGCCCCGGCCAGCAGCTCGTCGGCGTCCCGGGCGACCAGCACGTGATCGACGATCCCGGCGTACTCGCCCATCGCGCACGACGCCTGGTCCCAGTAGCGGCGCGGCTCCGGCGTGATCCAGCCGACCCGGTAGGCCCGGCGCGCCAGCCGGCGCAGCTCGTCGGTGCCCGGCGGCCGGCCGTTGGACCGGGCGTCGCCGACGAACAGCACCGCGGTCCGGTTGTCCACCGCGTCGGCGAACCGCTCGTTGATCCCGCCCAGCACGCGGCCGTAGTCACTGGTGGCATCCAGGTCCAGGCCGGGTGTGGCGAGCACCGCGGCGAGCGCCCGGTCGTCGTGCGCGCGCAGCAGCAGGCCGGTGACGTCGACCGGGGCGTCGACGAAGGCCAGCACCCGGCAGCGGAACGCCTGCCGGTGCAGGGTCCTGGCCAGCCGCAGCACGAACGCGGTGATCGACCGGACCGACAGCGACACGTCGGCGACGACGAGCAGCCGCACCCGGTCCGGTACCTTCCGGCGGACCAGCAGGTGGAACGGCACGCCGTCGCTGCGCATGCTGCGCCGGACGGTGTGCCGGACGTCGAGCGGCCCGCGGGCGTGCTCGCGCGGGACCCGGCGCGGCGCACCGCGCATCCGGTGCAGCAGCTCGTGGCAGGCGCGCTGCATGTCGGCGGGTTCCGGGGTGCGGTCGGTGTCCGGCGCCGCGGACGCGCCCGGGCCGGTCTCGATCCGCTCGGCGAGCTGCGCGACGAACTGGCTGATCGCGTCGACCAGCCGGCCCAGCTGGTTCGCCGAGAGCAGCTCGCCCTCCGGGCCGCCGGCGTAGACGGCGTGCGGGTCGTAGGCGGCGAGCATGGCCAGGACGGCCTCCGGGTCGTCGAGGTCGATCCGCCCCGACACCCGGTCGGCGCCGCCGGACGTCAGCTCCTTCCCGGCCGCCGCCCCGGCCCGTTCCAGGTCCACCGTGTGGGTCGTCCCACGCCGGCCGCGGTCCTCGGCCGAGGAGACCGAGAGATCCCGGTCGGACCCGCCGAGCGAGACGTCGTCGTCGCGGTGCGGGTTGAATCCCTTCTCCTGCTCCGGCGCGTCGAGCAGGTCGCCGACGTCGGCGGTGCCCGGGTCGTGATCGGCGTAGCGGCCGAGCGGGTCGTCGCCGTCGGCGAGCTCCAGATCGGTCGGCAGTCCCTGCGCGGCCGGTCCGCGCAGGCCGGGCCCGTCCGCGCCGGAGCCGTCACAGGTGCCGGGGAGCAGCCCGAAGAACGCGTCGAAGGCGCGCTCGAAGCCGGGACGCTCGTGCGCGTAGGCGACCGTGACGGCGCGCAGCCCGGTGCGCAGCCGGTCCAGGTCGGACGCGCCGAACATCGCCAGCACCCGCCGGACCTCGATCGCCTCGGCCGGCGACACCGCGACCCGCTGGGTCCGCAGCACCCGGGTGAACGCCGCGGAGAGCACCGAGAGCACCCACGGCCCGGGATCGCGGGCCGGCGCGGTCACCGGCGGCCCCGGCGGTTCCGGTCGGCGGCCGCGCGGGACCCGGTGGAGGCGGCCCGCCCGGCGCCGAAGGCCCCCGCGGTCGTCGACGCGCCCTCCGCGGCGACCGGCCCGCCGGCCTGCGGACCGGGGCCCTCGCCGTCCAGCCTGCGGATCGCCAGCTCTCGGTCCGAGCCGTACTTGAGCAGCGCGGACAGCAGCGCGGGCCGCACCTTCTCCAGCTCGCCCGCCGAGCCCAGGCCGAGCACCGCGGCGGCCCGGGCGGCGTCGATCACCTCGGAGATCGACGGCGACTTGCGCAGCGGGAACCCGCGCAGCGTGCGGGCCAGCTCCACGACGTCGGCGACGACCTCGACTGCCACCTGCGGCGCGCGCCGGGACACGATCTCGGCTTCCCGCTCGGGCGTCGGGAAGCCGACCTGGAAGTGCAGGCAGCGGCGCTTCAGCGCCGGGGACAGCTCGCGGGTGTCGTTGGAGGTGAGCACCACCCACGGGACGGAGCGGGCAGTGAAGGTGCCGATCTCCGGGACGGTCACCTGCTGCTCGGCGAGCACCTCCAGCAGCAGCGCCTCCATCGACTCCTCGGTGCGGTCGACCTCGTCGACCAGCAGCACCACCGGGTCCGGGGACAGCACCGCCTCCAGCAGCGGGCGGGTGGACAGGAAGTGCTCGGTGTAGAGACCGGTGTCCTGCGTCTGCAGCCGGGCGGACGCCTCGGCCATCGTCGTCGTCCCGGACAGCAGCTCGCCGATCCGGTCGCGCAGCATCTGGACGTGCATCAGCTGCTTGCCGTAGTCCCACTCGTAGAGGGCCCGGCCGTCGTCGAGCCCCTCGTAGCACTGCAGCCGCACCAGCCGCCGGCCGCTCGCCGCGGCCAGCGAGGAGGCCAGCTCGGTCTTGCCGACGCCGGCCGGTCCCTCCAGCAACAGCGGCCGTTCCAGCGCGGTCGCCAGGTGGACGACCACGGCGAACTCGGGATCGATGACGTAGTCCTCGCCGGCCAGTGACTCGGTGAGCGCCTCGGGGCTGTCGAACACCGTTCTCCTCACACGCAGGGGTGCGTGCCCGCCGCGCCCGGGGGGCTGATCCGGGCGCGACGGGCACGGGGCCGGGTGGCCCTGGTCGGACGTCCTCAGTAGGACTTGTTGAAGGCGTGCTCCACCAGCGGCACCAGCGACTCGACGGTGCACTCGCGGGGGTTGCCCGGGGTGCAGTAGTCGCCCATCATGTGCTCGGCGATCCGGTGCACGGTCTTCTCGTCCGTCGGGATCGAGTCCCCACGGCCCTCGTACTTGCCGGTGTTCATCCGGTTCTTGTCGTAGCTGTCGGATCGCAGCACCCCGAAGTTGTCCGGGATGCCGACGTCCTTGGACAGCCGGATGGCCTCCTCGACCGCGGCGTCGGCGGCCTGCACGGTGGTCATGTTGGTGGTGTCGACGCCCAGCGCGGTCGCGATCTTGGCGTACCGCTGGTAGCGCGAGGGCAGGTTGTACTCCCACACCCGGGGCAGCGCGATCGCGTTGTTGAGGCCGTGATGGGTGTCGAAGAACGCCGACACCGCGTGCGACGTCGAGTGGACCAGGCCCAGACCGCCCGAGTTGAACGCCTGCGCCGCGATGTACTGCGCGTGCATCATCTTGGAGCGGGCCTCGAGGTTGCGCGGCTCGTAAGTGGCCTCGCGCAGGTACTGCCCGACCAGCTCGATCGAGTACAGCGCGTTGCCCAGCGAGGGCTCGAAGTCCAATCGGGACACGAACGGCTCGGAACCGTGCGCGAGCACGTCGAACCCGCAGTAGGCGGTGAAGTGCTGCGGGCAGCTGTAGTAGAGCAGCGGGTCGTCCAGCGCCAGGGTGGTGACGACGGCGTCGTCGAACCCGACCCACTTCTGCGGGTTGTCCATGTCGGAGGTGTTGGTGATGACGTAGGCCCAGGAGGTCTCGGACCCGGTGCCCGCCGTGGTGGAGACCGCGATGTGCGGCGGGTTCTCCATGTTCGTGGACTTCGAGAAGCCCTCGAACTCGTTGATGTTGCGGCCGTCGTGTGCGATGACGACGCGGGCGCCCTTCGCGGCGTCGTGCGACGAGCCGCCGCCGATCGAGATGATGCCGTCGCAGCGCTCGCTCGTGTAGAGCGCGGCGGCGTCCATGCAGTTGTAGTCCTTGGGGTTGGACTCGACCTGGTCGTAGACGACGACGTCGACGCCCTGGTACTCGACCTTGCCCTTGAGCTCCTCGATGATGCCGGAGCCGCGCAGGCCCGAGGTGACGAACAGGACCCGCGTCATGCCCAGGTTCTTCGCCTCGACGCCCAGGATGTCATGCGCGCCGACCCCCAGAAGCGCCCGCGGGAACGGGTGGAACTCCTTGATCGGGAAGTCCCAGATCTGGTTGAGCTCGATGGCCATTGGCTCTCCTCGCGGCCTCGTTGGCGTTCGGACGAGCACAACGGTGGCTGTTGCAGATGACTGGCAACAGCTACGGACGGGTACCTGACCACCTGCCCGTCGGCCCGGTCAGGTTCCCCGTCCGACCGGACGGGGCGGCGGGCGTCAGTCCAGGTCAGGCAGCTCCGGTGCGGTGAACCCGGCCGGCCCCGGCGGGTACGGCAGCACCGCGCGGATCGCCGAGGCGGGCACGGCGCCGTAGGCGTGCGGGAAGCGCATCGACTCCGGATCGCCCGGCACGCCCGGCTCCCACCGGACCTCGACGCCCGCGACGGCGAGCGCGGCCGGGTCGACGACGAGCAGCGACAGGTCGGTCCGGCCGGCGAACAGCCGTTGCGCGGGCAGCGCGACCTGGTCCGCGGTGGACAGGTGGACGAAGCCCACCTCGTCCAGCGAGGGCGGCGCGATCTGTCCGGCGAGCTCGTAGCCGGCCCGCTCGGCGGGGGTGCACAGGTGCAGCAGCGTGTCGTCCACCGTCATGCGGCCAGCATGCCCTCCCGTCCGAACGGACGGGCGTCCCCGCAGGTTCTTGCTTTCCGGCACCCGGTGCCAATAACGTCCGATCTGCTGCCCGCGCCGGCCGGCGGGGCGGTCGGTCACCGCTCTCGCCGAGAGTGGATCCCTGCGGAGGTTGCCCATGAGCGAGCACCAGAACGAGGACGTCCTGGTCGAGGAGACCCTCGTCGAGGAGGTCTCCATCGACGGCATGTGCGGTGTCTACTAAGCCGGTCGACACCACGGTGCCGGACGGTGCCGCGGGGTCGTTCGACCCCGCGGCACCGTACCGGGTGAGCGAGAGCGTGTCGCTGCGCCCGGAACCGTTCGGCGCACTGGTGTACGACTTCGTGACCCGCAAGCTGTCGTTCCTCAAGACCCCGGAGCTCGTCGAGGTCGTCACCGGCCTGGAACGTCATCCGGATGCCCGGTCCGCGGTCGAGGCGGCCGGTGTGCCCGCCGCGCAGCACGAGGCCTATCTGAAGGCGCTGTCCGGCCTGCTGCGGTCCGGAACGATCGTCGCCCGCTAGTCCCGCTCCGCCGTTCACAGTCCTGCCGACCACCACAGTGAGGTGCCCGTGAAGCTGGTCGACCACTTCCAGTACGGCCTGAACTCGCCCATCTGCCTGACCTGGGAGCTCACCTACGCCTGCAACCTCGCGTGCGTGCACTGCCTGTCGTCGTCGGGCCGGCGCGACCCGCGCGAGCTGACCACCGCCGAGGCCAAGGCGGTCATCGACGAGCTGCAGCGGATGCAGGTCTTCTACGTCAACATCGGCGGTGGTGAGCCGACCGTGCGCCCGGACTTCTGGGAGCTGCTGGACTACGCCATCTCCCACGACGTCGGCGTCAAGTTCTCCACCAACGGCGTGAAGCTGGACAAGGCGCGCGCCGCCCAGCTGGCCGCGACCGACTACGTCGACATCCAGATCTCGATGGACGGTGCGAACGCCGAGGTCAACGACCACGTCCGCGGTCCGGGATCGTTCGACACCGCGATCACCGCGCTGGAGAACCTGGCCGAGGCCGGGTTCGTCGCACCGAAGATCTCGGTGGTGATGACCCGGGAGAACGTCGACCAGCTCGACGAGTTCAAGGCGATCGCCGACTCCTACGGCGCCCAGCTGCGGATCACCCGGCTGCGCCCGTCCGGCCGCGGCGCCGACGTGTGGGACGAGCTGCACCCCACCCAGGCACAGCAGAAGCAGCTCTACGACTGGCTGGTCGCGCACGGCGACCAGGTGCTGACCGGCGACTCGTTCTTCCACCTGTCCGCCTACGGCGAGGCACTGCCCGGGCTGAACCTGTGCGGCGCGGGCCGGGTGGTCTGCCTGATCGACCCGGTCGGCGACGTCTACGCCTGCCCGTTCGCGATCCACGAGAACTTCCTGGCCGGCAACGTCCGCGACGCGGGCGGGTTCCAGGAGGTGTGGACGAACTCCGAGCTGTTCACCGACCTGCGCAAGCCGCAGACCGGTGGGGCGTGCGCGTCCTGCCAGCACTACGACTCCTGCCAGGGTGGCTGCATGGCCGCGAAGTTCTTCACCGGCCTGCCGCTGGACGGGCCGGACCCGGAGTGCGTGCAGGGCTACGGCGAGCAGATGCTCGCCGCGCGGGACTCCGGGACGGTGATCCCGAAGTCCGACGTGGACCACTCGCGATCGGCGCCGCGGAACTCGCGCACCCCGAAGCAGCCCACGATGCTGTCGCTCGCCCCGCCGCCGCGCCGGCCGGACCGGGCCTGCGACGAGAGCCCGCTCGCCGGGTTCACCCCGGCGTCCGCTCCCGCGCAGGCCCCGGCCGCTCCCGTCGCCGGGAGCTGACCACGGACCTGCTGACGGGGCCCGTCGACCTGCGCGGTCGGCGGGCCCCGTCGCGTGTGCTGTTCGGGCCGCACGAGACGAACCTCGGGGACGCCGGGCGCGGGATCACCGACGACCACGTCGCCTACTACGCGGAGCGGGCCGCGGGCGGCGCCGGGATCATCGTGGTCGAGCCGGCGTCGGTGCACCCGTCGGACCATCCGTACGCCTACGCGCCGGCCGCGTTCCGCCCCGCCGCTGCTCCCCGCCCCGGCGCTGCTCCGCGGTCCGGCGCTGCTCCGTGCCCCGGTGCGGCGCCCGGGCCGGCCGCGGCCCTCGTCGCACCCGATCCGCACGCCGAGATGCAGCTCAGCGGGCTCCCACGGGCCGACGGGCCCGCTGAGCTGCATCTCGGTGACGTGCCGGCCGCGCGCGGCTGGGCCGCCGTCGTCCAGGCGTGCCGGCCGCACGGCACGCTGGTGCTCGCCGGGCTCGCACACGCCGGCGGGCAGGGCTCGACGGCGCACTCCGGGAACCCGCTGTGGGGGCCGTCCGCGGTGCCCGACGTCGTCTCCCGCGAGGTCCCGGTCGCGATGGACGCCGCGCAGATCGAGGAGATCGTGCTCGGCTTCGCCGCGGCCGCCCGCTCGGCTGTGGACAACGGTGTGGACGGTGTGGAGATCTCCGCCGGACAGCACTCGCTGCTGCGTCAGTTCTGTTCCGGGCTGACCAACCACCGCACCGACGCCTACGGCCGCGACCGCTCGCTGCTGCTGCGCCGGGTGCTCGCCGCCGTCCGCGAGGAGATCGGGCCGGAGCCGCTGCTGACGCTGCGACTGTGCATCGACGAGCTCGCGCCGTGGGCCGGGATCACACCCGCCGTCGGCCTCGGGCGGGCCCGGGCGGTCGCCGCCGACGTCGATCTGCTGGTCCCGGTCGCCGGCAGTGCACTCTCGGTGGCGGCCACCCGTCCGGACCTGCACACCCCGGAGGCGTTCCTCCGGGAGCGCTGCGCCGCGGTGCGCCGCGCGGTGGACGGTGCGACGGCCGTCGCGCTGGCCGGCAGCGTCGCCTCGCCGTCGCTCGCCGAGGACGTCCTGACCTGCGGCGACGCAGACATCGTCGAGATGACAAGAGCGCAGATCGCGGATCCGTCGCTGGTCGCGCTGGTCCGGGCCGGGACGCCGGAGCGGGTGCGGCCGTGTCTGCTGACCAACGCGCTCGCCGCCGCGAGGGACCCGCGCAACCCGGTCGTCGGTGACGAGCTGGAACCCCGGTCGGGGTACGAGCGCACCGAGCCCGCCGCGGTCCCGCGCTCCGCCGCCGGGCCGCCGGTCCCGCGGCCGGTTCTCGTGGTCGGCGGCGGTCCCGCGGGGTGCGAGGCCGCCCGGACGCTCGTCCTGCTCGGCCATCCGGTGACGCTGCACGAACGCTCGTCGCGGCTCGGCGGGATGCTGCACGCGGCGGCGGCGCTGCCCGGTCGCAGCCGGCTGCTCCTGGCGGTCCCGTGGTGGGAGCGGGAGCTCGCGCGGCTCGGGGTGCGGGTCGAGCTCGGCTCCGAGATGGACGGCTCCGCCGTCGCCGCGGCGAGCGCCCGCGGTGCGACGGTGCTCCTCGCGACCGGATCGCGACCGACGGCCCCGGGCTTCGGGTCGGACGTGCCGGTGGTGCCGGCGGCCGAACTGGCCGCCGCCGCTGGGCCGGCCGGTACGGACCTCGCCGGCTCGCGACGGGTCCGGACCCTGCTCGCCGCCGCCGGGGTGTCCGCCGGGGCGCCGGTTCTGGTCCGCGACCCGGTCGGCGACTGGACCGGGCCGGGTGTGGCGGAGCTGCTGGCCGGTGTCGGATACCGGGTCACGCTGTCCACCCCGGACGCCGTTGCCGGGCACCAGCTCGGCCGGTGCGGGGACATGGCGCCGGCGAACGCCCGGCTGGAGCGGGCCGGCGTCGTCCGGGCTCTGTTCACAGCGGTCCGTCACGTCCGTGACGGCATCGCGGAGCTGGTCGACGTGCACACCGGGGCGGTGACCACGGTGCCCTGCGCGGCCGTCGTGGACTGCGCGGCCCGGCTGCCGGACCGGACCCTGCCGGACGCGCCCGGTCGCCGGAGCATCGGGGACCGGGTGGCACCGCGCACGATCGCCGAGGCGGTCCGGGAGGGTCGCCGCGCCGCGCAGGCCCTCGGCGAGGGGCTCTGCCGCGCACCGGATCCCGCCGGGTCCCGTCGCGTCGCAGCGCCCGCCGTCGACGGCCACCACGTCGCGCGGGCAGCCGTCGCGCGGTCCACCGTCGGGCACGACACCGCCGGACGGGCGGGCGCCGCCGGGCGGCCGGTTGGCCCGGACGCTGTGGGCCCGGCGACCCCGACGGGCGCTGCGGCGCGGGCGGCCGGGCAGGGCGTTGCGGGTCGGGCGTCCCCGACGGGCGCCGCAGGCCGCGCGGCCGGGGCGGGCCGTGCCGAGCCGGTCGTCCCGCCGCGGCTCGGCGACCCGCCGCGGCTCGGCGACCCGCTGTGGCTCGGCCGTCGCCAGCTGCGGAACCGGATCGTCTTCACCGCCCATCTCACCGGCTTCGCCGAGGGCGGCCTGCCGACCCCCCGGCACGTCGGCTACTACGCGGCCCGGGCCGCGGGCGGCGCCGGACTGGTGATCACCGAGGAACACGCCGTCCATCCGGCCGACCGGCCCTACGAGCGGCTGATCCGCGGACACGACCCGGCGGTGCTGCCCGGCTACCGCGCGCTCACCGACGCGGTGCACCGGCACGGCGCCGTCGTGCTCGCCCAGCTCAACCACAACGGCGCCCAGGGCTCCGGGATGTACTCCCGCGAGCCGGTCGTCGGGCCCTCCGCGCTGCCCGACCCGATGTACCGGGAGGTCCCGGCCGAGCTGGACGCCGCCGGGATCGCCGAGATCGTCGCCGCGTTCGCCGACGTCGCCGCACGCTGCGTCGACGGCGGGTTCGACGGCGTCGAACTGCAGTGCTCGCACGCCTCGCTGCTGCGCCTGTTCCTGTCCCCGGCCACCAACCGGCGCACCGACGCCTGGGGCCGGGACCGGGCGAAGATCGTGCTCGACGTCGTCGCCGCGGTCCGCGAGGCGATCGGCCCGGACCCGGTGCTCGGCCTGCGGATCGGGGTCGACGAGCGGATCCCCGGCGGCATCACCCCGGACGACGGTGCCGCGCTCGCCCGCCGGCTCGTCGCGACCGGCGCAGTCGACGCCCTCAACACCTCGATCGGCGTCGCGACCTCGACGCTGCACCTCATCGAGCCGTCCATGCACACCCCGTCCGGATACGCCGGCCGGCTCGCCGCCCGGCTGCGCGACGCGGTCCGGGAGGCCGGTGCGGACGTGCCGGTGATCGGCGTCGGACGGTTCACCACACCCGCCCAGGCCGCCGGGGCGCTGGACCGCGGCGAGTGCGACCTGGTCGGGGTCGCCCGTGGGCAGATCGCCGATCCGGCGTTCGCGGCGAAGGCGCTCGCCGGGCGTCCGGTCCGCCGCTGCGTCGGCTGCAACCAGGACTGCATCGGGCGGGTCGGGCTGAACCTGCCGCTGGGCTGCCTGGTCGATCCGGCGGCCGGCCGGGAGTGGCTCGCCCCCGTCGTCCTGCCGGTCGGTGCGCGACCGCCCGCACCGGCCTGGTCCGGTCTCGAGGGGCCGCCTGCACCGGCCCGGCCCGGTCCCGCGGGACTGGTGCTCCGGGTGCTGGTCGCCGGCGCCGGGCCGGCCGGTCTGTCCGCCGCGGCCGCGCTGGCCCGGCGCGGGCACGACGTCCTGCTGGTCGAGCGGGCCACCCGCACCGGCGGCCGGCTCGCGCTCGCGGCCACTGCGCCGGGCCGGGCCGAGCTCGGGCATGTCACCGACGACCTGCTGCAGGCCGTGCACGAGTCCGGCGCGCGGCTCCGGCTCGGGGCGGAGGTGGACCGCGCGTTCGTCGAGGAGTACCGGCCGGACGCACTCGTGCTGGCCACCGGCGCCCGTCCGGCGCCCCCGCCCTGGGACCCGCACGGGCTGACCGTGCCGGTCGACGACGTGCTGGCCGGGGCGCCGGTCCCGGACGGCCCGGTGCTCGTCGTCGACGAACTGGGGTTCCACCACGCCACCTCGGTCGCCGAGCTGCTGGCGGCCCGCGGGCACGACACCGAGATCGTCACCCCGGCTCTGGTCGTCGGGCAGGATCTCGGCCTCACCCTGGACCGCGAGGGCTTCCGGCGCCGCGCGCACGCGGCCGGCATCCGGTGCAGCGCCGACCGGGCCGTGCTCGGCGTGCAGCGCACAGGTGAGCAGAGCAGAGCGGTGGAGCTGCTGCACCACCCGACCGGCCGGATCGAGCGCCGGGACGTCGCCGCCGTCGTCGCGGCGGTGCCCGCCGTGCCGTCCGCGGGGACCTGCGCACGGCTGTGGACCGGGCCGGGGGAGGATGGCCCGACGATGCACCGGATCGGCGACGCGCTGACACCGCGCCGCGCCGACGCGGCGATCCGCGAGGGCAGCGCAGTCCTGGGGCCCACCCTCGGCGCAGTCTTGACCTGAAGTCAACTCTACTTTCTAGCGTCGGGACCATGACCACGGAGACCTCCCTGACCGGCAACGACCGCGCCGGCCCCCGCGAGTGGATCGGCCTCGCCGTCCTCGCGCTGCCCCTGCTGGTGCTCGCACTCGACATCAGCGTCCTCTACCTCGCCGCGCCGGCGCTGGCCGTGGACCTCCAGCCCTCGGCCACCCAGCAGCTGTGGATCCTCGACATCTACGGCTTCCTGATCGCCGGCTTCCTGATCACGATGGGCACCCTCGGCGACCGGATCGGGCGCAGGCGGCTGCTGCTGATCGGGGCCGGCGCGTTCGCCGTCGCCTCGGTGCTCGCGGCCTTCGCCCCGACCGCCGAGCTGCTGATCGCCTCCCGCGCGTTGCTGGGCATCGCCGGGGCCACGCTGATGCCGTCCACCCTGGGCCTGATCTCGACGATGTTCCCCGATCCGGTCCAGCGCCGGTTCGCGGTCGCCGTGTGGATGACGACGTTCTCGGTCGGGGCCGCGATCGGGCCGCTGGTCGGCGGGGCGCTGGTCGAGGCGTTCTGGTGGGGGGCGGTGTTCCTGCTCGGCGTGCCGGTGATGCTGCTGCTGCTCGTGCTCGGCCCGCTGCTGCTCCCCGAGGAGCACGGCAGCCGTGCCGGACGCCTGGACCCGACCAGCGTCGTGCTCTCGCTCACCGCGATGCTCCCGCTGGTCTACGCGGTGAAGAACACCGCGGCCTACGGCCCGGAGGCGATCACGCTGGTCCCGGCCGTCGTCGGCGTGGTGTCGGGGGTGCTGTTCGTCCGCCGGCAGCGGCGGCTGGCCGATCCGCTGCTCGACATCGCGCTGTTCACCCGGCCGGTGTTCACCGCCGCGGTGCTGGTGCTGCTGGTCGCGCTGCTCGCGGTGAACGGCCTGTTCTTCGTGCTGCCGCAGTACCTGCAGCTGGTCGGCGGCGCCTCGGCGCTCACCGCGGGACTGTGGATGCTGCCGGTCGCCGGGGGCACCGTCGCCGGGTCGCTGCTGACCCCGGTGCTGGCCCGCCGGTTCGGCGTCCGGACGGTCGTCGCGACGTCGGCCGGGCTGGCCGCGCTGGGATCGCTGCTGGTCGGGCTGGTCGGGGCGGGCGGCGGCACGGTGGCGGTGCTGGTGCTGGTCTCCGGGACGGTGCTCGGGCTGAGCCCGATCGGCGTGCTGGCCACCGACCTGGTGATCGGCTCGGTGCCGTCGGCGCGTGCCGGATCGGCGGCGTCGATCTCGGAGACGGCGGGTGAGCTGGGGGTGGCGCTCGGCGTCGCCGTCACCGGGAGCGTGCTCGCCGCCGTCTACGGTGGACGGCTGGTGCTCCCGCCGGGGCTGCCCGCCGAGGCCGCCGACCGGGCCCGGGAGGGTATGGCCGGTGCGGTCACCGCCGCCGGCTCGCTGCCGCCGGGGCCCGCCACCGCCCTGCTCGACGCCGGCCGGTCGGCCTTCACCGCCGGGTTCGGCGTGGTCGGGCTGGTCGCGTCCGGGTTGCTGACCGGTGTCGTCGTGCTGGCGCTGACCGCGCTGCGGCACGCCGGCCGGTGAGGGCAGGCTGTACCCCGTGCTGCTCGACGAGCTGACCTGGCCCGATCTCGACGATCCCGCAGACCCGCCACGGACGGTGCTGGTCCCGGTCGGCTCGACCGAGCAGCACGGGCCGCACCTGCCGCTGGGCACCGACACGCTCGTCGCGACCGCCGTCGCCGGCGCGCTGCACGACGCCGATCCGGGGCTGCTGCTCGCCCCCGCGATCCCCTACGGCGCGGCGGGCGAGCACGAGGGCTTCCCCGGCACCGTCTCGATCGGTACCGAGGCGCTGCACACGCTGCTCGTCGAGTACGGCCGCTCGGCCTGCCGGTGGGCGTCGCGGCTGGTGCTGCTCAACGGGCACGGCGGCAACGTGGCGGCGCTGTCGTCGGCGGTGCGGCTGCTGCGGCACGAGGGGCGCGACGCCGGCTGGCTGCCGTGCGTGACGGCGGTGCCCGGGGTACCGGCGGACGCGCACGCCGGCCGCTACGAGACGTCGCTGCTGCTGCACCTGCGGCCGGACCTGGTCCGGGCCGACCGGGCCGTCGCCGGCGAGACCCGCCCGCTCACCGAGGTGATCGACGCGCTGCGGGCCGGTGGGACGGCCGCGGTCAGCCCGAACGGCGTGCTCGGCGACCCGGCCGGGGCGAGCGCCGACGAGGGCCGGGCGCTGCTCGCCGCCGTCACCGCGGCGGCCGCGACGGCGATCCGGGGCTGGGACCCGGACCCGGCGACCGGCAGGCTCCGCGTCCCGCGCTGATCCACGATCGGGCACCGGACCGGTCGCCCGGCGGTCGTCCCGGTTCCCGATCGGTGATCATCCGGCCGGGGACAGGACGGTCGTCCGGAGCGGGCCGGTCACCACGGCCGTCCCCGCCGCCGGGATCAGCGGGGACGTGTCGGCGGCCCCGCCGAGGATCCGGCCGGTCCCCGGGTCGACGGCGACGAGGCCGGTGCGGGTGCCCTGCAGCAGCAGCCGGTCACCGGCGGTGTCCGCGCGCGCGACGCCGTGCGGCACGCTCGGGCGCAGCAGCGCACCGGGCAGCTCCCAGCGGACCGCCCCGGTCGCCGGGTCGAACGCCGTCACCCCACCGGCCGCCGGCGGCTGCAGCAGCAGCGCCGGATCCCCGGGACGCTGCGGTGCCCGGAACCCGGCGCCCGGGCCCAGCTGCGGGGTGAACCGGTCCGAGCTCCAGCGCGGCGCGCCCGATCCCGCTGCGACGCCGTGCAGACCGGTCCGCGAGCGCACCAGCAGTACCCCGCCGGCCGCGCCGAACGGCTGCGGCAGCTCGTCGGTGAGCGACCAGGCGGGCTCCCCGGTGCCGAGCCGGAACGCGTGCACCCCGGACCCGTCGTCGCCGGCCGCGTACACCGCGACGACGTCCGCGGCGACCACCGGCGCCACCCCGCCGTCGTGCACCCGGTAGTCGCGCGACCAGTGCTGCTCACCGGTGCCCGGGTCCAGCAGCAGCAGCCGGGACCGGTCGGCGTCCTGCTCGGCGACGAGCGCACCGTGCCGGGTGTCCAGCATGCTCACCCGGGCGTCCCCGGACACCGGCACGCACCACCGCAGCTCGCCCGACGCCGGATCGAACGCCGAGACCGCGCCGCCGCCGAGCACCAGCACCGATCCGTCACCGGCCGCCGATGCCGGTCCGGCGCTGCTGCCCGGTGCCGGTCCGGCGGTGAGCAGCAGGGCCGGTTCGTACCGGCCGCGGGGCAGCGCCGCCGACCACAGCGGTGTCCCGTCCGCGACGGCGTACCCGGCG
The DNA here is from genome assembly GCF_040645415.1 of Pseudonocardia sp. NPDC046786. Classification (NCBI taxonomy): domain Bacteria; kingdom Bacillati; phylum Actinomycetota; class Actinomycetes; order Pseudonocardiales; family Pseudonocardiaceae; genus Pseudonocardia; species Pseudonocardia sp. NPDC046786. The sequence continues at coordinate 66,330 of NZ_JBEYYF010000011.1, read as the reverse complement.
AGCAGCCGCCGGTCGTCGTTGCCGAGCTGGGCGGTCACGACCCGGTCGCCGGCCACCGCGACGTCGGTGATCTCCGGCAGCGCCGTCCCGTCCTCGCCGCGCACCCCGCTCCACAGCCCCCAGCGCGGGGTGGCCGGGATCCCGGCGGTGGCCAGCGTCGCGACCGCGGTGGACTCCGCCTCGGCGGTGGGCTGCCGGGCCGATGTGACGTCGGCACCGGATCCCGCCCCGGCGATCCTGCCCGGGTCCCCGCCGGCTGCGCACCGGCCGGCCACCGTCGCGGTGACCACCACCAGCCCGGCGACCAGGAGTACCGCACCCGCCACCGCCGTCCACCGCTGCCGCATGCCGGGATCCTCGCCCACCGGCGGCCGGCCGGGGTCCGCAGATCCACCGACCTGCCGGGCACAGCGGGTCAGCCGGGTCCGGGGGATCGGCGGACCCAGCCGGCTGCGGCGGGCATCGGCGGGGTTCAGCGGATCAGCAGCGGCACGAGCTGCTCGGCGGCGGTGAACGACCCGTGCTGCCCGGGGAACGACGCCAGGTACGGCTCGACCTCGCTGCGCACCACCGCGGCCGTGCCGCGCAGCGCGACGACCACGTCCCCGATCCGGTCCAGCACCCGGTCCTCGACCGGCCCGAACCAGCCGTCGGCGACGGCCTGCTCGCGCGGGACGACCGCGGCGTCGTCGCCGAGCAACGCCCGCCAGGCGGCCAGCACGTCGGCGGCCGCGCCGGGATCGGTGTAGACGTGCCGGGCCCGCGGATCGCCGCCCAGCAGCGCCACGCCGGCCTGCAGCTCGGGGGAGACGTCGGCGTCGACGATCCGGTCCACGGTGACCATCCCGTGATCGCCGGTGACGGCGAACAGGGTGCCGGCGGGCAGTGCGTCGAGCAGCATCCCGACCAGGGCGTCGATCTGCCGGAGCTGCCAGTGCCAGGCCGGGCTGCCGGGGCCGTACACGTGCCCGAGATGGTCGAGATCGGCGTGGTAGGCGTACACCAGCCGGGGGCCGGTCACGCGGTCGTCCACACCGGACAGGATCTCGGCGGTCAGATCGCCCAGCGCCGCCACCCCGCGGTACTCGCCGCCGCGCAGCCCGGACCGGGTCAGCCCGGACGTCCGGAACTGCCGGTGCGACACCACCCGGACGTCGACGCCGGCCGCGGCGGCCCGTTCCAGTGCCGTCGGTCGCGGCTGGACCTGCTCGGGGAGGAGTGTCTCCCGCAGGTCGCGGCGGCCCTCGGCCCAGCTCAGCGCGTCGAGCAGTCGGCCCTGCACCCGGAAGCTCAGGCCCAGCGTGCCGTGCGCGCCCGGCGGCAGGCCGCTGCCCAGGGAGGTCAGGCTGATCGGGGTGGTCGAGGGGAACCCGACGGTCAGCGGCCCGGCGTCGGCCAGCCCGGCCAGCACCGGTGCGTCGGCGGCGTGCGCGCGGAGCAGCTCGTGGCCGAGCCCGTCGACCAGCAGCAGCACGGCGGCCCTGGCGGCGGGCAGTGTGAACGCGGGCGGCCGGTCGTCGAGCGGGGAGCCGATCGCGTGCAGCAGCGCGGGCACGACCTCGGCGAGGGTCGCGGTGCCGTAGCGGGGAAGGAGATCGGGCATGCGCAGGAGTGTGCTGCCCGTCCCGCCGGGGAGTCGACCCGCGGCCCCCGCGGATGGAACGCTCCTCCGGTGACCGCCGCCGACACCCGCCCCGACCGTCCCGCCGCCGCGCCGGCGGCCCCGGCCGACCGCAGGCTGCCGGACGGGTTCCGGGTGCGGCTGGACCGGCGGGCCCGCCCGATCGACGGCGGCGCGGCGCTGCTCGGCGGCGCCCCGCCGCGGCTGGTCCACCTCTCCGCCCGCGCCCGGGAGCTGCTGCCCCCGCCCGGCGGGACGCTGATCGTCGAGGGGCCGACACACCGGGCGCTGGCCCGGACCCTGCTCGACGCCGGGCTGGCGCATCCGGTGCCGCGGACGGGCCCGCACACCGGAGCGACGGGCCCGCACACCGGGCCGGCGGGGCCGGATGCCGGACCGGGGGCCGGACCGGATGCCCGACCGCATGCCGGACCGCACGGACCGGCCGAGGTGACCGTCGTGGTGCCGGTCCGGGACCGGCCGCTGGACGCGCTGCTGGCGGCGCTCCCGATCGGCGAGCTGGGCGGGCTGATCGTGGTCGACGACGGCTCGACCGAGCCGGAACCGTTGCGCCGCAGCGTCGAGGCAGCCGGCGGGCGGCTGCTGCGGCACGCGGCCAGCCGCGGCCCGGCGGCGGCGCGCAACGCCGGGCTGGGCGCGGCGCGCACCCCGTTCGTGGTGTTCCTCGACTCCGACGTGGTGCCCGAGCCGGGCTGGCTGGAACCGCTGCTCGCCCATCTCGCCGATCCGGCGGTCGGGCTGGTCGCGCCGCGGATCGTCGCGCTCGATCCGGCCGCGGGCACCGGCCTGCGCGGGTTGGTCGGCCGGTACGAGGCGGTCCGGTCCTCACTGGACCTGGGGCCCGATCCGGCGCTGATCGTGCCCCGCTCCCGGGTCGCCTACGTGCCCAGCGCGGCGATGCTGGTCCGGGTGGCGGCCGTCGGGGCGGCGGCGTTCGACCCGGCGATGCACGTCGCCGAGGACGTCGACCTGGTCCTGCGGCTGCACGCCGCCGGTTGGGCGATGCGCTTCGAACCGGCCGCCCGGGTCGCCCACGACCATCGCACCGATCCGGCGGAGTGGTTGCGCCGCAAGGCGTTCTACGGCACCGGTGCGGCCCCGCTGGCGTTGCGGCATCCGGGCGCGGTGCCGCCGATGGTGCTCTCCGGTCCGGCGGCGGCGGTCTGCCTGCTACTGCTCGCCCGGCGCCGCGGCGCGACCGCGGTCGCCGCCGTCGTCACCGTGGTGGCGACGGATCGGCTGTCCCGCAAGCTGGCCCGCCTGGAGCGGCCGCGGCGCAGCGCGGCCCGGCTCACCGCACTCGGGCTCTCCGGCGCGCTGTGGCAGTGCGCGTCCGGGCTGACCAGGCACTTCTGGCCGATGGCCGCGCTCGCGCTGCCGTTCTCCGCGCGGGCCCGTGCGACGGTGCTGGCGGCGGCGCTCGCCGAGGGGCTGGCGGACTGGTGGCTGCACCGGGACCGGGACCCGCGGGTGCGGATCTCCCCGGTGGGTCATCTCGTCGCGCACCGGCTGGACGACCTGGCCTACGGCGCGGGGCTCTGGTGGGGGGCCTGGCGCCACCGGACGACGGCACCGCTGCGTCCGACCGGCCCTGGACCGCGTCGCTGAGGTAGGTTAGGCTGACCTGATACACGGCCGCCGGACCACTCCGTCCGGGTTGGTCTGAACGAGTGATTCCCGCCTCGTCACGGATCCGATTCTGCGGCCTCTTCGCGAGATCGTCTCCGCGGGTGCGGCCGGGTCACCCGAGTGGCTCCGGTCACGCCCACGACACGCCGTCCGACCGGTCACGGCGCCTCGGTCGTCCGCCTTGCCTGCCCGCATGATCGGGAGTGTGATGTGGGCGCCGCCACACGCGTGACGGCAGATGGTAGGCGCGCCGACGCGGTCGCGACCGCGCTCGGTGTACCTCGACCAGTCCCCGGTAGACCCCGCGCGACCGAGTGCGTGGTCGCGTACGAGGAGTGAGAGTTCATGACAGAGGTCCGGGTCACCGTCGACGGCGTGAACTACGCCGACGACGTCGAGCCCCGCATGTTGCTCGCGCAGTACCTGAGGGAGACGCTGGGCACGACGGGGACGTTGATCGGCTGCGACACCAGCAACTGCGGTGCGTGCACCGTGAGTCTGAACGGGCAGAGCGTGAAGTCCTGTTCGGTCCTCGCCGTCCAGGCCGACGGCGGCGAGGTGACCACCATCGAGGGCCTCGCCCGCGACGGGAACCTGCACCCGGTGCAGGAGGCGTTCCGGGAGTGCCACGGCCTGCAGTGCGGCTACTGCACGCCGGGAATGATCATGGCTGCGGTCGACCTGCTCGGCGACAATCCCGACCCGACCGAGCAGGAGGTCCGGGAGGGCATCGAGGGCAACCTGTGCCGCTGCACCGGCTACCAGAACATCGTGCGGGCGGTGCAGTCCGCGGCGAAGAACATGAAGCCGGGCGCCCAGGCCCCCGCCGGCCAGACGGCCACCCCGGTCGCGGGAGGGAACTGAGTTGACCACGACCGCCGAACCCACCACAGCAGAGATCGGCAAGGCGCGCGTCCGCAAGGAGGACGAGCGCCTCATCACCGGTCGTTCCCGCTACACCGACTCGATCACCCCGCCCGGGACGCTGCACATCGCGGTCGTCCGCTCGACCCTGGCCCGGGCGACGATCACCTCGATCGACAAGTCCGAGGCCGAGAAGGCCCCCGGCGTCTTCGGCGTGTTCACCGCCGCCGACCTGGGCGCCGAGGAGGTCGGCCTGCCCTGTGCGTGGCCGATCACGCCGGACCAGAAGGCGCCGCAGCGCCCGGTGCTCGCCGTCGGCCGGGTGAACTTCTCCGGTGAGGGCGTCGCCGTCGTCGTCGCGCGGTCCGCCGCCGCGGCCCGGGACGCCGCCGAGCTCGTCGAGGTCGACTACGAGCCGCTCGACCCGGTCCTGGACATGGAGGCCGCCGCGCAGGACGGTGCCGACCTGGTGCACCCGGACCTGGGCAGCAACGTCTCCGCCACCTGGATCTTCGACTCCGCGGCGGCCGGCACCGGTGGCGACATCGGCGAGGCGATCAAGACCGCCGAGGCCGACGACGACCAGATCGTGGTCAGGCGCCGGTTCCGCCAGCAGCGCCTGATCCCGGCGTTCATGGAGCCCCGTTCCTGCGTCGTGGACCCGACCGGCGAGCAGCTGACCATCTGGGCCGCCACCCAGGTGCCGCACATCCTGCGCACCATGACCACGGTGACCCTCGGGGTCCCCGAGTCCAAGCTGCGGGTGATCGCCCCCGACGTCGGCGGCGGCTTCGGCGGCAAGATCGGCGTGCTGCCCGAGGAGATGCTCTGCGTGCTGCTCGCGCAGAAGCTTCGCAAGCCGGTCAAGTGGACCGAGACCCGCAGCGAGTGCATGCTCACCGCGCACCACGCCCGGGACCAGATCCAGGACCTCACGATCACCGCCAAGCGGGACGGCACGATCACCGGCCTGGACGTGCACCTCTACGCGGACATGGGCGCCTACCTCGGGCTGGTCGGCCCGGGTGTGCCGATCCTCGGCGCGTTCATGTTCAACGCCATCTACAAGATCCCGGCGCTGAAGTTCACCTGCTCGAACGTCTTCACCAACAAGACGCTCACCGACGCCTACCGGGGAGCGGGGCGTCCGGAGGCCACCTTCGGCATCGAGCGGATCATGGACGAGCTCGCCGTCGAGCTCGGCCGGGACCCGATGGAGCTGCGCGAGCAGAACTGGATCGCGCACGAGGAGTTCCCGTTCACCACCGTCGTGGGCCTGACCTACGACACCGGCAACTACGAGCAGGCCACGCAGCGCGCGATGGAGCTGTTCGACTACGCCGGCCTGCGCCGCGAGCAGGAGGAGCGGCGCAAGAACAACGACCCGGTGCAGCTCGGCATCGGCATCTCGACCTTCACCGAGATGTGCGGGCTCGCCCCGTCCCGGGTGCTCGGCTCGCTGGACTACGGCGCCGGCGGCTGGGAGGCCGCCAGCATCCGGATGCTCGCCACCGGCAAGGTCGAGGTCACCACCGGAGCCTCGGCGCACGGGCAGGGCCACGAGACGGCGTTCTCGCAGATCGTCGCGGACAAGCTCGGCGTGCCCTTCGAGGACGTCGAGATCCTGCACGGCGACACCCAGGTGGCGCCGAAGGGGCTCGACACCTACGGCTCCCGGTCGCTGGTGGTCGGCGGCATCGCGATCGTCAACGCGGCCGAGAAGGTCGTGGAGAAGGCGCGCAAGATCGCGGCGCACCTGCTGGAGGCGTCCGAGGACGACCTCGAGTTCGCGAACGGGCAGTTCACCGTCAAGGGCACCGACAAGGGCAAGGCGATCCAGGAGATCGCGTTCGCCGCGTTCATGGCGCACGACTACCCGGAGGGCATGGAACCCTCGCTGGACTCGGACGCCGTGTTCGACCCGGAGAACTTCTCCTTCCCGCACGGCACCCACCTCGCGGCGATGGAGGTCGACACCGAGACCGGCCGGGTCACCCTGCGCAACTACGTCTGTGTCGACGACATCGGCAACGTGATCAACCCGCTGATCGTCGAGGGGCAGGTGCACGGCGGCCTCGCCCAGGGCATCGCGCAGGCGCTGTTCGAGGAGGCGAACTACGACGACCAGGGCACCCTGGTGAACGCCACGTTCGTCGACTACACGCTGCCGTCCGCGGCCGACCTGCCCAGCTTCACCACCGAGACCGTCTCGACCCCGTCGACGACGAACCCGCTCGGTGTGAAGGGCGTCGGCGAGGCGGGCACCATCGCCTCCACCCCGGCGATCGTGAACGGCGTGCTCGACGCGATCCGGCACCTCGGCGTCAGCGAGATCGAGATGCCGACCACCTCGCAGCGGGTCTGGCGGGCGTTGCAGGTGGCCAAGGGCCACTCCGTGCAGCAGACGCCCAGCGACACCCACAGCCCCGGAGGAGGACTGGGCTCAGTGAATCCGAACAGCGCTGACCCGAACAACCCGAAGGGGGAGACCCAGTGATCCCGGCGAAGTTCGACTACGTCCGGCCCTCCTCGGTCGAGGAGGCCGTGCAGGCGCTGCAGTCGGCCGGGGAGGACGCCAAGATCCTCGCCGGCGGGCAGAGCCTGCTGCCGGTGCTGCGGCTGCGGCTCGCCGCACCCAGCACCGTCATCGACCTCGGTGGGATCCCCGAGCTCAAGCGGATCGGCGAGGACGACCAGTACGTGATGGTCGGCGCGACGGCCACCCACCACGAGGTCATGCGCAACGACCTGATCAAGCAGCACGTCGAGCTGATCGCGCAGGCCACCGAGACGGTCGCCGACCCGCAGGTCCGCCACCGCGGCACCCTCGGCGGCGCCCTCGCGCACGCCGACCCGGCCGGTGACCTCGGGGCGGCGGCGCTGGCGCTGGACGCCGAGTTCGTCATCCTCGGCGCCGGTGGCACCCGCCTGGTGCCCGCCGCGGAGTTCTTCCAGGACTACTTCACCACCGCGATCGGCGAGGGCGAGATCCTCACCATGGTCCGGTTCCCGAAGTACACCGGCTGGAAGACCCACTACGAGAAGTTCAACCGGGTCGCCCAGGCCTGGTCGATGGTCGCCGTCGCGGTGGCGCTCAAGGTGGACGGCGGCACCATCTCGCAGGCCCGGGTGGGTCTGACCAACATGGGGAACGTGCCGATCCGGGCGACCGGGGTCGAGCAGGCCCTGGTGGGGCAGGCGGCAGGCCCGGACGTCGCGAAGGCGGCGGCCGAGCACGCCACGGAAGGGACCTCCGCTCCGAGTGACGCGGACGCCGCAGCCGACTACCGTGAACACCTGGCGAAGGTGCTCACCGGGCGGGCCGTGCTGGCCGCGGCCGGCTGAGCACCGCTGACGTTCGCAGTAGCACGCCGAAGGGGCGCCGGGCCGGGGAGCACCTCCCGGGCCGGCGCCCCTTCGCACGAGGAGGCAGACGAAAGATGCAGCTGGAGAACAAGTTCACGATCGCGGCGCCGATCGAGGACGCCTGGAAGGCGCTCAACGACCCGGAGCTCATCGCGCCGTGCTTCCCCGGGGCCACCCTGACCGAGTACGAGGGCGACTCGTTCCAGGGCACCGTCAAGGTCAAACTGGGCCCGATCTCGCTGACCTACAAGGGCAAGGGCACCTACATCGACCGGGACGACGCCAACCACAAGGTCGTCATCGACGCCTCGGGCCGGGACGCCCGCGGCAACGGCACCGCCAAGGCGGTCGTCACCGGCACGATGGTCGCCGACGGCCCGGACAAGACCTCGGTCACGATGGTCACCGACATGACCGTCACCGGGCGCCCCGCCCAGTTCGGCCGGGGGGTCATCTCCGACGTCGCCGACAAGATCATCGGCCAGTTCGCCTCCTGCGTGGCGGACAAGCTGACCGGTCCGGGCGGCGCCGCGACCTCCAACGGCGCGGGCCCGAAGCACGCCGCCGACGAGACCAGCCCGATCCCGGCGGTGCCGCCGGCCACGGGTGAGTCCGCGGCCACGACCTCGGCCCCGAAGCCGGCCGCGCCCCGGCAGCCGCAGAGCAGCCCGGTCGAGGCCATCGACCTGCTCGACTCCGCGGGTGCGCCGGTGCTCAAGCGGCTCGCGCCGGTGCTCGGCGGCATCGGCCTGCTGGCGCTGGTCTTCCTGGTCGTCCGGCGGGCCCGCGGCGGCAAGAAGAAGGGCTGATCCTGCACGGAGCGCGGCTGCGGGCGGGTGCGACGAACGGGCTGACCGACGTCGCCGGCCTGCGGGTCGGGCACGCCGGGCTGACCGGGCCGGGGACCCGCAGCGGCAGCACCGTGGTGCTCGCCCCGCCGGGCGGTGCCGTCGCGGGTGTCGACGTCCGCGGTGCGGCGCCCGGCACCCGGGAGACCGACCTGCTGGCGCCGACCGCGACCGTGCAGCGGGTGCACGCGATCACGCTGTCCGGCGGCAGCGCCTTCGGGCTGGACGCCGCCTCCGGTGTGATGGCCCGCCTGGAACGCGACGGCGAGGGTTTCCCGGTGCCCGGCGCCGTCGTCCCGATCGTCCCGGCCGCGGTCGTGTTCGACCTCGGCCGGGGCGGGGACCCGGCCGCCCGCCCCACAGCCGCGACCGGCGCCGCCGCCTACGACGCCGCACACGACGGACCGGTTCCGCAGGGCTCGGCCGGTGCGGGCACCGGCGCCGTCTCCGGCGGCCTGCGCGGCGGGATCGGCACCGCCTCCGCGGTGCTCGGCACCGGCGCCACGGTCGCCGCGCTGGTGGTGCTCAACTCCGCGGGGTCCGGCATCGATCCGCGGACCGGCGAGCTGCTGGGCGCCCGGTCCGGGCTGCCCGGCGAGTTCCCGGCCGACCTGCCCGCACCGGCCGCCCGGGAGCGGATCGCCGAGCTGTACGCCGCGCACGCACCCGCACCGGGCACCGCGACGACGCTGGTCGTCGTCGCCACCGACGCCACCCTGGACAAGGCGGGCTGCACCCGGCTCGCGACGACGGCGCACGACGGCCTGGCCCGCGCGATCCACCCGGTGCACACGATCCGGGACGGCGACTGCGCCTTCGGGCTCGCCACCGGCACCGGGCCCGCACCGGACCCGGACGCCACCTACCTGCTGCAGGCCGTCGCGGCGGACGTGACCGCCCGCGCGGTGGCGCACGCGCTGCTCGCCGCGGACGCCGCGCCGGACCGGCCCTCCTACGGCTCGCTGCTCACCGGCGGTCCATGAACCGGGATCGTGCTCGGGCGGCGTCGTGCCCCGGCCGCGCCGGGCCGGCTCGCACGCCCGGTGGGGGACGGCCACCGGCCCCCAAACTACAGTCGTCGGGGTGTCGACCATCAGTCCGGACGAGGGCGTGGCACGCCGGTTGAAGGCCCTGGCCTGCACGGCGCCGCTGCACGACCTCGACGCCCGCAAGGGTCGGCTGGACTGGGACGCGGCCGGCTACCAGATGGCCGAGATCGGGCTGCAGGCCATCGACCAGGTCACCCTCGCGATGGACTTCGACCACGGCGCCGACCACGCCGAGATCGTCCGGCGGCTGCTGCCCTTCGTCGCCGCGCAGGCGCCGCAGGCGCCCCGCGCGGAGCACACCAGGGTCGCCCAGTGGGTGATCGACAACCTGGTGAACGTCGGCAGCATCGACCGCGGCTTCGCCGTCGAGTACGGCAGCACCGACGCCCAGGGCCGGTACCAGCGCCGGCGGTTCGACTTCAAGCTGCTCGTCGAGGTCGCCGCGCCGGACGGCGGGGTGTACCTGCGCGCCTCCGACGAGGCGATCAACGTGCTGGTCGGGGCGCTGGACACCGACGTCGAGTCGGCCCAGGAGGCGGCCGAGACGAAGCTGGAGACGCTGATCGTGCGCGGCAGGCTCGGCGACGCCCGGCTGGCCGCCGAGCAGGCCCGCTACCGCACCGTGCAGTACGCCGAGTCGCTGCGCCGCAAGCTGGAGGCGACCCGGCGCGACGTCCGATCGGTGGACTGGCTGGACGCCGTCCCGCAGTTGCTCGACGAGGCCCTCACCCACATCGAGGCCCGCTACCGCGCCGAGACCGTGATCAAGGCGAACATCGCCGACGCCCGCGACGAGGCCGTCGAGCCGGAGCGCCGCAGGCAGGCCGCCGAGCTGGTCGAGGTCGTCGACGACTGCATCCAGCGGCACACCCAGCTGCAGGCCCGGCTGCAGGAGGCCGGATCGGCGTTCCGGGCCGAGCAGGACCGCCAGCAGTTCTCCGGGAAGCCGAAACGGGCGTCGGTCGACGTCTTCGGGCAGCTCCTGCGGCCCGCGCTCGGCCTGCGGGTCGGCGCGGCGAACGACCCGGTGACCGCCTGGTTCACGGCCGGCACCGGGGTGGCGAACCCGTCGGTGCCGAGCCTGGGCGGGCTGGTCGAGACGCTGCTGACCCCGCCGACCGACCGGGACCCGTTCGGCTCCGAGGTGCCCGAGCCCGAGCTGGCGCCGCAGCCCCGGGAGCGGTTCGGGGAGCAGGCGTGGCGGCTCGTCGACGACGTGTTCCCGGCGTCCGGGCAGCAGCCGGTGCGGCTGTCCGAGGCGCTCACCCGGGCCCGGGCGGCCGGCCCGGACCTGCCGCAGCTCGTCGCGCTGCGCGCGCTGCACGCCGTCGGGACGGCGATCGGCACCGCCCGCACCCAGGGCGACCCGTCGGTGCTGATCGCGGTCGACGACGGCACCGTGCTCGACGACCCGGAGTACGGCGGCGCCGATCTGCTGCTCGCCGCGGCCGGTGTCGAGGGGGAGCGCCGGGTGGGACCGCGTGGCTGATACCGAGACCGCCGCCCGGCTCGTCGCGTACGGGATGCGGCCCAAGGCGCTGCCCGGCCGCGATCCCGACTACGCCGAGCTGGTGCGCCGCTACCGGGAGGACGACGAGTTCCGCGACACCGTGCAGCGGATCGCCTCCGGACTGGGGCTGGTGGTGCTGGCCGTCGATCCGGCACCGGGCATCGTGCTCGCCGCGACCGAGGGATCGGTGTTCGAGATCCGGATGGACAGCTACGCCCGCCGGACGGCGCTGACCAACCGGGCCGCCGACAAGGTGCTGCACGGCATCGCGCATCTCGCCGTCGCCGCGCTGGCGTTCCCGCGGCCCGACGACCTGGGCGACGACTCCTACGTCGGCCGCGTCTCGGTGGAGCTGGTCGACGGCGCCGTCCGCGAGGCGTGCCGGGTGCTGAACGAGCGCGCCGCGGGCCCGGCCGATCCGGAGTCGGACGCGCCGCAGCTCGAGGAGGTCTGGCGGGTGTGGCTGCGCCGCCCGGAGGCCACCGCGACCAAGGACGGCCGGGCCGGCGAGTCCACCACCCGCGGCATCGTCGGGAAGGCCCTGCGGTTCCTCGCCGACCAGGGGTTCCTGGTGCCGGTCGGCGCCGAGGGCGCCTACCGGACGACGCCGCGCTACCAGGTCCAGGTCCGCGAGCTGGCCGCCCAGCGGGCGTTCGACGAGCTGTTGTCGCTGAACGTGCTCCCGGTCGGTGCGGCCGCGGGCTCGCTGGTGGCGGAGCCGGCCGGGCCGTTCGACAGCGGTCCCGCGCCGGACGAGATCGCGCACCCGGTGAGCGGATCCGCGCCGCAGGACACCCCGGTCCCGGCGGCCGGAACGGACGGCCCCGATGTATGAGCTGACCCGGGCCCGGCTGTTCTCGGTCGGCCCGACCGCGGCCCGCTACCAGGACGTCGCGCTCGACCTGCGCGGCGTCGGGCGGCCGGTGAAGGTGGCCGTCCAGGAGGACCTGTTCGCCCCGGACGCGATCGACCGGAGCACCCCGCGGCGGCCGTCGCCGGCCTCGGTGCTGTTCCTGGAGAACGGCGGCGGGAAGTCCGTCCTGCTCAAGCTGATCTTCTCGGTGCTGCTGCCCGGCCGGCGTCAGGTGGTCGGGACGACCAGCACCACGGTGCTGGAGAACTTCGTACTGGCCGAGGACGTCGCGCACGTCGTCTGCGAGTGGATGCACGTCGGGACGGGTGCGCTGCTGGTCACCGGCAAGGTGTCGGAGTGGCGGGGGCACGTCGCCTCGTCCGACCCGGAGAAGCTGGCGGACGCCTGGTACGCCTTCCGGCCGGTGCCCGGGTTCGGCATGGACGACCTGCCCTTCACCCACGAGCGGAAACGGATCACCCTCGCGTCGTTCCGGGAACGGCTGCACACCGCGCACCGCGACCACCCGGAGTCCGAGCTGGCCTGGGAGACCGGGCACCGGGACTGGACCCGCCATCTCGTCGACGTCGGCCTGGATCCGGAGCTGTTCCGCTACCAGCGGGCGATGAACGCCGGCGAGGGCGAGGCGGCGGAGGCGTTCTCGTTCTCCGGCGACGAGGCGTTCGTCGACTTCCTGCTGCGCGCCGTGCTCGATCCGGAGGAGCCGCAGAACGTCGCCGAGCTGGTCGCCGGGTACGCCGACCGGCTGGCCCAGCGCGAGGAGCTCGAGTCCGAGCGCGAGTTCGTCGACGGCACCCTGGGGCTGCTCGAACCGATGGTCGCAGCGGAGGACGCCGCCGTGGCCGCGCGGGCCGCGGAGAGCGCCGCCCGCGAGTCGCTGCGGACCACCGCCGAGTCCATCGCCGCCCGCCGGGTCGCCGAGACCACCCGCGCGGCCGGCACTGCGACCGAGGCCGAGGCGGCGGTCGCCACCGAGCACGAGGCGGCCCGGGTCGCCGAACGGTTGCAGGACACCGTCGGCGAGCTGCGCAGGCTGACCGCGGTGCTGGCCGTCGACGCGGCGGTCGCCGACGCCGACGAGGCCACCCGGGAGCGGGACGGGGCGGCGGCCGTCTCGACCGCGCGGGACGCCGTCGAACCGGTCCTCGCGCACCGGGTCGCGGCCGCCGAGGCCGGCCGGCTGCGGGCCCGGGTCGACGAGGAGGAGCAGAAGGCCCGCCCGGCGCTGCAGGCCCGGCAGGACGCCGCCCGGGAGCTGGCCGCGTCGCTGCTGCGCACCGCGACCGAGGCGGAGGCGGCCGCCGAGGCCGCCGAGGACACCCGCGCCGACGCCGAGGAGCGGGCCGCCGCCGCCCGCGCCGAGCAGGTGCAGCGCACCGCCGACGCCGCCCGCGCCGAGAGCTCGGTGTCGGCGGCAGTCGAGGCGCTCGCCGACCTGGACCGGCGGATCGCGGCCGCGGTCGCCGCCGGGCACCTGAAGGAGGGCTCCGGACCCGACGACGTCGAGCACGAGGCCCCCGCCGCGGAGCGGGACGCGACCGCGGCCGCCGGGGCACTGGCCGACGCCGACGGCGCCGCCGCCGGGATCCGGGAGGAGCGCCGGGCGGCCGAGGAGCGCCGGACCGCGGCCCAGGACGCGGCCGCCACCGCCCGGGCCGCCGCCGCGACCGCGGAGTCCGTCCGCGCCGCCGCGGCCCGGGAGAGCGACGAGCTGGCCGGCGAGGTCCGCCCGGCCGAGCTGCTCGGACTGGACACGGTCCGCCCGGACGCCGACGCGGCGCTGGTCGTCGAGACGCTCGGCACCGCGATCCGCGGGTCCGAGCGGGAACGGACCGCGCTGCTCGGTGACCAGCGCCGCGACGAGCGCGCGCTGGCCGCGCTCGGCGACGGCGGCCTGCTGCCCGATCCGCCGGAGATCGAGTCGGTGCTGCAGGTGCTGGAGAAGGCCGGCATCACCGCCTGGTCCGGGCGCCGCTACCTGGCGATGCTCCCGGTCGGCGACCGCGCGGCGGTGCTCGACCGGCTGCCGCACCTGGCCGGCGGGGTGCTGCTCAACGAGCCGGCCGACGCCGCCCGGGCCCGCGACGCGCTCGTCGGGGCCCGGCTGCTGCCGGCCTGCCTGGTCGCCGTCGGCTCCACCGCCGCGCTGACCGCGGCGGACGCCGTCGCGCCCGGGATCGAGCTCGTCGTCCCGCCGAACCCGGCGCTGCACGACGAGGACGCCGCCGAGGAGGTCCGCGTCCGGCTGGTCGCCGAGACCGCGGAGCGGGCCGCCCGGATCGCCGCGCTGGAGGAGCTGACCGAGCAGGACCGCCGGTTGCGGGACCGGTTCACCGCGCTGCGGGACCGCCGTCCGACGCTCGACGAGCTGACCGCGGCGGCCCGGGACGCCGAGGCCGCCCGGACCGCCGCCGCCGACGCCTACGAGCAGGCCCGCGCCGAGGTCGCGGCGCTCGACGAGCGGGCCGACCGGCTCACCGCCGACCGCCCCGAGCTGGAGCGGGTCGTCGCCGCGGCCCGCCGGCGCGCCGAGGCGCTCACCGCGCTGCGCGAGGAGCTCGCCCGCCGGCCCGGCCTGGAGGAGCGTCGCCGCACCGGCGCCGCCGACGCCGGCCGGCTGCGGGAGGAGGCCGACGCCGCGGGCGCCGCCGCCGACCGGGCGGGCCGGGAGGCCGCCGCCGCACAGCAGATCCGGGACCGGCAGCGCAGCATCGCGGCGACCGTGCGGGACGAGGCGGCCGCGCTCCCGCTGGAGGAGGCCCCCGAGCCGGCCACCGGCACCGACGGGCCGGCCGGCGCCTCGCTCGCCGAGCTGCGCGACGCGTTCCAGCGGGCCCGCGACGCCTACGCCTCGACCGCCGTCGACACCGACCTGCGCGGCGCGCTGGAGCGCGCCGAGGCCGACGCCGCCGAGCGGCGGATCGCCGTCGACGGCCTGCCCCGCTCGGTGGTGGAGGCGGCGACCGCGTTCCTGCACACCCCCGACGGCGCCGACGCGACCAGCCGGCGGGCCGCCGCCGAGCAGGCCAGGGCCGCCTACGAGGCGGCCGAGGAGCGCAGGCAGAAGGCGAACACCGAGGTCGAGGTGCTCCGCCGGGAGCTGGCGTCGCTGCCGGCCGAGCCGCGCCCGATCGACCCCTACGAGCAGCCGCGCGACGCCGAGCACGGCCGCGAGCTGGTCGCCGCGGCGTCGGCCGACCTGGACGCGGCCTGGCGCGAGCTGGAGCGGGCCCGCCGGGCGCGGCAGACGGCCGAGGACGCCCACCGGACCGCGGTCGAGCTGGCCCGCGGGTTCGGGCACGTCGTCGACGGTCTGGAGGACACCCCGGAGCCGGGCGGGATCCCGTTCGGCGGCGACGTCGACGGGGCGCTCGCCGCGCTGAAGCGGAACCAGGCGGCGCTGCGCGAGGTCGCCGGGGACCGGTCGCGGGCCGAGCGGAAGGTGCGCGACGGCGTGGACGCCGTCGCCCGGTTCGCCCAGGACCCGCGGTTCGCGACCCTCTCCTCCCCGGTGCACCGGCACATCGCCGGGGTGGACCGCACCGAGATGCCCGGGCTGGCCCGGGAGTGGATCGGTGCGCTGCGGCCGCGGCTGCGCTCGCTCGACGACGATCTCGGCAACATCGAGCGGCACCGCTCCGGCATCGTCACCCGGCTGTCCGGGATGGTCGGCGAGGCGCTGCGCACGGTCCGGCTCGCGCAGAAGCTCTCCCAGCTGCCCGACGGCCTCGGCGACTGGTCCGGCCAGCAGTTCCTGCGGATCCGGTTCGAGGAGCTGCCGGACGCCGCGCTGCGCCACGAGCTCGGCCTCGTCGTCGACCGGACCGCCTCCGGGCTGGCCGGCGGCTCCGGGCGCGCCCGGGACCGGCGCGACGGCATGTCGATGCTGCTGCGCGGGGTGCGCGCGGCGATGCCGAAGGGCGTCCGGGTCGAGATGCTCAAGCCGGACGCGGTGCTGCGGACCGAGCGACTGCGGGTGTCCGCGATCAAGGACGTGTTCTCCGGCGGCCAGCAGCTGACCGCGGCGATCGTCCTGTACTGCACGATGGCGGCGCTGCGCGCGCACCAGCGCGGGCACGGCAGGCGCGCGCACGCCGGGGTGCTGTTCCTGGACAACCCGATCGGCCGGGCGTCCGCGGGGTACCTGCTGGAGCTGCAGTTCGGGGTGGCGCAGGCGCTCGGGGTGCAGCTGGTCTACACGACCGGGCTGTTCGACGCCGGTGCGCTGTCCGGGTTCCCGCTGCTCATCCGGCTGCGCAACGACGCCGACCTGCGCGCAGGCCGCAAGTACCTGTCGGTCGACGAGCGGATCACCCGCTCGCTGCCCGAGGGCGAGGGCGGTGGCCGGATCACCGCCGCGCGGGTCTACCGCCGCCCGGACGCCGCGGCCGCGGCGCCGACCGGCGAGGCCGAGGGACCCGCGGCGGCACCCACCGGCCCGGCCGGCGAGCCCGCGGCGGTGGCGTCCGGCCCGGCTGCCGAGCCCGTGGCGTCCCCCGATCCGGCTGCAGGACCCGCGGCCGGGCCCGATCCGGCGGTGCGATCGGCCGCGGACGGCCCGGCCGGGACCGGATGACGCCGGCCGGGTCCGCCGCGGCGCTGCTGGCGGTCCTGCGCGACACCGGCCGGACCCGGATCGACCGGGCCGGACTGTGGCGGGCGTTCGTCGACGCCGTCCCGTCGGCGCACGGTTCGGCCGACGCCCGCCGGCTGCTCGCCGCCGCGCTCGACGAGCTGGCCGCCGCCGGGGCGCTGATCCCGACCGCGGCCACCGACGACGGCAGCCCGCCGCTGCCCCGCGCGGTGCGGCTGACCCGGCCGGCCGCGGCCCCCGCTCTGCGCCCGGCCGCCGATCCCTGGCATCCGGAGCTGAGCGCCGCGGCGGCCGTGCGGGCCCCCGCGGAGGCGGTGCGGCAGGTCAACCGGTGGCTGTTCGCCGGTGGGACGCGCGCCCCGCTCGCCGGGCTGCGGGAGCGCGCGCTGGAGATCACCGGCGACGAGAAGGCGTTCGACGCGGGCCTGCCCGTCCCGCTGACACCGCAGATCCTCCGCGCGGAGCGGGTCGCGCTGCCGATGCACCGCGAACGGCTCCCCGGCGGCGGCCCGGTGCTGCTGGTCGTGGAGAACGCCGACACGTTCCACTCGCTGCTGCTGGCGCTGCGCGCGGATCCGGGCCCGGTCGGCACGCTGGGCTGGGGCGCCGGGAACGCGTTCGTCTCGTCGGTACCCTCGCTCGCGGCGGACCCGCCGGCCGCGATCCGCTACTTCGGCGATCTCGACGCCGCCGGGCTGCGGATCCCGGCGCGGGCGTCCGCGGTGGCGCGGGCCGGCGGACTGCCCGCGGTGCGCCCGGCGACCGGCCTCTACCGGGCGCTGCTCGCGCACGGCCGCCCGGCACCGGCCGGCCCGGCCGACCACACCGACGTCGAGTGGCTCGATCCGGGCCTGCGCGGCCCGGTCCGCGAGCTGTTCGCCGCCGGGCAGCGGATGGCCCAGGAGGCGGTCGGCCGGCGGGTGCTCGGCTCCGGCCGGGACTGGCGGGACGGCCTCGGGCCCGGACCATGATCCGCGTCCTGGGAGTGCCGGTGCTCCGAACGGCACCCGGCACTCCCGGGACACGGGTCTCCGCGGAGGCGGTCGGGCAGGTCAGTCGTCGTCCCGGTCGATGTCGTGGTCGAGGATCTCGCCGGTGGTGGCGTCCACGTCGATCTCGTGCTCGACGGCGCCGTCCCGGATGTCGATCTCCCAGTGGTCGCGGTCGTAGCGGTCGTCGTCGTCATCGCGGTCGGCCCGGTCGAACTCCACCTCGGTGACCCGGCCCCCGCCGGCCAGCTCCAGCGCGATCCGCTCGGCGGTCGCCCGGTCGACGGCGGGCTGCGGCGCGCCCGGCGCCGGCCCGGCACCGGGCGCGGTCCCGGGAGCCGGGTCGGGAGCCGAGCCGGGGACGGGCAGCTCGGGTGCGGTCGCCGCGGTCGGCGCGACCGGGGCCCCGGTGGCGCCGGAGCCGGAGCCCAGTGCCAGCGCGGTGCCCCCGCCGATCAGGAGCAGGCCGGTGGCGGCGACGGCGGCGACGGTCGTCCTGGTGCGCATGCGGATCTTCCTCCGTGACGTCTGGTGAGCGGCTCTCGCTCGTGTCGGGAGGAACGATGCCGCCGCGCGAACCAACGCCGCGCTACCCGATCCCTAACGACGGGTTAGGGATCAGCGGTGCCGGACCGACCGCACCCGGACCGGCACCCCGTGCACCGGGCGCATCGCGAGGAAGCCGGACGGCCGGACCGGCGCCGGGACCGGCTCCAGCTCGGCCCGCACGACCAGCCGGGCGAGCAGCACGGTGAGCTCGGCTACGGCCAGCGCCGCCCCCGGGCAGCGGTGCGCCCCGCCGCCGAACGGCAGGAACTCGCCGGGCCCGGGCCAGCGGGATGTCGTGGCCGGCGACGGTGAACCCGCGCCGCACGTACCGGCCGCTGATCGACGCCGGCGGGTAGAGCCGCAGCGCTCGTGCACGATCTGATCGAGGAACGGCAGCCGGGGCAGGTCGTCGCGGGTGGGCGGGGCGTCACCGCAGGCCGTGAGCACCTCGGCCCGGGACCGATCCCGAACTCCACCACCGGGCCGTACCGGTCGCGCAGCCCGAGCAGGGTGTGGTGTGGCCGGGTGGCGAAGCCGGCGGTGGTCCCCAGGGTCGCGGCGGGCCCGCGCGGACCGGGCAGTCGTCGTCCCACCGGGGTGAGGGTAACGGCCCTCAGGGCTGCGGCCCGGCGAGCTCCAGGGTCACCTGCAGTCCCGCCCCGGGCGGCCCGGAGAGGATCAGCCGTCCCCCTGCCGAGTCGGCGGTCCGCCGCGCGATGTCCAGCCCGAGGCCGGTGGACCCGCCGCCGCTCACCCCGCGCGAGGTCGGGTCGGTGCCCGGCGGCAGGCCGGGGCCCGCGTCGTACACGACGAGCCGGGCGCCGCCCGCGGAGCGCCCGCTCAGCTCGACGCCGAACGCCGTGCCGTCCGGGGTGTGTGCGAAGACGTTGCCGAGCAGTGCGTCCACGCACGCCTCCAGGTCGCCGGGCGCGCAGCCGACCGGCAGCGGGCCGTCCGCCAGGTCCAGGGTGACGGCCCGGTCGGTGTCGTCGGCGAGCACCTGCCAGAACGCGACCCGCTCCCGGACGACGGCGGCGGCGTCCGCAGCCCGGCCCTCGCCGCCGCGCCGCCGGGCCTGCTCGATCGCGCCGGTGACGGCCCGCTGCACGGCGTCCACCCCGGCCGAGATCCGGCCGGACTCGTCGGGATCGCGCAGCGCCTCGGCGTCCAGCCGCAGCGCGGTCAGCGGGGTGCGGACCCGGTGCGCGAGATCGGCGACGTTCTCCCGTTCCTCCCGCAGCAGCTCCGAGATCCGCCCGGCGAGCCCGTTCAGGGCGCGGGCGACGACGCCGAGCTCGGCCGGCGCGTCCGGATCGGCGCGGGCGGCGAGATCGCCGCGGGCCAGCTGCTCGGACACCCCGGACAGGTCGGTGGTGGCGTCCACCAGGGAGCGGGCCAGCCGGTCGGCGATCAGCAGCCCGCCGGCCAGCAGGACGACCGACAGCCCGGCCAGCAGCAGCCAGGACCGGGCGACGCCGCGGGTCAGCTCGGCGTCCGGCACGAACACCCGGATCACGCTGTTGCCGGCCGTCGCGCCCTGCACCGAGAACACCATCTCCCGCCCGCCGGGTGCCTCGGTCGACGCGCTGACCCCGCGCAGCCCCAGCTCGACCAGGTCGCTGCGCGGCGCGGGCGCCCCGAAGACGGTCCCGTCGGCGAGGATCACCGACACGTCGCCGGCGTTGCGGTCGTCGGCCAGCGCGACGGTGGGTTCCATGGTGGCCCGGTCGGCGGTCGCGACCAGCGGGGTCAGTGACTGCGCCTGGGTGGTCGCGGTGGACAGCGCGGTGT
This sequence comes from Pseudonocardia sp. NPDC046786, assembly GCF_040645415.1. Classification (NCBI taxonomy): domain Bacteria; kingdom Bacillati; phylum Actinomycetota; class Actinomycetes; order Pseudonocardiales; family Pseudonocardiaceae; genus Pseudonocardia; species Pseudonocardia sp. NPDC046786. The sequence goes on along the minus strand of NZ_JBEYYF010000011.1, from coordinate 46,625 downwards.
CCACCGCGACCGTCCGCACCAGCACGGCCAACGGGACGGCGAACGCCACCAGCACCAGCAGCACGGTCGCGCCGACGAGCACCAGGATGCGGCGCCGCATCAGCCGCCGCCGGTCGGGTCGTCCGGGGCGGACAGCCGGATCCCGACCCCGCGCACCGAGTGCAGGTAGCGGGCCTGCTGCGCGGTCTCGCCGAGCTTGCGGCGCAGCCAGGACAGGTGCACGTCGACGGTCTTGTCGGCGCCGCCGTAGGGCTGCTGCCACACCTCGGTGACCAGCTCCCGCTTGCTGACCACCTGATCGGCGCGGGCGGCCAGGTAGTGCAGCAGGTCGAACTCGCGCGGGGTCAGCTCCAGCTCGGTGCCGTCCAGCCGGGCGCGCCGCGAGCGCGGATCCACCGACAGCTCACCGACGACGACGGTCGGGTCCGGCGTGCCGTCGCCGAGCCGGCGCAGCACGGCCCGGATGCGGGCGTCCAGCTGCGCCGCGGAGAACGGTTTGACCAGGTAGTCGTCGGCGCCGGCGTCGAGCACCGCGACGATCTCCGACTCGTCGTCGCGGGCGGTCGCCACGATCACCGGGACGGTGCTGGCGCCGCGCAGCATCCGCAGCATGGTGGTGCCGTCCATGTCGGGCAGGCCGAGATCGAGCACCACCAGGTCCGGCCGCTTCCCGACGGCCGACTCCAGCCCGGCCATCGCGGTCGGCGCCGAGTCGACGGCGTGCCCGCGCTCGCCCAGCCCGCGGATCAGCGCGCCACGGATGGCGGGGTCGTCCTCGACGATCAGGATCTGGGCCACGGATCCAGAACCTAGTTGCCGGACCGGTCCGGGCGCGCACCGCGGACGGGCTTTCGGGCTGCCTTAGGGATGCGTTAACCGTCCGCCGGGGCATCCTGTGCGGGTGAACCCCCCGAACAAGCGCACCACCCGGATCGGGCTCGCCGCCGGACTGTGGATCGCCGCGGCGGCCGGCGCGCTGCTGCTGGGCCTGACCGCGGTCGGCGCCATCGGCAGCGGCCTGGCCGGCGGTTCGACGGTGCAGCCACTGGCCGCCGAGGAGGTCCGGGCCGAGCTGGGCCGGCACGGCGGACCGGCGCCCGGTGCCGCGCCCGGTGATCCCGGTGCCGCGCCCGGTGATCCCGGTGCCGCGCCCGCGCCCGGGCAGGGGGCCGCGCCCACCCCGGCGGCGCCGGCGCCGGAGCCGGTCGGTGTGGTCCCGGCCGGGCAGGCCGGGACGATCCTGGTCCGCTGCGAGGGCGGGACGCCGTTCGTGGTGTCGGTGAACCCGGCGCAGGGCTTCGAGCGCGAGGACGACGACGATCTCGCGCCGAACCAGGTCGAGTTCGACGGCGAGGACGCCGACGTCCGGGTCACCCTGAGCTGCGCCGACGGCACCCCCACCGGGCGGGTCGAGACGATCCCGGACGACTGAGCGCCCGGGCGTCAGCCGTGCCTGCTCCGCTCGTGGAAGAAGTCGTCGACCACCCGCAGCCCGCCGTCCCGCGCGACCCGGTCGTGCACCCAGCCCCCGACGGCCAGGTCGAGCACCCCGAGTCCGAACGGCGAGAACACCACCGTGCGGTCGGCCGGGACCCGCAGCCGTCCGGACATGACGTCGTCCAGGGTGCCGTCCAGGAAGTCGCGGCCGCCGGTCAGCTGCTCGGCCAGGTGCGGTGACGTCTCGGCCTTCAGGCAGTGCTCGATGTCGTCGACGACGTTGCAGGCGTCGAGCAGGATCCGCGGGTCCAGGTCGCGCAGCGACACGTGCAGCACCACCGGACGGTGCGCGAACCAGTCCGGGTCGTGCACGTGCGGGCGGGCGGCGACGGTGGCGAACACGACCAGGTCGCCGGCCCGGACCAGCGACCCGGCGTCGTCGTACACGGTGACCCGGCCGGTCGCGCCGGTCCGGGCCAGGTAGCCGGCGAACCCGTCGGTGCCGGCGGCCGACAGGTCGTGCAGCCCGATCTCGGCGAACTCCCAGCCGGTCCCGGCGAGGAAGGTGTGCACGTAGCGGGCGATCAGCCCGGTGCCGACGAACCCGATCCGCAGCGGCCGCGCCCGGTCCCGGGTGAGCAGGTCGGCGGCCAGCGCGGCGGACGCGGCGGTCCGGGTGGCGCTGATGATCGAGCTCTCCAGCACCGCGAACGGGTAGCCGGTGTCGTGGTCGTTGAGGATCAGCACGGCGGAGGCGCGCGGGATCCCGGCGGTCACGTTCCCGGGAAAGCTGGAGATCCACTTCAGCCCGTCGACCGGGGCGTCGCCGCCGAGCGAGGCGGGCAGCGCGATGATCCGCGACGCCGGCCGGTCCGGGAACCGCAGGAAGTACGACGGCGGGTTCACCGTCGCGCCCGCGCCGTGCAGCCGGTAGGTGTCCGCGACCAGCTCGACGATCTCCCGTTCCCGGCCGGCCAGCGCGGCGGCGACCTGCGCCCCGCCGACGACGGCGAACGGCGGCGGCGCGAGCGGACCGGCCGGCGCCGGCCCCGCGTCCGGGGCGGTCCCGGCGGTCACGCCGGCCCGCCGGGACGGATCGGGTCGGCCATCGCGACGAGCACCGAGCGGTCGCCGTCGAACGGGTCCCGGCCGTGCGCGGTGCGGACGTTGTCGACCAGCAGCAGGTCCCCGGCCTGCCACGGTTCGCGCAGGGTGTGCCGCTCGTAGGTGTCGGTGATCAGCTCGACGAGCTCGGGATGCAGCGGCTCGCCGTCGCCGAAGCGGGTGGTGAAGGGCAGGCCGTCCGGCCCGTAGACCTCCAGCAGGTACTCGCGCACCTCCGGGGCCATCGTGGCCTCGTTGAGGAACGCGATCTGGTTGAACCAGCAGCGCCGCCCGGTCACCGGATGGCGCAGCACGGCGGGGCGGCGCTGCCGGGTGCGCAGGCCGCCGCCGGGCTGCCAGGCGAACTCGATCGCGTTGGCCCGGCAGTACGCCTCCACGGCCGCCGGATCGTCGGTGCCGAACGACTCGGCGACGGTCGCCCCGATCTCGTCGTTGTAGCTGCGGACCAGCAGCCACCCGTCCCGCTCGAACCGCTCGACGACGCCGGGCGGCAGCGCGTCGAGCACGGCGGCCGAGTCGGCGACGCCGGTGGTGCCGCCGGAGGCCGGGGCGGCGAGGCAGGCGAACATCATCAGGCCGGGGGCGTCGAGCGCGTAGCTGAGCTCGTGGTGCATGCACATCTGCTGGTTGGCCGGCCATGCCGAGGAGGTGTACACGCCGTCGGCGACGACGTCGCGGGCGGCGAACGCCTCCCGCTCGGTCATCAGCCGGTCGGCCAGCCCGCGGAAGACGCCGGCGACGTCGTCCGGGCCGGTCAGGCCGAACCCGCGGACCATCACCGAGCCGTACTCGACGACGGCGCTGCGCAGCGCGCCGCGGAACTCCTCCCACGGCATGCCGCGGATCGCCGACGCCGGGAGCAGCGGTGGGCGGCCCGGCCTGATCTCGACGTCGAGCAGGGAGGACTGGGTCATCGGATGCTCCGTTCGGTCGGTGCTCACGGTGTGCTGAGCAGATCGGTGGCCGGGGTGCGCGGGTGGTCCCCGGCGGTGCCGGGAGAGCCGGCCGAGCCGGCGGTGCCGGGAGAGCCGGCCGAGCCGGCGGTGCCGGTGCGGCGGTCGACGAGCGCGGCCAGCGCGGCCAGTTCCGGGTGTTCGGTCAGCTCCGTGAGCGAGACGACCCGGTCCAGGCCGAGCACGACCTTCACCGCGGACAGCGAGCTGCCGCCGAGTGCGAAGAAGTCATCGCCGCGGCCGATCCGCTCGACGCCGAGCACGGTCGCCCAGACCGCGGCGACGCGCCGCTCGGTGGGCGTGGCGGGTGGCTCGACGCCGTCGTCGGGATCCGGCTCGGCGACGAGCGCGGCCAGCGCCTTGGTGTCGATCTTGCTGTTCGGGGTGAGCGGCAGCGCGTCGAGCCGGTGGAACACCGAGGGCACCATGTACTCCGGCAGGGTCACCGCCAGCCGCTCGCGGAGCGCGTCCGCGGTGACCGGGCCGGTGGCCGAGTAGAACGCGACCAGGCCGGTGCCGCGCCCGTCGACCACGACCGCGGCGTCGCGCACCCCGGGCACCCTGGTCAGCGCGTTCTCGATCTCGCCGATCTCGATCCGGAAGCCGCGGACCTTCACCTGCGCGTCGCGGCGGCCGAGGAACTCCAGCCGGCCGGTGGGCAGCCAGCGGCCGTGGTCGCCGCTGCGGTAGAGCCGCCGCCCCGGCCGGTGCGGGTCGTCGACGAACACCGCCCGGGTGCGGTCCGGGTCGTTGACGTACCCGCGCCCGACGCAGATCCCGGCGCAGACGATCTCGCCGGGTGCGCCCAGCGGGACCGGTTCCAGGTCGGCGTCGACCACCAGCACCGTGGTGTTGCGGATCGGCCGGCCGAGCGGGATCCGGCCGTTCGCCGGGACCCGCTCCAGGATCTCGTGGGTGACGTCGTCGGAGGTCTCGGTCAGGCCGTAGGCGTTCGCCAGCCGGATCCCGGGGCGCGCGGCGAACCAGCGGTGCGCCTGCTCGGACTTGAGCGCCTCACCGGTGGTGGAGACGGTGTGCAGGTCCGGCAGCTCCCGCGGGTGTGCGTCCAGGCTGGACAGCAGCACCTCCAGGTACGACGGCACCACCTGCAGCACGTGCACGCCGGCCCGCTCGATCCGGTCCAGGTAGCGGTCGACATCGAGGATCAGCTCCTGCTCGACGAGCACGGTGCGCCCGCCCACCAGCAGCGCCGCGACGAGCTGCCACAGCGAGATGTCGAAGCACTGCGGCGCCGTCTGGGCGACCGCCTGCCCCTCGCCGACGCCGAGGTCCTCGATCTTGGCGAGCAGGTGGTTGAGCATCCCGCCGTGCTCGCACATCGCACCCTTCGGGGTGCCGGTCGATCCGGAGGTGAAGTAGATGTAGGCGAGCTGGTCGGCGCGCACCGCGACGCCGGGCGCGGTGGCCGGGAGATCGTCGAGGGCCGGATCGTCCATCGACCGGACCTGCATCGACGGCCGGGCGGCCGCCGCGCGGTCCAGGTTCGCGGTGGAGCCGGGCTCGGTGAGCACGAACCGGCAGTCCGCCCGGGACAGCGTCGTCGCGATCCGTTCGGCCGGGAAGTGCGGCTCGACCGGCAGGTACGCCCCGCCCGCCTTGAACACGGCGAGCACCGCGGCCGCCCAGTCCAGGTTCCGCCCGGTGACGACGGCGACCACGTCCTCCGCCCGCAGGCCCGCGCGCAGCAGGCCGTGCGCGAGGCGGTTCGCCCGCTCGTCGAGCTCCCGGTAGGTGCGGCGCCGGTCGCCGAGCTCGATCGCGACCGCGTCCGGGTGCGCCGCGACCCGGTCCTCGAACAGCTCGTGGAAGCGGCGGTCGGGCAGCTCCCGGTCCGGTCCGGCCAGTCCGTCGAGCTGGAACCGCAGCTCACCGGCGGAGAGCAGGCCCGGCCGCCGCGGATCGGCGTCCGGGGCGGTGGCGATCCGGTCCAGCGCCGTCAGGTGGTAGCCGGCGATCCGGGCGGCGAACCCGCCGTCGACGGCGTCGGTCCGGTACCGCAGCCGCAGCAGCGGCCGCCCGCCGGACCGGACGAGCGCGACCGCGAGCACCGCGCCGGGCGGCGGGTCCCCGCCGTCGCCGGCCGGATCGAGCACCGTGCCGAACGGCATCGCGGGCAGGCCGAGCTCGGCCAGCACGCCGTCGGCGGCGGTCTCCCGGTGCGCGAGCAGCTCGCTCTCCGCGACCCGCGCCCCGGCCAGCAGCTCGCGCCAGGTCGGTGCCCCGGCCGCGACCGGGCACGGCAGGACCGGGCCGTCGGGTTCGGGGCGGTAGCCGACGAGCACGTCCGGATCGCCGGTGAGGGCGGCGAGGACGACCGCGTGCACCGCCAGCAGCACCGCGCCGTCCGGCGGGCAGGCCACCGCGGTCCCGGTCAGCGGGACCTCGTGCACCGCGGTGCCCGGTACCGGATCGGTGCACCAGAGTGGGATCGTCGTGGGGCCTGCGGATTCCAGGACGCGACGCCAGTGGTCGCGGGACCGTGCGGGTGACGTCATCGGATCGGCCTTCCGGGGATCGAGGGGACGGGGGTCGGGTCGGCCGGCTGTGCAGGTGCCGGGCCGGGGGCGAGCTCCTCGGCGGGGTTGCCGCCCCAGTGGGCGCCGGGCGGCACCTGCTCGCCCTTCATCAGGAACGAGTCCGGGGCGAGTACCGCGCCGTCGCCGAGCCGCACGCCGTAGTGGACGAAGGCGCCGACGCCGAGCGTGACGCCGGCCCCGATCGCGGTGCGGTCGGACTTGAACGCGCCGTCCTCCTGGGAGTGGCACTGGACGATGCTCCCGGCGTTGAGGGTGGCGCCGTCGCCGATCGCGGTGAAGGAACGCTCGGTGAGGAAACAGCCGTCGTCGAACACCCGGCGGCCGATACGCACACCCAGCAGCCGCCACAGGACCGGCTTGAGCGGGGTGCCGTCGAACAGCGTGAAGTACGCCTCGGACGGCACCTTCCAGGCGCGTTCGTGCCGCCAGAACGCGCGGTCGTAGATCGAGCGGCCGTCCGGCGCGAGCACCTGCAGCGGATCGGTGAGCCGCTCGACGAGCACGTAGAACACCACCGTGAACAGCAGCACCGCCGCCGGGAGGGGCAGGAACGCGACCACCCCGGCCGTGCGCGACAGGTCCCACGCCGCCGTGGTCAGCAGCAGCACCCCCGCCAGGTGCAGCCACCGGGTCAGCAGGCGCAGGCCGATGCTGACGGCGTTGTGCACGTCCTTGGCGGCGAGCCTGCGGGCCTGCTCGTCCGGCGGCAGATCGAGACCGGTGTCCCGGTCGACCGAGCGCGGGATCTCGAAGGCGGGCGAGCCGAGCAGGCCGACGCCGGAGCGGACCGGCCCGTCGATCGGGACCATCACCTTGGTCGCGAGCAGGCAGTCGTCGCCGGTGCGGCCCTGCGCCGGATAGGCGATGTTGTTGCCGAGGAAGTTGTCGGCGCCGATCGAGACCGGCGAGAGCCGGAACGACGACGCCGAGTAGTCGGCGCTGAGCATCGACAGACCGTCGGCGACGACGGTGCCGCGGCCGACCGAGCACAGGTACGGCGTCTCGTGCACGACCGCCATCCCGAAGTTCGACCCGGTCTGCACGACCGGGGTCAGCCGGTAGCCGATCCAGCGCAGGTAGCCGACGACGAACGAGCTGTCGCCGAGCAGCTCGGTGAAGAACTTCCGGTTGGTCAGCCGGGTGACGAGCCGGTGCAGCCAGTGGTGCACGCCGTGCAGCGGGTACACCCGGTCCGGCCGGACGGCGAGCCGCAGCAGCCGCGGCAGCGTCCCGATGACGAGCAGCCCGCCCAGCGTCGAGGCCACGAACAGCAGGCCGGCCGCGAGCAGGCCCTCCAGGTAGAAGGCGCCGCTGGTCGGGGGCGTGTCGGTCTCGGCCAGCGCGCTGAACGCCGGGACGTGGGTGAGCAGTGCGGCGGCGACGCCGAGCAGCACCGGCGCGGAGAACGCGAGCAGGGCGACCAGCTGCGCCGTCCCGAACCAGAACCGGCGCCCGGTCGGTACCGGCAGCGCCGGGACGACCCGGTAGTCGGTGCCGGCCGGCCGGGCGGGCGATCCGTGCCAGCACTGCCCGGCCGGCACCGATCCGCCCGCGTGCAGCGCCGAGGTGTGCCCGAGCTGGGCGCCGTCGCCGAGCGTGCTGCCGATGTCGAGCACCGTCTTCTCCCCGACGAGCACGTCCCGGCCGAGGGTGACCGGGCCGATCTCGATCACGCCGTCGCGGGCCCGGTAGCCGGACAGGAACGCGTCCTTGCGGACCACGGTGCCCGCGCCGATCGAGATCAGGTCGGTGCAGACCGGGACGTTCGGGGTGAGCAGGGTGACCCCCGGCCCGATCCGGGCGCCCAGCGCGCGCAGGTACAGCACCAGCAGCGGGGATCCGGTGAACAGCGCGAGCGGGCTGGACCGGACCAGCGTGCGGACGATCCAGAACCGCAGGTAGGGCAGGCTCCAGACGCGGATCCGGCGGGGTGTCCAACGCCCGATCAGCACCCACTTGGCGAGGATCGGCAGGGTGCACAGGACCAGGAACGATCCGCCGGTGAACGCCACCGCGCGCAGGTAGAGACCGGCCCAGCCGGGGGCCGCGGCGACCCAGTGCAGGCCGAGGTAGGCGACCAGCGGGCCGACCGAGGAGAAGCAGAGGAACGCCAGTACCTGCAGCGCCCCGCACAGCAGGTGGTGCGGCGTGCCGACCGGCTCGGGCAGCTCCGGTTCGGCGGGCCCGGCCGGTCGGGGCCCCGGGCCGTCCGGGGTGCCCGCGACGCCGAGCGAGACGGCGAGCGAGCGGACGGTGGGGCAGCGGTAGACGTCCTTGATGGAGACGGTGGGCAGGTCCACCCGGCGGCGCAGCAGCGCGCAGAACCGGGCCATCGTCATCGAGTCGGCACCGAGATCGTCGAAGAAGTGCTGCTCCGGCCCGATCTCGCCGGTCCCGCCGCCGAGCGCCTCGGCGAGCGTCTCCAGCAGGCTGCGCTCGGCGGGGCTGGAGCCGTCGTCGGCCAGCGCCGCCGCGAGCGTGTCGAGGGTCGGGTACCGGTAGACGTCCTTCATCGAGACCGGCGGCAGGCCGGGATGGCTGCGGGCCCGCGCGCAGAACCGGGCCATCGTCATCGAGTCGGCACCCAGGTCGTCGAAGAAGTGCCTGCCCGCGGTCACCGGGCTGCCGAGCACGTCGGACAGCACGGCCGCCAGCACCCCGGCCAGCGCCTCCGCCGCACCCGCCGGCGCCCCGGCCGGCACCGGTGCCGGCATCGGCATCGGCAGTGGTGCGGCCGGCACCGGGACCGGCCCGTCCGGCCGGTAGCGGTCCCGGGCCCGGTCCCGGCCGCCCAGCGGGCCGAGGTACTCCAGCTGCCCCTGCGCGTTGACCCGGCCGAGATCGCCGGTGCGGTAGATCCGCCCCGACGGGTTGCCCGGGATGCCGAGGACGTCCCGGACGAACACCTGCTCGGTCAGGTCGTCGCGGTCCAGGTAGCCGCAGGCCAGGCCGATCCCGGCGATCCCGATCTCGCCCGCCTCGCCGTGCGGCAGCGCGCGGTGCGGATCGGCCGGGTCCAGCACGACGGTGCTGTAGGTGGGCAGCGGGATGCCGATCGTGACCGGTGCGCCGGGCAGCACCTCGGCCCAGGTGGCGGTCACGGTCGCCTCCGGCGGGCCGTACACGTTGAGCAGCCGCCGCCCCGGACGCTGCCAGCGGCGTAGCTCGTCGGGCCGGGCGTCCTTGCCGCAGACCAGCAGGAACCGCAGTCCGGGCAGCTCGGCGTCGAGGGTGGCCAGCACCTCCGGGACGGTGCACAGCGCGGTGACCCGGTGGGTGCCCAGGAACGCGGCCAGCTCGGCGCCGAGCGGCCCCGGGCCGGCCGGCCGGGGGACCAGGGTGGCGCCGCTGACCCAGGACACCCAGATCTCCTCGACCGAGAAGTCGAACGCGAGCGGGATCCCCTGGTAGACGCGGTCGGTGGAGCGGATGCCGTAGATCTCCGCGGCGACCTTCACGAAGTTGCAGATCGCGGTGTGCGAGATCGCGACGCCCTCGGGCCGGCCGGACACCGAGGCGTAGCTGATGTAGGCGAGCGGATTGTCGAGCACGCCGCGCTCGGCGTCGATCAGCCGGCGCGGGTCCATCTCGTCGATCAGCCGCTGCGCGCGGTCCAGGTGCACCAGCTGCGCGCCGCCCGCGGCCAGCAGGTCCAGCTCGGCCACCCGGTGCTCCAGGTGGGACAGGGTGAGCACAGCGCGGGCCCGGCAGTCCTCGACGATCCAGGCGAGCCGCCCGGTCGGTGCGGACGGGTCCAGCGCGACGTAGGTCGCGCCGATCTTGAGCACCGCCAGCACGGCGACGTGCGCCAGGGCCGCGACGTCGATCAGCAGCGCCACCCGGTCGCCCGCGGTGATCCCGCACAGCCGCAGGTACCGGGCCAGCCGGTTGGCGCGGACGTCCAGCCCGGGATAGGTCAGCGACAGCTCGGGGGAGTCGATCGCCAGCCGGTCGGCGCGGCCGTACCGGGCGATCCAGTCGCAGCGCTGCTCGAAGAGGTGGTCGAGCCGCTCGTCGCGGCGGACCCGCGAACCCTGGGCCTCGCGCTCGTCGACCAGCACCAGCCGGGACAGCGGCACGGCGGGACCGGCCTGCTGGGCCGGTGCGGTGCGGTCGCGGGTCGGCTGCCCGGGACGTGGCGGCGCGGACACGGGGCCTCCTCCCGGTGAGGAGCGCACGACCGGCGCCGCCGGCCGGGACTCGACGCAAGCGGGGAGGCTGGCACCGGCCGGGATGCCGGTCAACGCGCCGGTCGCCGCCCGATGATCTCGGTCGTCGCCGGTCCGGGGGACAGCGGCCAGCTCAGCGGGGTCGTCCGGGCGGAACCCCCGGCCGGGGGCGTCCGTGCCGGGGGGATCGGAATAGCCAGTTCTGACGACGGTCATGGTCGGGCGCTCCTCGCGGGTCGCGTCCGGGACGACCGGACCCGACGAGCGTGCGCCGGAACGGCCGCGATGTCGGCGGGGTGGGCCCCTGGGGTTGTCCCCACCCCGCTCCGGGGGCGGCCACCGCGGGTCGGGGTGTGCACACGATCGAGCGGCGCGCGCCGCGGCGGGACTGTGGTGGCCGGTCCCGACGAGCGGAACGAGGCGATCACGATGACGATCATCACCGGCCCCCAGCAGTTCAACCAGGACGACCTCTACGTCGACCTGCGGTCGCTGGTCGACGTCCCGCTCCACCTCAAGTGCGAGGGCTTCAACTTCGCCGGCTCGGTCAAGCTGAAGGCCGCCTCGGCGATGGTCGAGGCCGCCGAGCGGGACGGGATCCTGCAGCCCGGCTCGGCGCTGGTCGAGTCGTCGTCCGGGAACCTCGGGGTGGCCCTGAGCATGATCGCCGCGAACCGCGGCTACCGGTTCGTCTGCGTCACCGACAACCGCTGCAACCTCGCCACCCGGCGGCTGATGGAGTCGCTGGGCACCGAGGTGCACGTGATCACCGAGCCGGACCCGGAGCACGGCCTGCTCGGCGCCCGGATGAACCACGTCCGCGCGCTGTGCGCCTCCGACGACCGGTTCGTGTGGCTCAACCAGTACGCGAACCCGAACGCCTGGCGCGCCCACCACGCCACCACCGCCCCGGCGATCGCCGCCGAGTTCCCCGAGCTGGACGTGCTGTTCGTCGGTGCAGGCACCTGCGGCACCCTGATGGGCTGCGCTCGGTTCTTCCGCGCGTGGCACCGGCCGGTGCGGATCGTCGCGGTGGACAGCGTCGGGTCGGTCACCTTCGGCGGCCCGGCCGCCCGCCGGATGATCCCCGGGCTCGGCAGCGGTGTCCGGCCGGCCCAGCTCGACGAGTCCCTGGTCGACGACGTGGTGCTGGTCGAGGAGCGGGACACCGTGCGCACCTGCCACGCGCTGGCCCGCACCGGGTTCCTGTTCGGCGGATCGACCGGCACCGTCGTCAGCGGGGCCGCCGCCTGGCTGGACGTGTACGGCACCCCCGGCACCACCGCCGTCGCGCTGGCCCCGGACCTGGGCGAGCGCTACCTGGACACCATCTACCAGCAGCACTGGGTCGAGGACCTCTACGGCGAGGACGTCCTGCGCCCGGTCGCCGTGGCCTGACGGCGACCGCTGGGGCTGCGCCGCGGTCGGCCCGGCGGGCCGCCGCTCATCCGCCCGGCGTGAGGATCCGCTCGCAGACCCGGACCACCACCAGCGCGATGTCCCGGACGGTGCCGGTGGACGCCGGATGCGCCGCCCGGCGCTGCCAGCGCAGCAGCTCCTCGGCCGCGGCCCGGCCGATCGCGTCCGCGTCCGCGTCGGCGGGCAGCCCGAGCCGGTCCCGCGGGTCCGTCCCGTGCCCGCCCAGCATCCGTTCCGCGGCCTCGCGGACCTGGCCGGGGAGCACCGCGCCGCCGTCCCGCAGGATCTCGGTCAGCTCCACCTCGACCAGCTCGTGCGCCCCGGCGCGGAGCTGCTCGATCCGGTAGCGCAGGTCCTCGGTACGGTCCCGGGGGGCCTGTGCGACCGCGTCCTCCAGGGCGCGCAGCGCCGTCCGCGCGGCGTGCACGTCGACCCGGTCCGGGTTCTCCCGGCTCGCCCTGTCCCGGCTCGCACTACCGCCGGTGTGTCCGTCGCCCGCTGCGGTGGCGAGCCGCTCGGCCGCGGCCCGCACCGGTCCCGGATCGGGGAGCACCGCCTCCGCCGCCCGCAGCAGCTCCAGCACCCGGCCGACCAGCCCGCCGTCGGTGGATCCGGTGAGCTGCCCGGTGCGCGTCCGGTCGGCCCCGGCCCGGTCCGCCCCGGCCGGCTGCGGGTGCGGTCCGGCCCCGGTCGCCGGGCCCCCCGTGTCCGCCGCCCCCGGATCCACCCTGGCCCGCTCCCCGGCCCGCACCCCGCGCTGCTCCCGCTCCGTTGCCGCCACTCCGGCCACTCCGGCCACTGCGGCCACTCCGGCCGCCCCGGTCCCGGTCCCGCCCGGCACCGGCAGCGACCACATCACCGTCGTCCCGGATCCCGGGGCCGAGCGCACCGCGACCGTCCCGCCGACCGCGAGCAGCCGGGTGGTGAGGTTCCGCAATCCGCGCCCCGGCGTCCCGGCGAGCGCCGACGAGGGCCCCGGCTCGAAGCCGGGGCCCTCGTCGCGGACCGCCATCCGCAGCATCCCGCCGCTCTCCTCGACGTCGACCCGCACCGCCGCCCCGGGCGCGTGCTTGCGGGCGTTGCCGACCGCCTCCAGGCAGCAGAAGTACGCGGTGTCGCCGATGTCGCCGGGATAGCACCGGTCGGCGGGCACCCCGTCGTGCGCGACGACGACCGGGGGATCACCCCCGGACAGCGCGTCCCGCAGCGCGGTGACCAGGCCCTGCTCGGCCCGGATCCCGGCGGACACGCCGCCCGCGGTCTCGGCGAGCACCGCCTCGGCGGCGTCGACCCGTTCCAGCAGCATGTCCAGCCGCTGCACGGCCTGGTCGGTACGACCGGCGCCCGCCTCGTGCTCGACCAGCCCGAGCGCCAGGCCGAGGGTGACGAGATGGTGCTGGGCGCCGTCGTGCAGGTCCCGCTCGATCCGGCGGCGTTCCCGGTCCATCGCGGCGACCGCGTCCCGGCGGGCGGTCGCGATCCGCTCGCCGTGCGCGACCGCCGCCCGCAGCTGCCGCTCCAGCTCGATCGCGGACCGGCTGGCCTGCAGGACGACGGCCAGGCTGTCCGCGACGTCGGCGAGCAGCCGGTTGCGGTCGGTGCGCAGGCCCTCCACCGCCGCCCGGTCCACCGTGACCTCGCCGAGGTCGTCGTCGCCGTGCCGGACCGGTACCCGCACCAGCGCGTCCGGATCGGTGGGCAGGCCGGCCCCGTCGGCGGTCCAGGCGTAGGTGCGGTCCCGCAGCCCCGGCCGGTGCACGGTCAGCCGGCACACCGACGCGCCCAGGCCGCGGCCCACCGTCTCGGTCGCCCGGGCCAGGTCGGGGGAGCCGTCGCCGCCGTCGCGGGACAGCGCGGCGATCCCGGCCAGCCCGCTGTACGGCGTCGGCCGCCTGCCGTAGAGGTACCGGTCGACGGCGTCCTCCACCCGGGCGCGTAGCGGGAGCAGCACCGCGGCGATCGGCAGCGCCGCGGCCACGACGGCCCAGCCGGTGCCCGATCCCGGCCCGGCGGCGGCCAGACCGGCCTGCAGGACCGCCACCGCGCCGCCGGTGGTCGCCGCGACCAGCGCGACGACGATCCCCCGGCTCAGCAGCGGTCGGCGGCGGGTGCCGGTGACCGCCACCAGCATCGCGGGCGCGACCGCGGCGGAGGCGATCCGGGCGAACCAGAACAGCAGCGCGGCCGGCGCGTCCTGCGGTGCGGCGCCGGGAGCGACCGGGACGTCGACGGTCAGGCCGGGCGCGCCCAGCACGACCAGGGCCACCGTCACGGCGAGCAGCACCGCGACGGTCACCAGGATCGCGAGCAGGGTGCAGGAGACCAGCCGCGACCGGGTGCGGTCGCCGCCCGGGCCGCGGCCGCCGTCGCGCAGCACGACCAGCCCGAGCACCGGCACCAGCAGACCGGACAGCAGCACGCAGCCGGCGACCGGGCCGGCGGTCACGGTCACGGTCCCGCAGAGCAACAGCACGACGGCGGCGGTACCGAGCGACAGCGGATCCCGCCACCGGCCGGCGAACGCGGGAAGCGCCGCCACCGCGCAGGCGCAGGCGAGGACCGGCAGCGCGACCAGCAGCAGCGTGCCGATCCGGACCCCGGCGACCGCGTCCAGCAGCACGGCCGCGGTGCGCGCCTGCAGGTTGAACCCGGCGGCCGCACCGATCATCGCGAGCACCGACAGCCGCAGTGCCCACTGCCGGGCGCCGGAGCCGAGCAGCAGCCCGGCGACGGCCAGGTTCAGCGCGCTGCACGCGTAGTCCGGCACGACCTGCGCGAGCGGCGCGCCGGCGGATGCGGCGGTGAGCAGCCCGCCCGCCCGGTCGCCGGCCGGGAGCAGGCCGGCGGCGCCGGGCAGGTACCCGACGACCGCGGCGGCCGACCCGAGCAGCAGCCAGCCGACGGCGCACACCGACCCGACGACGACGGCGGCGGCGAACCCGGCCGTCCCGGCCCGGGACGGGGCCGCGGTCACCACGGCGTCCCCCGGTCGGACGCCCGGTCGGACGCCTGGCCGGACGTCACGGCCGGGGGAACACCCAGCGGATCGAGCCGGTCCGGCAGCCGGGCCCGCAGCAGCACCCCGCCGCCGTCGCGCGGATCGAGCCGCAGCTCACCGCCCAGCGCGGCGAGGCGCTCGACGTCGACGGCCAGCGCCTCCCGCAGCCGCTCCGCGCCGGACCGCGGATCCGGGTCCTCGACCCGGGCCAGCAACCGGCCGCGCTCGTGCCGCAGCAGCACCCGCAGGTCCGGGCCGCCGTCACCGGTGGCCAGGTGCTGCACCGCGGACGCCACCAGCCAGTACAGCCCGGACTCGATCTCCCAGTCGAACCTGCGGTCCGGCTCCGCGTCCAGCAGCACCCGCCGGGGCAGGTCGACCACCAGCTCCTCGAGCGCCGCCGCCGGGCCCTGGTCGCGCAGCACCGCGGGATGCACGCCGCGGGCGATCACCCGGACCCGGTCCAGCAGCTCGTCGAGCAGCTCCCGGACCCGGCGCAGCGTCTCCGGCACCTCCCCGGCGGCCGGGCCGTCGCCGGTGAGCCCCGACCTGGCCCGGCCCAGCTCGTCGCGCAGGGCGGCCAGCCGGCCGGTCGTGGCGTGCCCGAGCTCGGCGACCAGCCGGCGGCGCTCCACGTCGCGGGCCCGGTTCAGCCGCTCCCGGGACCGCTGCACCTCGTCGGCGAGCTCGTCGGCGCGGCGCACCCGCTCCTCCAGCTCGGTGCCGCGGGCCAGCTCGCGCAGCAGCGCACCGGCACCGTTCGCGACGTCGCGCAGCAGCTGCCGGTCGGCCGCGGTGACCGGCAGCGGGTCCTTGCCGATCGCCAGCGCCGCGCGCAGCGCGTCGCCGTCGAGCACCGGCACCACGTGGTCGGTGTCCGGCCGGGTGAGCAGCGCGGCCAGGCCCGGTTCGGTCACCGGCTCGTCGGTCCCGGCCGGCGGGATCGCCGCCGCGGCGACCAGCCGGTCCCCGACGACCAGCCACAGCGCGGCGTGCCGCGCGCCGGTGCCGTCGGCGACGACCTGCACCAGCCCGGGGAGCGCCTCGGCGAGGCTGCCGGCCCGGACCCGGGCCGCCGCGGTGGCGAGCGCGGAGTACGGGCTGCCGGGCAGCTGCGGGCTCCACCGTCGCAGCCACCGGTCCAGCCGGGGCAGCACCGTCCCGGCGGCCGCGGCGACCAGCGCGGCGGTCGCGAACGGCAGCAGCAGTCCGGCGGGCGAGTCGCCGAGTACCGGGCCGAGCAGCCCGAGCGGCACCGCGAACGCCGCCAGCACCGCGACGACGGCGAGCAGCGTCCGCAGGCCGCGCACCACGAACGTCCGGTCCATCCGCAACCACCCACCCCGCCCGCCCGGATCGCGCGGCGCAACGCTAGTGCCTCGTCAGCCGGTGTCGTCCTGCGAACGGAGGTAGGTGAGCACGGCGAGCACCCGCCGGTGCTGCTCGGAGGACTCGCCGTGCAGCCCGAGCTTGGCGAAGATGTTCGCGATGTGCTTCTCGACGGCCTTCGGCGTGACGTAGAGCTGCCCGGCGATCCCGGTGTTCGACCGGCCCTCCGCCATCAGCTTCAGCACGTCCAGCTCCCGCTCGGTGAGCGCGGCGAGCGCGTCGCGGCGGTCCCCGCGCGGGCGCTCCACCAGCCGTTTCGCCAGCACCGGCTCGATCACGATCTCGCCGTCCCGGATCCGGGTGAGGGTGTCGGTGAGCACCTCGACGCTGCCCACCTTCTCCTTGAGCCGGTAGCCGATCGCGTCGGTGCCGATGTCCAGGATCCGCATCAGGTAGTGCGACTCGGCGTAGTGCGACAGGAACAGCAGGCCCATCTTCGGGTGCAGCGCCCGCAGCCGCTCCGCGGTGACCAGCCCGCCGTCCGGCTCCGGCGGCATCCGGATGTCGAGCATCGCGACGTCGGCGGTGTCCCGGCCGAGCAGCGCGACGAGCTCGTCGCCGTCCGCGGCGCAGCCGACGACCTCGTGACCGGCCGCCTGCAGCAGCATCAGCAGGCCCTCCCGGAACAGCGCGCCGTCCTCGGCGAGCGCTACACGCACGGGAACCTCGCGATGACCGTGGTGGCCCCGGGGACGGGCCCGGGGACGACGTCGGCGCTGCCGCCGAGCGGCCGGGCGAACTCCGCGAAGTGGGCGACCGCCCGCGGCCCGGCGCCCTCGGTGTGCAGCAGCAGATCGGTGCCGTCGGCCCGGGCGGACACCGCGACCGGCCCGCCGTCTCCGCCCGGGCCGGTCAGGCAGGCGAGCAGCGCGAAGTACGCCGCGCCCTCCGCCGCCGCCCCGAACCGCCGGTCCGGGACGTCGACGGTGACCGTCCGGTCCAGCCGGCCGGACAGCTCGTGCAGCGCCGGGCCGAGCCCGGCCTCGTCGAGCAGCGGCGGGTAGAGCTCGGCGGCGACCTCGCGCAGCTCCTGGAGCACCACGTGCAGCTCCTCCTGCAGGACGTCGATCTCGCGGTCCAGCTCGACCTCCCCGGCGGGCAGCCGGTGCCGGAACAGGCCGAGCTGCAGGGTGAGCGCCGAGATCCGCAGCGCGGCGCCGTCGTGCAGCCTGCGTTCGAGCTCGCGGCGTCGGGACCACTGACCGCGGCCGGACACGGGGTCGTCCACGGCGGCACCGGGCGCGGGATCGACCGTCATCGGTCGATCGTCCCGGCCCCGGGACCGCCGGGGAAGCGTGCCCACCCCACCCCGGGGTAGGGCCTGCACCCTTGCGTTCCGACACGTGTCGGTGTGTAACGCGCGGGCGGGTTGCGCGAGTACCGGGCTGGTCCGTCAGCGCCGGTGCACGGGTGCCCCGCGGGGGCCGGGACAGGAGGCGCGGCCGTGAGCTACAGCCTGGGTGTCGATCTCGGGACGACCTTCGTCGCCGCGGCGGTCGCGCACGACTCGCAAGTCGAGATGTTCACCCTCGGTGACCGGAGCGTGGTGTCGCCGTCGGCGGTGTACGTCCGCGAGGACGGCACGATGATCACCGGCGACGCCGCGGTCCGACAGGCGGTGGCCAAGCCCGACCGGGTCGGCCGCGAGTTCAAGCGCCGGCTCGGCGATCCGATCCCGGTGATCCTCGGCGGGGTCGCCCACTCGGTGACGAACCTGCTCGGCGCGGTGCTGCGGGATGTCGTCGCGGTGGTCCGGGACACCGAGGGCGCGTCCCCGGCGAGCATCGTGCTGACCCACCCGGCGAACTGGGGCCCGTTCCGGCGCGAGCTGTTCGACGAGGTCCCCGAGCTCGCCGGGCTCACCGGCGCCGACGCGGTCCCGCTACGCACCGTCACCGAACCGGAGGGTGCCGCCGCGCACTACGCCGCGTCCCGGCGGCTCGCCGAGGGCGACGTCGTCGCCGTCTACGACCTGGGCGGCGGCACCTTCGACGCGACCGTCCTGCGCAAGCAGGGCGACGGCATCGAGATACTGGGCACGCCGGAGGGGATCGAGCGGCTCGGCGGGGTCGACTTCGACGAGGCGATCCTGGCGCACGTCAACTTCCAGGCCGGCGGCGCGCTGACCGAGCTCGACATGGGCGACCTGCAGACCTCGGTCGCGATGGCCCGGCTGCGCCAGGACTGCGTGCTGGCCAAGGAGGCGCTGTCGATCGACAGCGAGACCACCATCCCGGTGTTCCTCCCGCACCGGCACTTCGAGGTGCGCCTCACCGCCGACGAGTTCGAGAGCATGATCCGCGCGCAGATCGAGTCGACGATCGGCGCGCTGACCCGGACCCTGCGGTCCGCGCACGTCGCGCCGGACGAGCTGTCCGCGGTGCTGCTGGTCGGCGGCTCGTCCCGGATCCCGCTGGTCGGGCGGATGCTGTCGGAGTCGCTGGGCAGGCCGATCGTGGTCGACACGCACCCGAAGTACGCCGTGGCGCTGGGTGCCGCCGAGCTGGCCCGCGCCGACCGGGACGCCGGGGCCCGTCCGGACCGGGGCGCCTCCTGGTCCGACGCCCCCGCGGCTGCCGGGGCCGGCGCGGCGGCCGCGGGCGGGATCCCTCGGCCGGGTGCCGGCAGCGGCGCCGCGGCGGCCGGCCCGCCGCGTCCGGTCGGCACCGCGGCGGACTCCGCGGACGGGATCCCGCGCCCCGGCGGCCCGACCGGAGCGGGTCCCACCGACCCGTCCGCCGCCGCGCGCCGGGCCGGGCCGGGCGGGGGAGCATCGCCGGCCGGCCGGCCGGATGGCGGGGCGGCGGGCGGCCTGCCCCGGCCCGGCGACGCGGCTGCGGGCGGCCCGCCCTGGTCCGCCGACGCGGCCGCGGGCGGGACGACCCGTCCGGGCGGCGCGGGCCCGGGCGGCCCGCCGCGCCCGGACGACGGTGCGGCTGCCCCGGCCGGTACGCCCCGCCCCGGTGACGGCGCCGCCGCGGGCGACCCGCACCGGCCCGGCGCGGCGGCGGTGCCGCCGGCCGGTTTCCCGTGGCCTCCCGGACCCGGCCAGGGAGCGGCGGGCAACGGCGCGCCGCCACCCACCCGGCCCGGCCACCCGGACGCGGCCGGCGGGGACGGCCCGGTCCCGCCGGCCGGCACCGGCACCGGCACCGGCACCGGCACCGGCACCGGCACAGACACCGAGCCGGTACCACCCGTCCGGAACCGGCGCCGGCTGCTGGCCGTCGCCGGTGTCGCGACGCTGGTGCTGCTGGCGGGCGTCGTCTTCTTCGGCACCGGCGGCTACGGCCTGCTGGTCCGGGAGAGCGAGGCGATCACCCCGGTGCCGCCGCAGTTCACCGGCACCACCGCGGCCGCCCTCCCGATCCCGACCATCGGCGAGACGATCCCGGCCGGGCAGACGTCGGGATTCGTCGCCGTGTCGCCGAACGGCAGGCTCGCCTACGTGGCGAACCGGGCGGCCGGGGTGGTGACCGTGCTGGACACCGCGGTGGACCGGGTCGTCGCGACGATCGAGGTCCCGGCCGGCCCGCCGCAGTACATCGCGTTCGCGCCGGACGGGCAGCACGTCTACGTCAGCGTGTTCGACGAGGCCCGCACGATCGCGGCGGTCGCCGTGCTGGACACCGGGACGAACTCGGTGGTCGCGACCGTCCCGGTGCGGACCCGCCCGTACGCGCTGGTCGTGACGCCGGACGCGAAGCGGGTCTACGTCCCCAACCACGACTCGGGGACCGTCTCGGTGATCGACACCGCGACGAACGAGGTGGAGTCGGAGATCACCGTCGCGCCGAACCCGCACTGGGTGGCGCTGTCCGCCGACGGGAGCCGGGCCTACACCGCCAACCACGAGTCGAACCTGATCAGCGTGCTGGACACGGCGACGAACGAGGTGATCGCGGAGGTCCCGGTCGGGATCAGCCCGCACAGCATCGCGGTGAACCCGGCCCGCCCGCTGGTGGCCAACGTCAACTACGACTCGGCCTCGGTGTCGATCACCGACACCGACACGAACACCGTGGTCGCGACCGTCCCGGTCGGCCGGAACCCGCAGGCCATCGCCTGGTCGCCGGACGGCCGGTTCGCCTACACCGCGAACGTCGAGGACGACACGGTCTCGGTGATCAGCGCCGACGCGAACGTGGTGACGGCGACGATCCCGGTCGGGGACGCCCCGACGAGTGTCGCGGTGCTGCCGTCGGGCGAGCGGGCCTACGTCAGCAACCTCAAGAGCGGGACCCTGACGGTGCTCGACATCGGCCGCTGAGTCCCGGCCGGCCGGCTGCGGTCAGCCGCCGGCGAACGGCGGCAGCACGTCGAGCACCGAGGCGTCGCGCAGGACGGTGGAGCGATCGCGCACCGCGTACTCGTCGAGCAGGAAGCTGCAGCGGTCGAGCACGGTGCCGAGCTCCGGTCCGTGCGCCGACCGCAGCAGGGCGACGGCGTCGGCGACGGTCGCGTCCGGCGGGAGCGTGACGGTCTCCTCCGCGGTGCCCGCGGCGGCCTTGGCGGCGGCGAAGTAGCGCACGGTCAGCGTGCGGTGCGCCGCGGTGCCGCCGTCGTCGGCGCCGTCGTCGGTGCCGGTGCGGCCGGTGGTGCGGCTGTCGATGCCGGTGGTCATGCCGGTCATCCTCCGATCGAGCTCATCGGACGGGTGGGCTGCAGGAAGCCGGGATCGTCGATGCCGTGCCCCGCCTTCTTGCCCCACATCGCGTACCGCCAGGTGTCGGCGATCTCGGCGTCGGTCGCGCCGCCGCGCAGCATCGCCCGCAGGTCGGTCTCGCCGGTGGCGAACAGGCAGGTGCGGACCTGCCCGTCGGCGGTGAGCCGGGTGCGGTCGCAGGCACCGCAGAACGGCCGGGTCACCGAGGCGATCACGCCGACCGTCGGCGCGGTGTCCGGCGTGCCGGGGGTGCGCAGCGGTGCTCCGTCGTGCCGGCCCAGCACCTCGAACTTCTCGGCCGGGGCGCCGCCGCGGTCCTCGCCGGACTCCCGGAGCACGAACCGCTCCTCCAGCCGCGCCAGGATCTCCTCGGCGGTGATCATCTCGGAGCGCCGCCAGCCGTGCTGCGCGTCGAGCGGCATCTGCTCGATGAACCGCAGCTGGTAGCCGTGGGCCAGGGCGAACTCCAGCAGATCGGCGGCCTCGTCGTCGTTGACCCCGCGGAGCAGCACCGCGTTGATCTTCACCGGGCGCAGCCCGGCGGCGTGCGCGGCGGCCAGCCCGTCGAGCACGTCCTGCAGCCGGTCCCGCCGGGTGATCTCGGCGAACCGCTCGGGGCGCAGGGTGTCCATCGAGACGTTGAGCCGGTTCACCCCGGCGGCGGCCAGGGCCCCGGCCCGCCGGGCCAGGCCGATGCCGTTGGTGGTCAGCGAGATGTCCGGCCGGGGGTGCAGCGCCGACGCCGCGGACAGCACGTTCTCCAGGCCCTTGCGCAGCATCGGCTCGCCGCCGGTGAACCGCAGCTCCTCGATGCCGAGCTCGTGCACGGCGACCGCGATGAGCCGGTTGAGCTCGTCGTCGGTGAGCTGCTCGTCGCGCGGCATCCAGTCCAGGCCCTCGGCGGGCATGCAGTAGGTGCAGCGCAGGTTGCAGCGGTCGGTGAGCGAGATCCGCAGGTCCGTCGCGACCCGGCCGAACCCGTCGACGAGACGGGTGTCGGCGGGGCGGGACGGGTCCCGGGACGGGCCGCCGCGCAGCGTCGGCAGGCCGAGCTGGGTGGTCATGGGCCCGAGGCTAGCCCCCGTCGCACCGACCGGCACAGCGCGGATTTCCGCAGCTCAACGCGGTGATCCGCAGCAGCGGGAGCGGTCCGGTGCGGCTCGTCGCAGGTGCGGAACTAGTCGCGCTGTACCTAGTCGAAAGGATAGGTACAACGCGACTACTTCGGCCGGAACCGCTCGTCCGGTGACCGCCTCAGGAGTGCGCGGCGAGCTCCTGCCGCGCGACCGAGCGGATGTGCACCTCGTCCGGGCTGTCGGCGAACCGCAGCGCCCGCGCCCAGGCGTAGAAGTAGGCGAGCGGGAAGTCGTCGCTCATCGCGCCGCCGCCGTGCACCTGCATCGCCCGGTCGATCACCGCGCAGGCCGTCCGCGGCACCACGACCTTGATCGCGGCGATCTCGGTGCGCGCCCCCTTGGCGCCGTGCTCGTCGATCAGCCAGGCCGTCTTGAGGGTCAGCAGCCGGGCCTGCTCGATCTCCATCCGGGACAGCGCGATCTGCTCGCGCACGACGCCCTGGTCGGCCAGCGGCCGCCCGAACGCGACCCGCGCCTGTGCCCGCTGCACCATCAGCGACAGCGCCCGCTCGGCCATCCCGATCAGCCGCATGCAGTGGTGGATCCGGCCGGGGCCGAGCCGGGCCTGGGCGATGGCGAACCCGCCGCCCTCCTCGCCCAGGATGTTCGACGCCGGCACCCGCACGCCGTCGAGCACCAGCTCGGAGTGGCCGTGCTGGTCCTGGTAGCCGAACGTCGGCAGGTGCCGCACGATCTGCAGGCCCGGGGTGTCCCGCGGGACCAGGACCATCGACTGCCTGCGGTGCGGCGAGACGGACCCGTCGGAGTCCGGGGAGGTCTTGCCCATCACGATGAAGATCCGGCAGCGCTCGTCGGCGGCGCCGGAGATCCACCACTTCCGGCCGTCGATCACGTAGTCGTCGCCGTCGCGCCGGATCCTGGTCTCGATGTTGGTGGCGTCCGAGGAGGCCACGTCCGGCTCGGTCATCGCGAACGCCGACCGGATCTCGCCGGCGAGCAGCGGCTCCAGCCACTCCTGCTTCTGCGCCTCGGTGCCGAACAGGTGCAGGGTCTCCATGTTGCCGGTGTCCGGGGCCTGGCAGTTGATCGCCTCCGGCGCGATCACCGGCGACCAGCCCGACACCTCGGCGACCGGCGCGTACTCCAGGTTCGACAGCCCCGACAGCGAGGGCAGGAACAGGTTCCACAGGCCGCGCCCGCGCGCCTCCTCCTTGAGCGACTCCACCACCGGCGGCAGGTCCCACTCCTGCGGCGTGCCCCGCCGCTGTGCGCGGAACGCGTCGTACTCGGCCTCCGCGGGCAGCACCCGCTCGTCGAGGAAGGCGCGCATCCGCGCGGTGTAGTCGGTCGCCGCTGCACTGGGTGCGAAGTCCACGGCGCGATCAGAACACACCGGCGCGGCCGGGGCGCGCACACGCCCGGCGGGAGCTGCGTGACATCCGCCGTGGCACCGCCGCAGGCGCGACCTTAGTATCCACGACGTGCCGCACTTCAGGATCTCCGAGGCCGCCCGCCTGCTCGGCGTCAGCGACGACACCGTCCGCCGCTGGGTGGACGCGGGGACGCTGCCGGTGCAGGCCGACGCGTCCAATCGCAAGGTCATCGACGGCGCGGCGCTCGCCGAGTTCGCGCGCGAGCACGCCTCCGCGCCGCCGGACCCCTCGGTCGTCCAGCGGTCCGCCCGCAACCGGATGGTCGGCCTCGTCACCTCGGTCATCGCGGACACCGTGATGGCCCAGGTGGAGATGCAGTGCGGCCCGCACCGGGTGGTCTCCCTGATGAGCAGCGAGGCCGCTCGCGACCTCGGGCTGGAGCCCGGCGCGCTCGCCGTGGCGGTGATCAAGTCCACCAACGTCGTCGTGGAGACGCCGGGCGGCGCTCTGTGACCACGACCGCTCCCGCTCGCCGGGAGCGGGCGGCCGACCGGCACGGCACCGGCGTCGGGCTGCCGGTATGGATGTGGATCCCGGCCGGGCTCGGCTTCCTGGTGATCGCGCTGCCGGTGTTCGGCCTGCTGTGGGAGGCCGACTGGGCGGCGATGCCATCCCTGCTGACCAGCGACGCGGCGCTCTCGGCGCTGCGGCTGTCGCTGGTCACCGCCGGCGTCTCGACGACGCTGTGCCTGCTGCTGGGCGGTCCGCTCGCCGTGGTGCTGGCCCGCGGCCGGATCAACCGGCTGCCCCGGCTGATGCGTGCGGTCCGCTCGATCGTGCTGCTGCCGCTGGTGCTGCCGCCGGTCGTCGGCGGACTCGCCCTGCTGTTCCTGCTCGGCGCGAACGGCCTGGTCGGGCAGGGACTGGACGCCGCGTTCGGGATCTTCATCCCGTTCACCACGGTGGCGGTGATCCTGGCCCAGACGTTCGTGGCGATGCCGTTCCTGATCGTCTCGCTGGAGGGTGCGCTGCGGACGGCGGGGGAGCGCTACGAGGCGACGGCGGCGACCCTGGGTGCGTCCCCCGGGCTCGCCTTCCGCCGGGTGACGGTGCCGCTGGTGCTGCCCGGCCTGGCGTCCGGGCTGGTGCTCGCGTTCGCCCGCTGCATGGGCGAGTTCGGCGCCACGATCGCGTTCGCCGGGAGCCTGGAGGGCACCACCCGGACCCTGCCGCTGCTGGTCTACCTGCAGGGCGAGACCGACGTCGCGGGCGCGGTCGCGCTGTCGCTGCTGCTCGTCGTGGTGTCGCTGGTCGTGATCGTCGTCGGCCGCCCGCGCGGGATGGACGGCCGCGGATGAGCGGCGTCGAGCTGGCCGTCCGGCTGGAGCGCGACGGGTTCGCCCTCGACCTGGAGCTCGCCGTCGCCGACGGGGAGGTGCTGGCCGTGCTCGGGCCGAACGGGGCCGGGAAGTCGACCCTGCTCGGCGTCCTGTCCGGGTTGCTGCGGCCCGACCACGGCCGGTTGACGGTCGGCGGCCGGACCCTGCTGGACACCGGGACCGGCGGGTTCGTCCCGCCGTACCGGCGCGGGGTGGGTCTGCTCGCCCAGGAGCCGCTGCTGTTCCCGCACCTGTCCGCGCTGGCGAACGTGGCGTTCGGCCCGCGGGCGCACGGGATGCCGCGGGCCGAGGCGGACGAGCGGGCCCGCGGGCTGCTGGCCGCGGTCGGTGTCGAGCAGCTCGCCGGCCGCCGCCCGGCGCAGCTGTCCGGCGGTCAGCAGCAGCGGGTCGCGCTGGCCAGGGCGCTGGCCCCGCGGCCGGGCCTGCTGCTGCTCGACGAGCCGCTCGCCGCGCTGGACGTCGACGCCGCCCCGGCGATGCGCTCGCTGCTCCGCCGGGTGATCGCCGACGGCGGGCAGACCGCGCTGCTGGTCACCCACGACGCGCTGGACGCGCTGGTGCTGGCCGACCGGGTCGTCGTGCTGGAGGCGGGCCGGATCGTCGAGCAGGGCCCGGCCCGGGAGGTGCTGGCCCGCCCGCGCAGCGCGTTCTCGGCCCGGATCGCCGGCCTGGACCTGGTGCCCGGCACCGCGGACGGCGCCGGCCTGCGCACCGACGACGGCGTGGAGCTGCACGGGCACGCGATCGAGGTCGCGATCGGCGAGCCTGCGGTCGCGGTGTTCCCGCCCGCCGCGGTGTCGGTGCACGCGCGCCGGCCGGAGGGCAGCCCGCGCAACGTCTTCCGGGTCCGGGTGGCGGCGCTGGAGCCGCGCGGCGACACCGTGCGACTGCGGGCGGGCGCCCCCGACGGCGGGCCGGACTGGGTGGACGGGCTGGCCGCCGACGTCACCCCGGCCGCGGTCGCCGAGCTGGGGGTGGAGCCGGGGCACGAGCTGTGGTTCGCGGTGAAGGCCGCGGAGGTAGCGGTGCACGGGCGCCTGGGCTGATCCGGCGGCTACACATCCGTCACCCCACGAGTCACACGATTCACCCGGGCCACCATCGTGTCTCTCGCCCCACCGGCAACGCGCGCATATCGTCGCTTTCCGTGAGCCTCCACCGTTCCCGAGCCGCTGTCGCGGTCACAGCTGGTGCGATGACCGTCGCGCTCGGTGTTCTCCTCGCGCCGGTCGCGTCGGCCGCGCCGGACACCTCCGGCTCCGCCAACAGCACTGCCGTCGGGGCGGTCACCGGGTACCTGGTGCAGACCGCGACGGCCGGCCAGACCCGGGCCGCGGTGGAGGCGGTCGGCGCGGAGCCGAGCGTCACCTTCGACACGGTGCTGCACGGGTTCGCCGCCCCGCTCGACCCGGCGCAGGCGGCCGAGCTGCGTGACCGGCCGGGCGTCGTCGGGGTCGAGGAGGACCGCACCGTCACCCCGCTGGACCCGCAGGCCGCCCACCAGGGCGCCCCGCTGGACCCGGACGACCCGGACGGCACAGCCACCGCCGAGCAGGCGCCCGGGAACTGGGGCCTCGACCGGATCGACCAGCCCGATCTGCCGCTGGACGGGCAGTACCGGCGCACCGCGTCCGGCGCCGGGGTGGACGTCTTCGTGCTCGACACCGGGGTGGACGCGCGGCATCCGGAGTTCGGCGGCCGGGCCCGGCTCGAGGTCAACACGATCGACGACCGCGACGAGGACTGCGACGGGCACGGCACCGTCGTCTCCGGCATCGCCGCGTCGAACAGCTACGGCGTGGCCCCCGGGGCGAACGTGCGCGGCGTGAAGGTGCTCGACTGCAACGGCACCGGCACGCTGTCGTCGCTGCTGGCCGGGCTGGACTGGGTGGTGCAGAACAAGCGCGGCCCGTCGGTCGCGGTCATGTCCTGGAGCTACGGCAGCTCGCCGATGCTGCGCCAGGCGGTGCAGCGGATGCTCGACGCCGGGGTGTTCGCCGCGTCGTCGGCCGGCAACACCGGCGGCGACGACTGCACCGCGCTGCCGCGGGCGGTGGACGGCGTGCTGGTGGTGGCGAACTCGACGATCGAGGACCGGCGGGCGTCGAACTCCTCGACCGGGCGCTGCGTGTCGCTCTACGCGCCGGGCACCCGGATCGTGGCGCCGGTGCCCGGCGGGGGCACCGCGTCCTACAGCGGGACGTCGATGGCCGCGCCGTTCGCGGCCGGCGTCGCGGCGCTGTACAAGCAGGCGCAGGGGGACCGGCCCAGCCCCGCCGTCAAGCAATGGATCATCGACAATGCGGTCGGCGGCCGGATCGACGGCGGCTCCACCGGCAACACGCCGAACCGGCTGCTGCAGTCCGGCGGCCTCTGAGCCGGCGGCCGTCTACCGTTCCGGTCATGCCCGGACAGCACGACATCCCGGCGGACCTGCCCGCACTGGAGGCCGGCTACCTGGCCCCCGGCACCGCGGACTGCCCGACGTTCCGGGAGGACACCGAGTGGCGGGCGATCGTCGACGGCGTCGACTACTTCGCCCAGCTGTGCGGGCTGTTCGACCGGGCGGGCCCCGGCGACTCGGTGCTGATCACCGGACTGAACCTGCAGCCGGACATGGACCTCACCGGCGCCGAGCCCGGCGACGACGACTACGAGGCGCTCGCCGACCGGCTGGCCCGGCTCGCCGACGACGGCGTGGACGTGCGGGTGCTGCTCACCGCAGCGGTGTACTCCGGGTCGGTGCCGGGGGTCGCGATCAGGCCGTTCCGGGCGAACGCGTTCGCCGCGCTGGAGCTGCGCCGGCGGCCGTCGCTGCGCGGCCGGGTGCTGCTCGACTGGTCCGGCTCCGGCATCGGCTGCCACCACCAGAAGATCGTGCTGGTGCACGTCGGGGGCACGCTGACCGCGTTCGTCGGCGGTCTCGACCTGTCGGCGAACCGGTTCGACGCCGAGCCGCACGACCGGCTCTCGATCGGCGACGAGCGCTGGGGCTGGCACGACGGCGCCGTCCGGCTGCGCGGCCCGGCCGCCGGCCGGGTGTGGGAGGTGTACCGGGCCCGCTGGGCGGAGGCCGCGACGCTGCCGCCGCGGTCGTTCTACCGCCCGCCGGCGCGCTGGGAGCCGATGAACCCGGAGCCGTTCGCGCCGCCGCTGCCGCCGTCGCCGCCGACCCCGGCCCGGTCCGCCCCCGGCACCGCGGTGCAGGTCCTGCGCTCGCTGCGGCCGTGGAAGATCGACCACTTCGGCACGCTCTACCGCCGGCACTGGACGGTGCTGCCGCGGCACGGCGTGCAGGAGGTGTTCCACGGGCTCTCCGCGGCGATCCGCGGCGCCCGGCACTACATCTACCTGGAGGACCAGTACTTCTTCGAGGTGCCGGGCGGCCGGCGGGCGTTCCGGCTCTACGGCCTGCTGCGCAACGCCGCCGCCCGCGGCGTGCGGATCGTGCTGGTCTGCTCCGGCCGCCGGGACCCGGCCGACGCCGGGATCAACACGTTCCGCCGCCGGGTCACCGGGGACGTGCAGCGCGGGGTCATCGACCAGCTGGCGCCGGCCGACCGCGGGAACGTGATCATGCACCGGATCGAGGGGCTCACCGTGCACACCAAGGTGATGCTGGTCGACGACGTGTACGCCGCCGTCGGGTCGGCCAACTTCTTCTCCCGCTCGATGCGCGGCACCGACACCGAGCTGAGCGCGGCGCTGGTGACGACCGGGGACCAGGTGCGCGACCTGCGGGTCCGGTTGTGGGCGGAGCACCTGCGGACCGAGCTGACCGACGAGCTGCGGCCCCGGCTGGAGGACCTGGACCTGGCGCTCGGGATGTGGCGCCCGGAGTGGCTGCCGCCGCAGGCGCCCGCCGGGACCTGGCGGGAGCCCGGCTACCCGGCCGGGTTCGACCCGGCCGAGCGCGTGCTCGTCCCGGTCGGGCCGTGGCCGGAGCCGTCCCCGCGGCCGCTGCGCCGGGCCGCCCGCGGGGCCCGCCGGGGCGCCGCCCGGGTGGCCGAGTCGGGCCGGCGCGCCGGGCGCAGGCTGTCCTCCTGAACCTCGGGTGCACTCCTTACGTGGGTAGCCGGGTGTTGGCAGCGGCCCGGTTCCGGGGACAGGATGTGACGGCCGCCTCCGGGCGCCGCACCGCGCCGAACTGCGCCGCACCCGGCGTCGTCACCAGCACTGCCGAGGAGAACATCGCCGTGACCTCCACCGCCGCCGGAGCCCCCGCCGTCCCGTCGTACGCGTCCGGGGTCTCGGACACCCCGCTGCTCGGCGACACGATCGGCGACAACTTCGACCGGACCGCCGCCGCGTTCGGCGACAACGACGCGCTGGTCGACGTGCCCACCGGCCGCCGCTGGACCTACACCCAGCTCCGCGAGGCCGTCGACAAGCTCGCCTGCGGCCTGCTCGCGGCCGGGGTGGCGACCGGGGACCGGCTCGGGATCTGGTCGCCGAACACCGCCGAGTGGACACTCGTCCAGTACGCCACCGCGAAGATCGGCGTCGTCCTGGTCAACATCAACCCGTCCTACCGGACGCACGAGCTGGAGTTCGTGCTCAAGCAGGCCGGGATCTCCACCCTGGTGTCGGCGTCGGAGTTCAAGACGTCGAACTACGAGAAGATGATCGCCGAGGTCCGGCCGAACTGCCCGGAGCTGGAGCGGGTCGTGATCGTCGGGTCGGACGAGTGGACCGCGCTGGCCGACGGCGGCGCGGCGCCGGACCGGGTCCGGCTGGCGCAGGTGCAGTCGTCGCTCGGCGCGGACGACCCGATCAACATCCAGTACACCTCGGGGACCACCGGATTCCCGAAGGGCGCGACGCTGTCGCACCACAACATCCTGAACAACGGCTACTACGTCGGGAAGCTGTGCGGGTACACCGAGGCCGACCGGGTCTGCATCCCGGTGCCGTTCTACCACTGCTTCGGCATGGTGATGGGCAACCTCGGCTGCACCACCAACGGCGCGACGATGGTCATCCCGGCCCAGGGCTTCGATCCCAAGGCGACCCTGCGGGCCGTCGAGCAGGAGCGCTGCACCTCGCTCTACGGGGTCCCGACGATGTTCATCGCCGAGCTCAACGATCCCGACTTCGAGTCGTTCGACCTGTCCAGCCTGCGCACCGGGATCATGGCCGGCTCGCCGTGCCCGGTCGAGGTGATGAAGCAGGTCGTCGAGCGGATGGGGATGGGCGAGGTGACGATCTGCTACGGCATGACCGAGACGTCGCCGGTGTCCACCCAGACCCGCGCGGACGACTCGCTGGACCGCCGGGTCTCCACCGTCGGCCGGGTGCACCCGCACCTGGAGATCAAGGTCGTCGACCCGGAGACCGGGAAGACCGTGCCGCGCGGCGAGGCCGGGGAGCTGTGCACCCGCGGCTACTCGGTGATGCTGGGCTACTGGAACCAGCCGGACAAGACCGCCGAGTCGATCGACGCGGCCCGCTGGATGCACACCGGCGATCTCGCCGTGATGGACGACGACGGCTACCTCAACATCACCGGCCGGATCAAGGACATGGTCATCCGGGGCGGCGAGAACGTGTACCCGCGGGAGATCGAGGAGTTCCTCTACACCCATCCCGACGTGGTCGACGCCCAGGTCATCGGTGTTCCGGACGAGCGCTACGGCGAGGAGCTGTGCGCCTGGGTGATCCTGCGCGAGGGCGCGGCCGAGCTGACCGCGGACACGCTGAAGGAGTTCGCCACCGGCAGGCTCGCGCACTACAAGATCCCGCGCTACGTGCTCGTCGTCGAGGAGTTCCCGATGACGGTCACCGGCAAGGTCCGCAAGGTCGAGATGCGCGAGCGCTCGGTCGGCCTGCTCGACCTGGAGGCCGCGGCCGGCGTCCGAAACGCCTGACTCCGGCCGTCCGCGGACGGTACGATGGGCACCTGACGCGTCCGGGTGACCCGAGCACGGTTTGTCACGGTCCATCCGGGCGCGTTCGTCGTGCACGCAGCAATCGCAGTGAATCGAGGAGCACGGTGCCCACCGGCAGGGTGAAGTGGTACGACGCGGAGAAGGGCTTCGGCTTCCTCTCGCAGGACGGCGGCGAGGACGTCTACGTCCGCAAGGCGGCACTGCCGGCGGGGGTGGAGGCGCTCAAGTCCGGTCAGCGTGTCGAGTTCGGTATGGCCGAGGGGCGGCGCGGGCCACAGGCGCTGTCGGTTCGGCTGGTCGAGAAGCAGCCGTCCGCCGTCGAGAACACCCGGCGCCCCGCGGAGGAGCTGCACGGCCTGATCGAGGACATGATGCGGCTGCTGGACAACAAGATCCAGCCCGCGTTGCGGCACGGCCGCTATCCCGACCGCAAGACCTGCAAGCTGGCCGCCGAGGTGGTCCGCGCGGTCGCCCGCGACCTGGACGGCTGACGCCCGCCGGGCGCCCGGAAATGCCGGGCGCCGGCGCGGCGTTCCGGCAGGCGTGCGCCTGTCGTTGCTGGATCGTTCGCGGACCCGGGCCGGCGAGCCCGACTCGGCCGCGCTGCGGCACACCGTGGCCCGGGCCCGGCGCGTCGAGCAGCTCGGCTACCACCGGTTCTGGGTGGCAGAGCACCACGCGGTGCCCGGGATCGCGTCCGGCAGCCCGCCGGTGCTGATGGCGGCGGTGGCCGCGGCGACCGACCGGATCCGGGTCGGCTCCGGCGGCATCATGCTGCCCAACCACCAGCCGATCGTGGTCGCCGAGCAGGTCGCGATGCTCGCCGCGCTCTACCCGGGCCGGATCGATCTCGGCATCGGACGGTCACCCGGCTTCACCGAGCCGGTCCGGCGTGCGCTGCGCGCCGCGGCCGCCGACGACGACACCTTCCGGGCCGAGCTCGCCGAGCTGCGCTCGTTCCTGGACGGCACCGGCCCGGTCACCGTCCGGCCGCGTCCGGAACGGTCGGTCCCGCTGTTCCTGCTGGCGACCGGCGCCGGACTGCGGCTCGCCGGGGAGCTGGGGCTGCCGGCCGTCGTCGGCGGGCCGGTGCTCGACGACCGCGCCGCGCTGGAGGGCTACCGCGAGCGGGCCGGCGACGCCGCGCACCTGGTCGTCTCGGCCGACATCCTGGTCGGGCACCCCGATCTCGCGCTGTCCGAGGCGTGGGCGCTCGCCGCCGCCCGCACCACCGGCGAGTTCCCGCCGCTGGAGCCGCCCGACCCGGGCCGCCGGACCACCGCGCGGCAGCGGGACACCGTCGCCCGGTCGCTGGCCCGGACCCTGGCCGGGGATCCCGACACCGTCGCGGAGCTGCTCGACGACCTGGTGGCCCGGACCGGCGCGGACGAGCTGATGGTCAGCTCGTCGACCTGGGACCGGGAGGCGCTGGACGCGTCGGACGCGGCGCTGGCCCGGCTGCTGGTGGGCGGGCGGGCGCACGCCGGGCGCTGAGGGGATTCACGACCGGCGTCGCCCGAGGCCCCTCAGCCCGCCGGCTGCTCCCCGACCAGCACCCAGGTCGCCCGGACCGGGAACTCCAGCTCCTCGGTCTCCGGGTCGATCGCCGGCGCCGCGCCGAACAGCTGCACCTGCGCGGTGACCAGCCGGTCGGTCTCGGAGGGAAGGATCAGCGTGTACTCGCCGCGGCTGCCCGGGGTGGCGATGTCGCTGCGCTGCTCGATCGGGGCCGGGTCGTCGCCGCGGGTGAAGGCGTAGGCGACCTGCCACGGGCCCTCCGAGACCTCCTCCGGCACGGTGATCCGGATCGGGGTGCCGGGCGGCACGTCCGCGGTGACCCGAGAGTTCGGCTCGTCCGAGCAGTTCTCCATCCGGTTGTCGCAGAACTGGGTCGGCGCGGCGGTGAGCGAGGTGCCGTCGACGTCGAACGTGACGGTGGGCCGCGACGTCCCGCAGCCGGCGAGCAGGACGGTGGCGACGGCGAGCAGCCCGGCGAGCGCGCGGCCGGACCGGCGGGATCGGGTGATCACGGCGGCCAGCCTACGTACCGCGGCCGGGCGCCCGATCCGCGACGTCAGCGCACCGCAGCGGCGGCCGGTGGCGCCGCGCGCGGCGCCAGGCCGGGGACCAGGGTGCTGCCGCGGCGGACCATCGCCGCCTGCAGCGCGAACACCGCGATCACGCAGGCGGCGATCACGAAACCGGTCCGGAAGGTGTCGTGCGGGGCCAGCACGCCGATCGCGCCGCCCAGCACCCAGGCCAGCTGCAGCACCGTCTCGGACCGGCCGAACGCGGACGCCCTGGCGTGCTCGGGCAGGTCGCGCTGGATCACCGCGTCCAGGCAGACCTTCGCCAGCGCGCTCGCCGTGGATGCGATCAGCGCGACGACGACCGCCGCCGGGACCCCGGGCACCAGCGCCGCGCCGGCCGCGGCCAGCACGGCCGCGCCGGCCGCGGCGAGCACCACCGGCTCGACCCGGCCGAACCGGCTGCGCGCACCGACCGCGTTGCCGAGGAACAGGCCGGTGCCCGCGGCCGCGCCGACCACGCCGATCACGATCACCTGCCGGGCCGGGTCGCCGCCGGCCTGCTCGGTGCCCGCCTTGACGACGAACGCGACGAACAACGTCAGGAAGCCGGTCAGCACCCGGACCGTGCTGGTGCCCCACAGGGCCACCAGCACCGAGCGGGTCGCCGGCACCCTGGCGCGCCGGGTCCCGGGCCGGGCGGCCGGCACCGCTGCCGGGACCTCGCCCGCGGTCGACTCCACCCGGCGCGGGATGCGCAGGCACAGCACCGCGCCGGCGACGCCGAGCGCCGCCGTCCACCACAGTGCGCCCGGTGAGCCGAACGCCCAGGCGGCACCGGCGGCCACCGCGCCGGCCACGCCGCCCGCGGCCATCCCGAACGTGGTGAGCCGGGAGTTCGTGGTGGCCAGGGTGATCGACGACGGCAGCACCCGCGGGGTCACCGCGGCCTTCAGCACCAGGAACGACTTGCTCAGCACCAGGATCCCGAGCGCCGCCGGGTACAGCACCCAGGTGTCCAGGTGGAACACCAGCACCACGGCGAGCACCGCCCGCCCGGCGCAGGACACGGCCATCGCGATCCGCCTGCCCCGCTGCAGGCGGTCCAGCATCGGCCCGATCACCGGCGCGACCAGCGCGAACGGGGCGACCGTGATCGCCAGGTAGAGCGCGACGTTGGCGGTCGACTCGGCGGTCGCCGCCGCGAAGAACAGGGTGTTCGCCAGCGCCACGGCGACCGCCGCGTCGAGCGCGTAGGTGAACATCGTGGCGTAGGTCAGCGCGGTCAGCCCGGAGCCGTCGGCGCCGTCCGCGGTGGCGGCCCGGCGGAACAGGCCCACGGCGCGCCCGGTCAGCTCCCGGGTGCGGTGCACCGCGACCCGGGTGACGGTCAGCTTCCGCGGGCCGGTGCGGGCGTCGCCGGCCGGTTCGCGCAGCGACGGGTCCGAGGCGATCGGCGTGGTGCGCGGATCCGGCCGCGCGACCCGCCCGGTGCGCCCGCCGGAGCTGTCGGGACCCGCGGTGCGGTCGCGGCGGCGCCGGAACGGGTTCGGGGCCATGGCCCCATTGTGCGCCGCGGCACCGACGGTTTCGCCGTCCCCGGGCGGTCCCGGCGCGCCGTCACCCGGCCGGACGCACCGGGCTCAGGCCGGCGGCGCCAGCCGCACCCGGAACGTCGCGGGCCACAGCTTCCCGGTGATCAGGTACTCGTCCCCGGCGACGTGCGCGATCCCGTTCAGCACGTCGGCGTCCCGGCCGCGGGCCCGGTCGAGCAGCCCGGAGGCGTCCACCACCAGGTCCACCGTGCCGGTGGCCGGGTCGATCCGGACGATCTCGTCGCTCTGCCACACGTTCGCCCACACCCGGTCGCCGACGCACTCCAGCTCGTTGAGCTGCTGCTGCGGCGAGCCGTCCCGGGTGACGGCGACCGAGCCGGTCTCGGCGAGGTCGTCCGGATCGTGGAAGCGCAGCCGGTCGGTGCCGTCGGAGCGGACGACGCGGCCGTCGTCTGCCAGGCACAGGCCCCAGCCCTCGCCGTCGACCGGGACCTCGCGGCGCAGCGCCAGGGTGTCCCGGTCCCACTCCAGGGCGACGCCGTCGCGCCAGGTGAGCTGCCAGATCGCGTCCCCGACGGCGGTGATCCCCTCGCCGAAGTAGGAGGGCGGCAGCGGGGTGGCCGCGCGCAGCGCCCCGGTGTCCGGGTCCAGGGCCCGGATCTCGGACTCGCCGACCCGGCCGGTGCCCTCGTAGAGGACGCCGTCGTGCAGCTCCAGGCCCTGGGTGAACGCCGTCGGGTCGTGCGGGATCTCGGCCAGCACCTCCGGGCGGACCACCGGTGCGGATCCGGGTGCCGGTGCGGCGGCGCCGCACGCCGCGAGCACGAGGACGAGGGGGAGCAGCAGCGCAACGGGCACCGGCCCAGGATGCCCGGAGCCGGGTGGCACACTGGTGAGGTGACTGCTGGTGACGACACCTCCCACCCCGAGGGGGCCACGGTGCCGGAGGCGCCCGCACCGGGTGCAGCGCCGGAGGCGCCTGCACCGCTTGCAGAGCCGGAGGCGCCTGCACCGCTTGCAGAGCCGGAGGCGCCTGCACCGCTTGCAGCGCCGGAGGCGCCTGCACCGCTTGCAGCGCCGGAGGCGCGGGTCGCGCCGCGGGAGCTGTTCGACGCCGTCGAGGTCGCCCGGGCCGCCGCCGTCGAGGAGGCGGCCTACGAGCTGGGCCGCGCGGACGCCGTCGCCGCGGTGGGCCTGCACCTTGGCGCCGCCGCCGAGGACGACGGCTCGGTGACGCACTCGTTCGTCGCGGAGCTGCCCGGCTACCGCGGCTGGCGCTGGGCCGTCACGGTCGCCAGTGCCGGGCCGCACGAGCCGGCGACGGTCTCGGAGTCGGTGCTGCTGCCCGGTGACACCGCCATCGTCGCGCCCAGCTGGGTGCCGTGGGACCAGCGGGTCCGGCCCGGCGATCTCAAGCCGGGCGACCTGCTGCCGCCGCCGGCCGACGACCCGCGGCTGGTGCCCGGCTACGTCGACAGCGGCGATCCGGCGTTCGAGGAGCTGGCCCACGAGGTCGGGCTCGGCCGGGAGCGGGTGCTGTCCGCGGACGGCCGCGCCGCGGCCGCCGAGCGCTGGCAGCACGGCGAGCGCGGCCCGGCCGCCGACCTGGCCAAGGCGGCGCCCGCGTCCTGCGGGACCTGCGGGTTCATGCTGCCGATCGCCGGTTCGCTGCGCGGGGTGTTCGGCGTGTGCGCCAACGGCTCGGCCCCGGCGGACGGGCAGGTCGTCGCGGTCGGTTTCGGCTGCGGCGCGCACTCGTCGGTGACCGAGCCGGCCGGGTCTCCGGTGTACGTCTCGGCCCTGGTCTACGACGACGGTGTGGACCTCGAACCGGTCGGTTCCCACTGAGCGGACCTCCCGCCGACCCGTTCGGCACCGCGGCGCTGCGGACCGGGGTGCTCGCGGCGTGGTCGTCGTCGCCGACCCGGTTCCGGGAGGACGTCAACGCCGAGGACGACCTGCGCCGCGGCGGGTACGCCCGGACCTGGGCCGCCGAGCTGCTGCAGAACGCCTCGGATGCGGCCGTCGCCGCCGGGGTGCCGGGCCGGGTGCTCGCCCGGGTGCACGACGGCGAGCTGCGGATCGCGAACACCGGTGCCCCGCTGGACGCCGCCGGGGTCGCCGCGCTGGCGGCGCTGCGCGCGTCGGCGAAGCGCGACGCCGCGGGCGCGACCGGCCGGTTTGGCGTCGGGTTCGCCGCGGTGTCCGCGATCTGCGCGCAGCCGCGGCTGGTCACCGCGGACGGCGGGGTCGCGTTCTCCGCGCAGCGCACGGCCGCCGAGGTGGCGGCGCTGGGCGGTGCCGCGGCCGACGAGCTGGCCCGCGATCCGCGGGTGCCGGTGCTGCGGCTGTGCTGGCCCACGGACGAGGAGCCACCGCCGGTCGGCTATGCCACCGAGGTCCGGCTGCGGCCCGACGCCGCCGATCCTGCGACGCTGCTCGCCGAGCTCGCCGGGCTCGCGGCCGATCTGATGCTCGCGCTGCCCGCGCTGGGTGAGGTGGTCGCCGGGGACACCACGCTGATCCGCACCGAGCGCGGCGCCGGGCGGGTCCGGATCGGTGACCGCGAGCTGCTGCTCGCCGGTGATCCGGCGCGCTGGGCCCTCCCGTACGACGACGGCCGCCCGGTCCCGTACCCGCCGGACGCCGGCGAGGTGCTGCACGCCCCCACCCCCAGTGCGGAGCAGCTGTCGCTGCCGGCCCGGTTGCTCGCGCCGTTCCCGCTGGACCCGGACCGCCGTCGGATCCGCGCCGACGACCCGGCCACCGGCGAGCTCGTCGGGCAGGCCGCCCGGGCCTACGCCGAGCTCGTCGGTGCGGTCGGGCCGGAGTTCCGGACGGCCCTGGTGCCCGAGCCGGGCTTCCCGCGCTCCCCGCTGGACGGGCTGCTGCGCACCGCGATCGACGCCGAGCTCGGCTCCACGCCGTGGCTGCCCGCGGCGGCCGGTGGCGGGGCGCTCGCCCCGGACCGCGCCGAGTACCTCGATCTCGGCGGCGACACCCCGGCCGGCCTGCCGGAGCTGCTCGCCGCCGCCGGTCCGGCGTTCGACCGGCTGGTCGCCTCCGGCGTCGTCCCGCCGCCCGGCCTGCACGTCGACCGGCTGGGCCCGGCGGGCCTGGCCGAGCGGCTGACCGGGATCGACACGGCGCCGGCCTGGTGGCGGGAGCTCTACGCGGCGCTCGCCCCGGCCGTCGACCGGATCCCCGGCCTCTCCGCGGAGCTGGGCGCGCTGCCGGTCCCGCTGGCCGACGGTCGCCTGGTGCCCGGCCCGGCGTCGGTGCTGCTGGCCGACGCCGCCACCCCGGAGCTGCCGGAGCTGCGGATCGCCCATCCCGATGCCGCGCACCCGCTGCTGCGCAGGCTCGGCGCCGCCGACGCCGACGCCGAGACGCTGCTGGCCGCGCCCGCGTTGCTCGACGCCGTCGAGCGCTCGGTCGACGACGCCGAGGCCGGCCTGGACACCGAGCCGCTGGCCCGGGCGGTGCTCGCGCTGCTGGACACGCCGTCCGCGGCGCGCGATCCGCGGTTCGGCGCGCTCGCCCTCACCGCCGACGACGGCGCCCCGGCCCGGGCCGACGAGCTGGTGCTCCCCGACGCGCCGCTGCGCGCCCTGCTCGACCCGGACGCCCCGGTCGGGATCCTGGACGCCCGCTGGCTGGACGCCGGCCGGGACGCGCTGGTCGCGGCCGGCGTGCTGGACCGGTTCGCGGTGGCCGAGTTCGATCCGGAGGTGCTGCACGACGCCGACCGCTACGACGCCGACCGCTACGACGCCGACCGCTACGACGGCGGCGGGGCCGGCGGGGCAGTGGGCCCCGCCGTCCGGGATCTCGATCTCGTCGACGACGACGCCTGGCCGGCCGCACTGGCCCTGCTCGCCGCCGACCGGGACACCCGGGCCGCGATGCTCACCGGGTACACCGCGTGGTGGCTGTCCCGGCACGTGCGGATCGGCGGGCGGCTGCCGTCGACCTGGCGGCTGCCCTCGGCGTCCACGCTGGCCGGTCTCTACGATCCGCTCCCGCCGCTGGACGGTCTCGGCGGTCCGGCCGACGACGCCGTCCTCACCGCGATCGGCGTCCGGGCCGGGATCGTGATCGGCGGCCCCGACGAGGCGGTGGAGCTGCTGGACCGGCTCGCCGACCCGGCCCGCCCGGTCACCGGCGACGTCGCCGGGATCGTGCACACCGCGCTGGCCGCGGCGCTGCGCGCCGGTGTGTTCGAGCTCGACGATCTGGACCCGCCCGATCAGGTCCGGACGCTGACCGGCGCGGTCGTCCCGGCCGATCGCGCGGTCGTCGCGGACACGCCGTGGGTGCTGCCCGCGCTCGGCGACGTCCCGGCCGTCCCCGGCGGCGACGACCCGGACGCGCTCGCCGAGCTGCTCGACCTGCCGGCCGCCTCGGCCCGGGTGACCGGCACCGTCCGCGGCGCGGGCGAGCCGCTCGGCTGGACCGAGGACGCCGAGATCGTGCTGGCCTGCCGGGCGATCGGCGCCGACCCGCCGGACGGGGAGCTGCGGCGGCACGACCGGCTGGTCGTCGATCTGGACGGCGGCGGCGCGGTCATCGTCCCGGCCTGGCCGGGGCCGGACGGCGGGTGGCACGCGTCGGACCCGCTGCGGGCGCTGGTGGCCGCGCTCGCCGAGCGGCGGCGTGTCAGGATGATGCCGTGACGTCAGAGCTTCCGCGCCGGGTCGCGGTGCTCTCGGTACACACCTCCCCGACCGAGCAGCCCGGCACCGGCGACGCAGGCGGCATGAACGTCTACGTCGCGCAGACCGCGATCCGGATGGCCCGGCGCGGGGTCGAGGTGGAGATCTTCACCCGCGCGACGTCGTCGGAGCAGCCGCCGACGGTCGAGCTCGCCCCTGGTGCGACCGTCCGGTTCGTCGCCGCGGGTCCGTTCGAGGGGCTCGGCAAGGACGACCTGCCCGCCCAGCTGTGCGCGTTCACCGCGGGCGTGCTGCGGGCCGAGGCCCGGCACGATCCCGGCTGGTACGACGTCGTGCACTCGCACTACTGGCTCTCCGGCCAGGTCGGGTGGCTGGCCCGGGACCGGTGGGGGGTGCCGCTGGTGCACACCGCGCACACCCTCGCGAAGGTGAAGAACGCCGCGCTGGCCGCCGGGGACACCCCCGAGCCGCGGGTCCGGCTGATCGGCGAGGACCAGGTCGTCGCCGAGGCGGACCGGCTGGTCGCGAACACCGAGATCGAGGCCAAGCAGCTGATCGACCTCTACGACGCCGATCCGCGGCGCACCGTCACGATCCCGCCGGGCGTCGACACCGACCGGTTCCGGCCGGGCGACCGGGCCGCCGCCCGGGCCGCGCTGGACCTCCCGGCGGACGCCGTGGTGCTCGCGTTCGTCGGCCGGATCCAGCGGCTCAAGGCGCCGGACGTGCTGCTGCGGACCGCCGCCGAGCTGCTCGCGCGGACCCCGTCGCTGCGGGACCGGCTGGTGGTGCTGGTCGCGGGCGGGCCGTCCGGGTCGGGCCTGGCCGAGCCGACGTCGCTGCAGGAGCTGGCCGCCGAGCTGGGCGTGACCGACGTCGTCCGGTTCCTGCCGCCGCGCGGCGGCGAGGAGCTGGTCACCGTCTACCGGGCCGCGGACGTGGTGGCGGTGCCCAGCTACAACGAGTCGTTCGGGCTGGTCGCGCTGGAGGCGCAGGCCTGCGGCACGCCGGTGGTCGCGACCCGGGTGGGCGGGCTGCCGGTGGCCGTCGCCGAGGGCCGGTCCGGGCTGCTGGTCAGCGGGCACGACATCTCCGACTGGGCCGACGCGCTCGGCGAGCTGGCCCTGGACCGGGCCCGCCGCGAGCGGATGGCGGACGTCGCGGCCGGGCACGCCCGCCGGTTCTCCTGGGACCGCACGACCGAGGCCCTGCTGGGCGCCTACGACGAGGCCCGCGCCGAGTTCCAGGTGCGGGAGGGGGGCAGGCGATGACCGATCTCGATCCGGTGGTGGCCGACGCGCTGGCCGGGATGGGCGTCGAGCACGTCCACCGCGGGCCCGGGCAGTGGCTGGTGACGCTGCCCGGCGAGGCCCGGCTGCAGACCCAGACCTGGCTGCTGGTGCGCGAGCAGACCGTCGGGGTGCAGGCGTTCGTCTGTCGTCGTCCTGACGAGAACGCCGAGGGCGTTTACCGGTTCATGCTGCTGCGCAACGCCCGGCTCTACGGCGTGCACTACTGCCTGGACCGGGCCGGCGACATCCACCTGGTCGGCAGGCTGCCGCTGCACGCGATCACCGCCGACGAGATCGACCGGGTGCTCGGCCAGGTGCTGCAGGCCGCTGACGGCGACTTCAACACCTTCCTGGAGCTGGGGTTCGCCTCCTCGATCCGGCGCGAGTACGCCTGGCGCAGCGAGCACGGCGAGTCGACCGCGAACCTGGCGGCGTTCGCGCACTTGATCGACGGATAGTCCGGACTGCTCAGTACCGCACCGGATCGCGCAGCAGCGGGCAGGTCATGCAGTGCCCACCGCCGCGGCCGCGGCCCAGCTCGGACCCGACGATGGTGTGGACGGTGACCCCGGCCCGGCGCAGGATCTCGTTGGTCTGGGTGTTGCGGTCGTAGGCGAACACCACGCCCGGCTCGACGGCGACCACGTTGTTGCCGGAGTCCCACTGCTGGCGCTCGCTGGCGTACATGTCGCCGCCGGTGGGCAGTACCCGCAGCTCGGGCAGGCCGAGCGCGTCGGCGACGACGTCGACGAACGGCTCCTTCTCCTCGGTCGCCTCCGGCCCGCGGTCGCCGGGGCGCAGCGAGAAGGTGCGGATGCCGTCGACGATGCCGCCGTAGGCGGTGGCGACGTCCCGGTCGGCGAAGGTGAACACGGTGTCCAGGTGCATCGCGGCGCGCAGCTTCGGCATCCCGGCGACCACCACCCGGGTGGCCGCGCCCGCGTCGAACAGTGCGGCGGCCAGCTGGGTGATCGCCTGCCGGGAGGTGCGCTCGCCCATCCCGACCAGGACGGCGCCGTTCCCGACCGGCATCACGTCGCCGCCCTCGATCGACGCGGCACCCCAGCCGAGCTCCGGATCGCCCCACCACACGCGGGCGCCGATGAACTCCGGGTGGAACGTGTAGACGGCCTTCATCAGCAGCGTCTCGCCGTGCCGGGCCGGCCAGAACAGCGGGTTCAGGGTGACGCCGCCGTAGATCCAGCAGGTGGTGTCGCGGGTGTAGAGGGTGTTCGGCAGCGGCGGCATCAGGTACTCGGGCGGGCCGCCGGTGCCGCCGGCGAGCGCGATCCACGGCGAGCTGAGGTCGCCGGGCAGGTCCGTGGTGGACAGCCCGCCGATCAGGAACTCGGCCAGCTCGCGATCGGTCAGGCCGTCCAGGAACGCCCTGGTCTCGGCGAGCAGCCCGAGCCCGACCTGGTTCGGGACGATCTTGCGGTCGAGCAGCCAGGCCCGCGCGCCGGGCACGGCGAGGGTCTCGGCGAGCACGTCGTGCAGCTCCAGCACCTCGACGCCGAGCCCGCGCATGGCGGACACGAACGCGGCGTGGTCGCGCCGGGCGTTCTGCACCCACATGACGTCGTCGAACAGCAGCGCGTCGGAGTTGGACGGGGTGAGCCGCTCGTGTGCCCGGCCGGGCGAGCAGACCAGGACGCGCCGCAGCCGTCCCACCTCGGAGTGCACACCGAACCCGGACACCGGCATCAGCTCCTCGAACTCAGGTGCGGCAGGACCAGCACCGGCACCGGTGCGGCCCGGATCAGCCTGGACGCCCGCGAGCCGAGGAACACCCTGGCCAGCGGGCCGGAGTCCGACGATCCCACGACGAGCAGCTCGTCGCTGCGCCAGTCGACGGCGGCGACCGCCTCGTCCCAGCCGGTGCCGGTGCCGATCACGCACGGCACGCCGGCGTCGACGGTGCCGTCGGCGACCAGCCTGTGCTGCGCCTCGGCGGCCTGGTCGGCCCACGACTCGAGGATCGAGTCCTCGGCGTGCAGGCCGACCTCGGGCGGGTACATCGTGGCGTTGCGGACGCCGAAGCTCGCCACCCGCAGCGGGGTGCCGAGCCGGGCGGCGAGGCCGGCGGCGGCGGCGACGGTGCGCACCGAGGAGTCGCTGTCGGAGAAGGCGACGGTGAGCCGGCCGAACGGCGCGTCACCGGGATCAGGGGAGCCTGGTGAGCCGCCGCCGCGCGGGGCCAGCGCGACGCCGACCGGCGCGGCGTGCAGCAGCTTCTGCGCGGTCGTGCCGAGCCCGATCCGGCCGTCCGGCCCGCCGGCCGCGGAACCGACGACGAGCACCGTCCCGCCGGCGTCCTGCACCACGTCCACCAGGGTGGAGGCGACCGACCGGCCGGGCACCGCGCGATGGCCGACGGGCACGGTGGTCCCGGTGAGGTGCGCGCGGGCGGCGGCGGTCGCCTCCTCGCCGACTCGCCGGGCGTACTCGCCGAACTCGGCGTCCACCTTCGCCGGTGACGGCGTGGACCACTGCCGTGGCACGACCGTCACCACCAGCATCGGTTCGCCGCGGGCGTGGGCGAGGCGGAGCCCGAGATCGAGCGCCCCGGGCCCGCCGCGGTGCGGGAGGTACCCGACGACGACCGTCATGCGTTCTCCCGGGCCAGTGCCGAGTGCCGGCGTCCGTACAGGGCGTAGAGCAGCAGGAACAGCGCGACCCAGGCCGCGAACACCAGCCAGGTGATCCAGTGCAGGCTGATCAGGATGTAGCCGCAGACCAGCACCGACAGCACCGGGACCACCGGGTAGCCGGGCACGGTGAAGCCGCGCGGCAGGTCCGGCTCGCGGCGGCGCAGCACGATGACGCCGACCGAGACCACGATGAACGCGGTCAGGGTGCCGATCGAGACCAGGTCGACGAGATGGTCCAGCGGGACGAAAGCGGCCAGCAGCGCGACCACCGCGCAGACGATGACGGTGTTCTGCACCGGCGTCCGGGTCCGCGGGCTGACCCGGGAGAACACCGGTGGCAGCATCCCGTCGCGGCCCATCGCGAACAGGATGCGGGTCTGCCCGTAGAGCACCACCAGGGTCACCGAGAAGATCGAGATGACCGCGCCGACGGCCAGC
Source organism: Pseudonocardia sp. NPDC046786 (assembly GCF_040645415.1). Lineage (NCBI taxonomy): Bacteria > Bacillati > Actinomycetota > Actinomycetes > Pseudonocardiales > Pseudonocardiaceae > Pseudonocardia > Pseudonocardia sp. NPDC046786. The sequence continues at coordinate 3,513 of NZ_JBEYYF010000011.1, read as the reverse complement.
ACGGTGCCCCACACGGTGGAGCCGGTGACGTTGTTCAGGATCTGCGACAGCCCGGCCTCGGACTGGCCCTCGAAGTCCTGCCAGGGCTGGGTGCCGACCGCGGAGACCGCGACCAGCACGTAGAACGTGATCACGACGGCGAGCGCGATCAGCAGCGCCCGCGGCATCGTGCGCTGCGGGTCGCGCACCTCGTCGCCCGCGGTGGACACGGCGTCCAGGCCGATGAAGGAGAAGAAGATGACCCCGGCGGCGGTCGCCACCCCGGCGGTGCCGAACGGTGCGAAGTCGGCGAAGTTGTCGGCGTCGAACGCGGTGAAGGCGATGACCACGAACATCGCCAGCACGGCCAGCTTGATCGCCACCATGATCGCGTTCAGCCGGGCGGACTCGCTGGCCCCGCGGATCAGCAGCACCATGCACAGCCCGACCAGGACGACGGCCGGCAGGTTGACCACGCCGGGATCGTCGTCCCAGGGTGCGGCCAGGATCGCCTGCGGCAGCTCGATGCCGGTGATGTTGACCAGCGCCTCGTTCAGGTAGCCGCTCCAGCCGACCGCGACGGCGGCCGCGGAGACGCCGTACTCCAGCAGCAGGCAGGCGGCGACGCCCATCGCCACCACCTCGCCGAGCGTGGCGTAGGCGTAGGAGTAGGTGCTGCCCGACACCGGGACGGCCGAGGCCATCTCGGCGTAGCAGAGCGCGGAGAGCCCGGCCGCGACGCCGGCGAGCACGAACGAGAGCACCACGGCGGGCCCGGCGTCCGGGACGGCGGAGGAGAGCACGAAGAAGATCCCGGTGCCGACGGTGGCGCCGATGCCGAACGCGGCGAGCTGGAAGGTGCCGATCGTGCGGCGCAGCTCGTCCGGCCCCGATCCGCTGCTCGGCGGCCGGATCGGCTTGCGGCGCAGCAGCTCCGCCCGGAGAGTCGACGGCTCGCGCGGTGTCGTCATGCGTGCCGCCTCGGGATCGGGGGCCGTTGTGTCCTGACATGGTGGCCGACGCCGCGCGATTCGTCACCGGCCGCTCCGGGTCCCGCGGTGACTCGTGGGTAACTTTTTCCGACCGCGCGGCGGCGGGGACGGCCGGCAGTGCCTAGCATGTTGCGGAACACCGGGCGCGCCTCCCGCCGCCCGGCTTCCCGATGGACCTCGCGAAGGAGCGACGCCTTGTCGATGCGCAGCCCGTACCCGGACGTCGAGATCCCGGATGTCTCGCTGACCGAGTTCCTGTTCGCCGACGGATTCGGGGACCGGGCCGACGCGCCCGCGTTCCTCGACGGCACCACCGGCGACCAGCTGACCTTCACCGAGTTCCACGGTCTGGTCGAGAAGATCGCCGGCGGGCTGGCCGCCCGCGGGATCGGCAAGGGCGACGTGGTCGCGCTGTTCGCGCCGAACCTGCCCCAGTGGGCGGCCCTGTTCCACGGCATCCTGCGCGCGAACGGCATCGTGACCAGCGCGAACTCGATGTACACCGGCGGCGAGCTGGCACACCAGCTCAAGGACTCCGGCGCCACGACGCTGATCACCGTGTCGCCGTTCCTGGACCGCGCGCTGGCCGGCGCGACGGAGGCGGGCCTGTCCGCCGACGCCGTGCTGACCATCGACAAGGTCGAGGGCCACGACTCGCTCGCCGATCTCGTCTCGTCCGGGGCGCCCGCCCCCGAGCTCACCACGACCGCGACCGACACCGCGGTGCTGCCCTACTCGTCCGGCACGACCGGACTCGCCAAGGGCGTCATCCTGACCCACCGCAACCTGGTCGCGAACCTGCTCCAGGTGCAGGTCATGGGCGAGGTGACCGACCAGACCAAGATCATGGCGTTTCTGCCGTTCTTCCACATCTACGGCATGACCGTGATGATGAACCAGGGCCTGCACGCCCGCGCCACGGTCGTCACGATGCCGAAGTTCGATCTCGAGCAGTTCCTGTCGATCACCCAGAAGTACTCGGTCGACCGGCTCTACATCGCCCCGCCGGTCGCGGTCGCGCTGGCGAAGCACCCGATCGTCGACTCCTACGACCTGTCCTGCGTGAAGACGGTCTTCTCCGGTGCGGCGCCGCTGGACGGCGAGCTCGGCCGCGCGGTCGCGAAGCGGCTCGGCTGCACGGTGCTGCAGGGCTACGGGATGACCGAGCTCTCGCCGGTCAGCCACTGCATGCCCGACGACCGCGGCGATCTCGATCTCAACTCGTCCGGCTTCGCGCTGCCCAACATCGAGTGCAAGCTGGTCGATCCGGAGTCCGGCCGGGAGGTCGGCGTCGGCGAGCGCGGCGAGCTGTGGGTGAAGGGCCCGAACGTGATGGTCGGGTACCTGAACAACACCGACGCCACCGACGCCACCAAGGACGCCGAGGGCTACCTGCACACCGGCGACATCGCCGTCGTCGACGAGGAGGGCGTGTACTCGATCGTCGACCGGGTCAAGGAACTGATCAAGTACAAGGGCTACCAGGTGCCGCCCGCCGAGCTGGAGGCGCTCCTGCTGACCCACGACAAGATCGCCGACACCGCGGTGATCGGCGTCAAGGACGCCGAGGGCGAGGAGGTGCCGAAGGCGTTCGTGGTGAAGCAGGCGTCCGGCGCGGACCTCACCGAGGACGAGGTGATGGCGTTCGTCGCGGAGAAGGTCGCGCCGCACAAGAAGGTGCGGGTCGTCGAGTTCATCGAGCAGATCCCGAAGTCGGCCTCCGGGAAGATCCTGCGCAAGGACCTGCGGGCCCGGGAGAACGCCGCGGGCTGAGCCCCACGACCGGCCGGGACGGTGTCGTGACCTGTGGTTTCGCCACCGCCGCTACCGCGGCATGATCACCACACCGTTCGTGTCTGGGAAACCGGGTCGGGCTCCCGTCGTTGTGCAACATGCGGGTGTCGCGCGTGTAGCGGCGAACTCGTGACACCAGTGCCGAGTCGATACGGAGATCGACGTGGCTCCGGTCGACAGGTATTGGCTCGGATGGCAGCTCCTGGCGGTCGGCGACGGCGGCCCTGACGAGGTCCACCGCGGAGGTGGATCCCTTGATGGGCCTCGCCCGAGCGGAGTCCTCGGCGGTGGCGTTCAGGCCGGACACCAGCGTTCCGGGCGTCGCGAACACCACGCTGGTCTCGCCCAGAGAAGGGAGGACGGCCCCGACGTAGCTGAGAACGTGTTTGAGAAGATCAAGTCGCGGGTGAAGGCGTACTTCTGTTGGCGGGTGGCCGGCTTGCCGCGGGTGAGGCGGTGGGTGATGGTGTTGATCGCGGCCCAGCGGATCATGGCCTCGGATGCGGCGGGGTGGCGTTCGTAGTCGCGGGCCAGACGGCGGTGCGCGGTGAGCCCCCCCCACGTGGGCGTGTCACGGCAGGTGTGTAAGCCGCGGGTGGACCAAGATCGACCACAGTGATCAACACTGTGGTCGGGAAGGACACCCACGTGAGTAAGAGATGGTTTCAGAATGAGTTCGGCGTGTCTGCTGTAGACACTCACTGAGCTGCGGCAGAGTCGCTCGACATGGCTGTCGATCTTGTTCCTG
>NZ_JBEYYF010000010.1:0-203151 GCF_040645415.1 Pseudonocardia sp. NPDC046786 | reverse complement strand
TCCTCGCCGCCACCGACGGCTCACTGACCTGGATCAGCCCGTGCGGACACCAGGAGACCACCCACCCACACGACTACCGACCCCACCTCCACGACACACACACGACACCGCCCTCCAACGGCTCCGCGACCGCAACCACCACGGCGACGGCAGCCACGACCACGGCGACCACGGCCACGGCGACCACGACGTCCACCGCGGCCACGGCAGCGACGGCGCGAGTCGATGCCGATGCCGAAGCCGATGCCCCGCCGTTCTGACCCGGCGCGGGAAGGGGACCGGGGACGCGGGAAGGGATGGACGGAGGAGCACCCGGCGCGAGAGGAGCGCCCGGCGCGGTAACGAGATGGCTCCGGGCTCAGCGGCGACGGCGGCCCAACGCCCGCAGCCCCAGCGCGCCGCCGATCAGTCCGGCGGTGACCAGGCCGGCCGAGGCGAGCGCGCCGGGGCCCTCCCGCACCACGTACTGCGGCCGGATCACGGCCGGGCCGGGGATGTCGCGCGGTCCCTGGTCGTTCTCCTCGGCGCTGGCCGCCCAGGCCGTCACGAACAGCAGGAACCGCGAGGTGAAGAAGATGAAGATCAACAGACCGAGGATGGAGCCGAACGCGGCACCGGCCGGGGTCTGGCCGATGGTGCCCAGGTAGACGACCATCACCCGCTGCAGAACGGCGAAGCCGATCGCGCCGATCAGCGCGGCCTTCGCGGCGCTGCGGAAGGTGACCGGCTCGCGGGGCAGCCGGGCGATCACCCAGAGGAACACCAGCCAGTTCCCGAGCAGGCCGACCAGGAACCCGACGACGTTCAACAGCACGATCGCCCAGCTCGCGCCGCCGAGACCGACCAGGCCGAGCAGGTAGCTACCGAGCGCGCCGGTGACCGAGGCGATGGCGAACGACAGCACCAGGGCCAGACCGAGCCCGACCAGCGCCAGCAGGTCGAACGCCAGCCGCTTGATCATCGGCGGGGCATCGTCGCGCTGCCCCCACTGCTCGGTGAGCGCCTCGCGGAGGTTGCTCATCCAGCCGATCCCGGAGTAGAGCGCGCCGACCAGGCCGATCAGGCCGATCGCGCCCGCCCGGTTGATCGCCGTGTCGACGACGCCGTCGAGGGTCTGCCCGAGGTCACCGGGCACCGCCGAGGTGATGCCCTCGCGCAGCTGCTCCACCAGGTCGGGATTGCCGCGCAGCACGAACCCGGCGACGGCGAACGCCACCATCAGCAACGGCACCAGCGCCAGGATCGAGAAGTAGGTGATCGCCGCGGCGTAGTGGTCGCCGTGGTTCTCGGTGTAGCGCTCCCCGGCCCGGACCAGGTGGTCGAGCCAGGGGTGCTTCTCCCGCTGGCGCTCGAGGAAGGTCGGGCCCTCCTCCTCGTCGTCGTCGAACCGGTGCGCCGTCGTCGTCGGACGGTTGTCGGCCATCGTTCCCCCGGGGTCGGTCGTGCTCGCCCGCCCGGGACTCGTCAGCCTGCGGGCGGGAGGAAGCCGATCCTCTCGTGAACTGCGGCCAGTGTCGCGCCGGACACCTCGCGCGCCCGGGTGGCGCCCGCCGCCAGCACCCGGTCCAGCTCCGCCGGATCGGCGAGGTAGCCGCGGACCCGCTCGGCGAACGGCTCGGCGAAGGCCGCGACGATCTCGCCGAGATCCTTCTTCAGGTCGCCGTAGCCACGGCCGGCGTACTCCGCCTCGACCTCGGAGACCTTCCGGTCGGTCATCGCCGCGTTGATCGTGAGCAGGTTCGCGATGCCCGGCTTGGCCTCCGGGTCGTAACGGATCTCACGCTCGTTGTCGGTGACCGCCGAGCGGATCTTCTTCGCCGAGGTCTTCGGCGGGTCCAGCAGCTCCACGATCCCGGACGGCGACGATGCCGACTTGCTCATCTTCGCCGTCGGGTCCTGCAGGTCGAAGATCTTCGCCGTGGCCTGCGGGATGTAGGGCTCGGGCACCTGGAAGGTCGCGCCGAAGCGGTGGTTGAACCGCTGCGCCAGGTTGCGGGTCAGCTCCAGGTGCTGGCGCTGGTCCTCGCCGACCGGCACCTGATCTGCCTGGTAGAGCAGGATGTCGGCGGCCTGCAGCACCGGGTAGGTGAACAGCCCGACGGTGGCGCGGTCGGCCCCGTGCCGCGCCGACTTGTCCTTGAACTGGGTCATCCGGCCGGCCTCGCCGAACCCGGTGATGCACTCCAGCACCCAGCTCAGCCGGGCGTGCTCGGGCACGTGCGACTGCACGAACAGGGTGCACCGCTGCGGGTCCAGGCCGAGGCCGAGCAGCTGCGCCGCGGCCACCCGGGTCCGCTGCGCCAGCTCCTTCGGGTCGTGCTCGACGGTGATCGCGTGCAGGTCGACCACGCAGTAGAACGCCTCGTGGCTCTCCTGCAGCGCGACCCACTGCCGCAGCGCGCCCAGGTAGTTGCCGAGATGGAACGAGTCGGCGGTGGGCTGGATCCCGGAGAGCACGCGGGGACGGCGGTCGGTCATGAACGGCATCCTCGCAGCCCCCGGCGGACGCGGTCAGCTCGGTTGTACCGGCGACACCGAGCCCCGGTCGAACGCCGCGCCGCACCGGTCGCAGACCAGCCGGACCTGCAGCACCGCACCGCAGGCGCGGTGCCGGATCGTGAGGTCCACCGGCGACCCGTCGATCCCGGCGTGCCAGCGGAGCGACCAGTCGACCAGACAGGCGAAGATCGGGAACGACGCGATCCCCTTCTCGGTGAGCCGGTAGCTGCCGTCCCCGGTACGTGCCAGCACCCCCAGCTCGACGAACCGGCGCAGTCGGTCGGAGAGCACCTCCGGGGAGATCGCGAGCGCGTCGGCGATCCCGCTGAACGAGCGGAGCCCGGTCAGCGCGGCACCGAGCACGGTCGCCCCCCAGCGGTCACCGATGATCTCCATCGCCCCGGGGAGCAGGGACATCGGGTCGTCCGGGAGCCGGCCGCGGGTGCGCCGCGGGTGCTGGCGCGCCAGCTGCTCCAGGCCGGGCGTCCCGGGCGTCCGGTGCACCGTGGTGTCCCGCGGCCCGACCCGCTCGCCGCAGGCCGCGCAGCAGGTCAGCACCCCGGCCGGGGCGCCGCAGGCCCGGTGCACGATCTCCGGCAGCGGGACCTCCCGGGGCACCCAGGACTTCTCCCAGTGCCAGGTGGTGATCAGCAGCTTCCAGACGTCGGCGCCGCGCTCGGTCAGCGCGTACTCTCGCCGCTCCCGGCCGCCCTCACGGTAGGGCCGGGTCTGCAGCAGCCCCGCGTCGACCAGCGACCGCAGCCGCGCGGACAGCGTCGCGTCGGAGATGTTCAGGGTGTCCCGCCAGCCCGCGTAACGGCGAACCCCGAGGGCCGCCCGCTGCAGGATCAGCAGGGTCCAGGTGTCCGCGAGCAGGCCGAGCCCGCACCCGACGGCGCCCAGCTTCTGCGCCCGCACTTGCCCGCCTCCCTTGACCAGCCCCGGTCATGATCGTACTGTCAGGGTCTGACTCTGCCGATCGAAGCCGGGCCGCGCAACGGGGAGCGCCAGCGGACGGGGCGGAGTGTGGATCGGGCTCGGGGGGTCCGATCCACCCGGACGGCCGGTCCGGATCCGCGGCGGCGCTGAGGGGGAGGTCGCCACGGTCCGGCCGGTCGTGCGTGGGTGCCCGGACAGCACATCTAGCCGGCGGACTGCCCGCAGTCCCCCGGGTTCCCGGACCGCTCGTCGTCACCGGTCTCCGGAGCGGGCGCCGGCTGCATCGTCACGACACCCTTCTCCAGGTCGATCGGGCCCAGCCGCCACTGCTCCCCGCCCTGCGCGGCGTCCGAGTCCTCGTGGATCCGCTTCCGCGGGAACATCTCTCCGAGCACGCTCATGCCACCACCGTACGACGGTTCCGCCGCCCGGCGGCGGCCCCGGCGGCGTCGCCGGTCCGGCCGCTCAGGCCGGGGTGAGCGGCAGCATCGTCGGACCGGGGCGCGGGGCCGGGACCAGCGTCGTCGGCTCACCCCGGTAGGTGGTCGTCCGCTGCCGCACCGGGCGCCCGGCGCCGTGCGCGATCGCCGTGAGTTCCTCCACCGAGCGCTCCGAACCGTTCTCCGAGCCGGCCATCCGGCTGATCGTCTCCTCCATCAGGGTGCCGCCCATGTCGTCGGCCCCACCGGCGAGCACCTCGGCGGCCAGGTCGTCGCCGAGCTTCACCCAGGACACCTGGATGTGGTCGATCCGCCCGTGCAGCGCGAGCCGTGCGAACGCGTGCACCGCCCGGTTGTCCCGTTCGGTCGGCCCGGGCCGGGCGAGTCCGGCCAGGTAGATCGGCGCGTTGTGGTGCACGAACGGCAGCGGGACGAACTCGGTGAACCCGGCCGCGTTGTGCTCCCGGGCGCGGTCCTGGATCGAGGCCAGGGTGCGCAGGTGCCCGAGCCAGTGCCGCGGCTCGTCGACGTGGCCGTACATCATCGTCGACGACGACGGGATGCCCAGCTCGTGCGCCGTCGAGACGACCTCGATCCACTGCGCGGCCGGGAGCTTGCCCTTGGTGAGCACCCATCGCACCTCGTCGTCGAGGATCTCGGCGGCGGTGCCGGGGATCGAGCCCAGCCCGGCCGCCTTCAGCTCGCCGAGCCACTCCCGGATCGACACGCCCGCCTTGGCCGCCGCGGAGACGACCTCCATCGGGGAGAACGCGTGCACGTGCATCCCGGGGACGGCCTCGTGCACCGCACGGACCAGATCGCCGTAGAACGAGGTGGGCAGCTGCGGGTCGATCCCGCCCTGGACGCAGACCTCGGTCGCGCCGTCCCGGGCGGCCTCGGCGGCCCGCGCGGCGACGTCGTCGAGGGAGAGCCGGAACGCGTCGGCGTCCCGTTCACGCTGGGCGAACGCGCAGAACCGGCAGCCGACGTAGCAGACGTTCGAGAAGTTGATGTTCCGGTTGACGACGTAGGTGACGTCGTCCCCGTTCACCGACCGGCGGACGTCGTCGGCGAGACCCAGCAGGGTCCGCAGCGCGGGACCGTCGGCGGTGAGCACCGCCATCGCGGCCGCGGCGTGCGCCGGATCGAGCAGCGCCGCCGGATCGGACGCGGCCAGGTCCAGGCCGGTCCTCACGTCGCCGTCGAGCCGCTCGGGCGCCCGCGAGCGCTGCTCGGCCAGCTCGGCGGCCACCTCGTCCCAGTCGCCGTAGACGGAGCCGAAGTCGGTGCGCCGGTCGTCGGTGCGCCCGGTGGTGTCGATGGTGCTGTTCAGATCGGTGCGCCCGGTGGAGGCGAACCCGCCGTCCGGCTCCTGCCAGGGCCGCCCCTCGACGACCGCGCCCGGATCGGCGAGGCCGTCGGCGGTCGCCAGTGCGGCGACGTGGCCGTGCAGCCGGGTGTCGATCCACGGCGACCCGGCGCGCACGTACTTCGGGTAGGCGGTGAGCCGCTCCCGCAGCTCGAAGCCCTCGGCCGCGGTGACCCGGGCCAGCTCGTCGACGGCCGGCCACGGCATCTCCGGGGACACGTGGTCCACGGTCACCGGGGAGACCCCGCCCCAGTCGTCGATGCCGGCGCGCACCATCAGCCCGAACTCCTCGCCGACCAGGTTCGGCGGGGCCTGCAGCCGGATCTTCGGGCCGAGCACGACGCGGGCGACGGCGATCGTCGCGGCCAGGTCGTCGAGATCGGCGTCCGGGTCGTTCGCCATCGCGGTGTCCGGCTTCGCCCGGAAGTTCTGGACGATCACCTCCTGCACGTGCCCGTGCGCCCGGGCGGCGGAGCGGATCGCGAACAGCGACTCGGCCCGCTCGGTGCGGTTCTCGCCGATCCCGATCAGGATCCCGGTGGTGAACGGGATGCCGACCCGGCCGGCGTCGGTCAGCGCGCGCAGCCGGACGGCGGGCTCCTTGTCGGGGCTGCCGAAGTGCGGGCCACCCTTCTCGAACAGCCGCTGCGAGGTGGTCTCCAGCATCATCCCCATGCTGGCCGCGACCGGCTTGAGCCGGGTCGCCTCCTCCCAGGACATGACGCCCGGGTTGAGGTGCGGCAGCAGCCCGGTCTCCTCCAGCACGGCGATCGCGCAGGCCCGGACGTAGTCGAGCGTCGAGTCGTAGCCGCGGGCGTCGAGCCACTCACGGGCCTGCGGCCAGCGGTCCTCCGGCCGATCGCCGAGGGTGAACAGTGCCTCCTTGCACCCCTGCGCGGCGCCCTGGCGGGCGATCTCGACGACCTCGTCGCGCTCCAGGAACATCGACTCGAGGCGGTGCGGCACGGTTGCGAACGTGCAGTAGTGACACCGGTCCCGGCACAGCCGGGTCAGCGGGATGAACACGTTGCGGGAGTAGGTGACGACGCCGGGGCGCCCTTCCGCGACCAGCCCCGCGTCACGCACCCGGCCCGCGTGCGTGAGCAGCTCGTCGAGATCGTCGCCGCGCGCGGCGAGCAGCACCGCGGCCTCGGTGACGTCCAGCGTCGCGCCGTCCCGGACGCGCCGCAATGCCCGCCGGATCGCGGAGGCGGACGGGGCGGCCTGGGCCGGAACGGAATCGGCAGGAGTGTCGGCCATGGACCCACAGTAGGTTTCCCGCATCACCGCAGCGACCGTCGAACATCAACGGGTGGTCAACTCGTGGTGCGGGTCACTCCGGGACGCCGGCGTCCCGACCGAGCTGCTGCGCCCACCCGCGCACGACGGCAGCCGCGAGGCACCGACGGCGGGCGGCTCCGGATCGAGGATCCGCTGCATGCCGATCCCGCGCAGCTCGGCCGGTCACCGCGCGGATCCCGGACTCGGCGACGAGCTCGGCAGCGGCGGCGAGCAGGGCCGTGCGGGCGCACGTCTGGTCGGGTACCTCCCGATGGCGACCCGCTTCCTGCTCACCGGTGCGCCGGCCCCGGCCGGCGTCGAGCTCCAGCTCCTGCCGCTGGCGCCGCTGGCCGCGCTGCGGAGCCGCGACCTGCTGGAGCAGGAGCCGTCGCAGGTGGTCGTCTCCAGCGCGAGCAGTAAGACCGGTCTCGCGCTCGGCTGCCTGCTCCGCGTCGGGAGCGTGCGCACGGTCGGCCTCACCGGCGCCGGACCGGGCGGGGCGACCCTCGGCCGGCTCCTCGCCGAGGCGCGGGCCATTCTGGTGGGCTGGGCGGCGACCTGGATGTCGCTGCGGACCACGGACGGCCTGGACGCGGCCCGCGCGGACTGGCAGCGGGTCGCGCACGGCGGGCCGCCCGGTCCGGGCGCCGTCGTCGTCCGGCCCTGAGCGGGCTGGGCCGGGTCAGTCCCCGACCCGGGCTGCGGTACCCCCGGTGACGGCGACGAGCTCGGCGAACGTCGTCGGGAACACCGACCGGGCGATCCCGCCGGCCGCCCAGACCCGGTCGTAGTCGTCGAGTGCGACGTCGACCAGCGTGCGCAGCGGCGCCGGGTGCCCGACCGGCGCCACCCCGCCGATGACCTGCCCGGTGGCCGCCCTGACCAGGTCCCGGTCGGCCCGGCCGACCGACCGCGCCCCGACCAGCGCGGCGACCCGGCCGGTGTCCACCCGGTGCCGCCCCGAGGTGAGGACGAGCAGCGCCTCGCCGTCGGCGTCGAACACCAGCGAGTTGGCGATCTGGCCGATCTCGACGTCGAGCGCCGCGGCCGCCGCGGCCGCGGTGGTCACCGCGTCCGGCAGCAGGACCAGTCCGGCGATCGACGCCGGATCCGCGCCCGCCGTGCGCAGCGCCTCCTTCACGGCGGCGACCCGCGGATGGTCGGCGGGATGCTCGGTGGCCCCGGTGGAGTCGTTCATGGTCCCATCCTGCTGGCCGGTTCCACCGGTTTCAGCGGTTTTCAGCGGTTGTCAGCGGTTTCAGCGGGTGGCCCACAGCAGCATCGCGACGACCGCGACCAGCAGCAGTCCGGCCACGACGAGCAGGATCCAGCGATTGCGGCCCAGGTCGCCGCCGGTCGGGCGGGGCCGGGCGGCCCGCTCCAGCAGGGCGTGGGCGTCGTCCGGCCCGGTGCGCTCCGCGGGATCGGCCGCGGTCAGCCCGGCGATCGCGCGTTCCAGCGGGCCGCCGGACGGGATCCGCCGCCCGGCCGTGTGCGCCAGCAGCGCGCCGAGGCTCCACAGGTCGGCGGCCGGGCCGTCGCCGGCCCCGGCGCGGCGCTCGGGCGGGCTGAACGGCCCCGGTTCCCGGCCGATCGCGCGGGCCAGGCCCAGGTCGGTGACCAGCGCGGACCCGTCCGGGGCGAGCAGCACGCAGTCCGGATCGAGACCGCCGTGCGTGCCGCCCGCGGTGTGCACCGCACGCAGCGCGTCGAGCACGTCCCGGCCGATCGCGGCGGTCCGCTGCGCGCCGAGCGGGCCGTCCTCGACGAGCCTGCTCAGCGGCCGGGCGTCCGGACGCTCGGTGACCAGGTACTCGCGCAGGGCGCCGTCCGGGGTGCGGTCGGTGATCAGGTCCAGGACGCCGGCCACCCCGGGGTGCTGCAGCCGGCCCGCGGCGCGCACCTCCGCGAGCAGGCGTTCGCGCAGGCCGTCGCCGTGCGCGGGCACCGCGATCTCGGTGATCGCGACCATCCGGCCGGTGATCCGGTCCTCGGCGCGGCGGACCGGGCCGAATCCGCGCCGGTCCAGCTCGTCGAGCAGCACGTAACGGCCGCCGACCACGCCGGTCCCGGTCACCCGGGTTCCCCGAGCCGGACCGTCACCGGGGCGTGGTCGGACCAGCGCCGGTCGTGCGACGGCGCCCGCTCGACGACGGCACCGGTCGCCAGAGCCGCGACGCGCGGCGTGCCGAGCAGATGGTCGATCCGCCAGCCCACGTCGTTGTCGAAGGCCCGCCCGCGGTAGCTCCACCACGAGTACGGCCCGTCGACATCCGGGTGCTGGTCGCGGACCAGATCGGCCCAGCCGTGCTCGACCAGCCCGGCGAACCACTCCCGCTCGTGCGGCAGGAAGCCGGAGTTCTTCCGGTTCCCCCGCCAGTTCCGCAGGTCCAGCTCGGTCGGCGCGATGTTCCAGTCGCCGGCCACGACCATCTCGCGGCCGGTCGCGACGCACCTGCCGAACGCGGCGCGCAGGTGATCGCCGAAGGTCTTGCAGAACGCGTCCTTGGCGTCCTGCTTCTCGGTCCCGGCCAGGCCCTTGGGCAGGTAGAGCGACCCGACGGTGAACCCGCCGGGCAGGTCGACCTCCAGGTAGCGGCCGTCGAGATCGGTGACCGGGTCGCCGAACCCGATCCGCACCGCCTCCGGCTCGGCCCGGCTCAGCACGGCGACGCCGTTGCGCCCCTTCGCCGTCTCCGAGGGCGCCAGCCGCAGGTGCCAGCCGTGCTCGTCGAGGGTGGCCCGGAAGGCGTCCGGCAGCTCCTCCGGGCGGGCCCGGACCTCCTGCAGGCAGACGACGTCGGCCGCGGTCCCCGCCAGCCAGTCGAGCAGCCCCTTCGTGGAGGCGGCCCGGACGCCGTTGACGTTCGCGGTACTGAGGACACGGACGGCAACCACCCGCCTACTCTCCCGCACCGCCCGGCACCGCCCTGAACGGGCTCAGCAGACGCTGCCCGCCGTCGCGGCGACGCTGTCCGACGGGACCCACCGCTCACCGCCGGTGAGCTTGCGGAACCCGGTGTCGACGATCGTCTCGGCCGGGACCTCCTGGCCGCTGCGCAGCGTCTCCACCGCCTGCGCGGTCGGGCTCGGCGCCGCCCGGACGGTGACCTCGGCCGCCTGCACGGTCACCGTGCAGGCGTTCTCCAGGCTGCCGGTCGCGCCGCCGTAGCCGAGCGCGATCGCGGTCAGCCCGACCCCGATCAGGCCGACCAGCGGCCAGCCGGTCAGCAGCGACTTCCGGGAGAGCCCGAGCTTCACCTTCGCCACGCGTGTGGTCCCCTTCCCGCGACCGTCGTCACACGTACGGTAACCGCTCCGCCGCGGCGGGGAGATCCACCGACCGGGGTGTCGGACCGGTTACTCCTGCGGGCGTCGCCGGGCGGGTGCGGGATAGCGTGTGCGCGCAGATGCGGGTCGCCGCCGGGGACCCGCCCGGTCACCCCGGGCTCGTCCCCCCGCGCCACCCGTCGCAGGAGATCCGACGACGAGCCGAGGCAGGCCAGACACGCGATGAAGCTCATCTACACGTACACCGACGAGGCGCCCGCGCTGGCGACCCATTCGTTCCTGCCGGTCATCGAGGCGTTCGCCGGGCAGGCCGGGGTCGACGTGGAGACCCGCGACATCTCGCTGGCCGGCCGGATCCTGGCGAAGTTCCCGGACCGGCTGACCGAGGCGCAGCGCGTCCCGGACGCGCTCGCCGAGCTGGGCGAGCTGGCGACCACGCCGGACGCCAACATCATCAAGCTGCCCAACATCAGCGCCTCGGTCCCGCAGCTCAAGGCGGCGATCCGGGAGCTGCAGGCGGGCGGCTACGACGTGCCGGACTACCCGGAGGACCCGCAGACCGACGACGAGCGCGCCGCGAAGGCGGCCTACGACTCGGTCAAGGGCTCCGCGGTCAACCCGGTGCTGCGCGAGGGCAACTCCGACCGGCGCGCCCCGCTGTCGGTGAAGAACTTCGCGCGCAAGCACCCGCACTCGATGGGCGCCTGGAGCGCCGACTCCAAGAGCCACGTCGCGACCATGTCCGACGGCGACTTCCGGCACTCCGAGACCTCCTTCACCGCACCGGCCGACGGCGCCGTGCGGATCGAGCACGTGGCCGCCGACGGCACCGTCACCGTGCTGAAGGAGTCGGTGACGGTTCTCGAGGGCGAGGTGATCGACGGCGCCGTGCTGCGCAAGGAGGCCCTGCGGGAGTTCCTGGCCGAGCAGATCGCCGACGCGAAGGAGCGGGGTGTCCTGTTCTCGGTGCACCTCAAGGCCACGATGATGAAGGTCTCCGACCCGATCATCTTCGGGCACGCGGTGCGCGCCTACTTCGCGGACGTCTTCGAGACCTACGGCGACGACCTCGCGTCGGTCGGCGCCGACCCGGACGACGGCCTGGCGTCGGTGCTGTCCGCGATCGAGAAGCTGCCCGCCGACAAGCGGGCCGCGATCGAGAAGGCGATCGACGACGCCTACGCCACCGGCCCTGCGCTGGCCCAGGTCGACTCCTCCCGCGGGATCACCAACCTGCACGTGCCCAGCGACGTGATCATCGACGCCTCGATGCCGGCCGCGATCCGCTCGTCGGGCCAGATGTGGAACGCCGACGACACGACGCAGGACGCCAAGTTCGTCATCCCGGACTCGTCCTACGCCGAGCTGTACGACGAGACCGTCAAGCACTGCATCGCCAACGGCGCCTTCGACCCGACGACGATGGGCACCGTCCCGAACGTCGGCCTGATGGCGCAGAAGGCCGAGGAGTACGGCAGCCACGACAAGACGTTCGAGATCGCCTCGGCCGGCACCGTCCGGGTGGTCGACGCCGGCTCGGGCGAGGTCCGGCTGTCGCACGAGGTCGCCGAGGGCGACATCTGGCGGGCCTGCCAGACCAAGGACGCGCCGATCCGCAACTGGGTCGGCCTCGCCGTCGAGCGGGCCAGGGCGACCGGCTCGCCGGCGGTGTTCTGGCTGGACTCCGCGCGCGCCCACGACGCGCAGCTGATCGCCAAGGTCGAGAAGTACCTGGGCGAGCACGACACCGACGGCCTGACCATCGAGATCCTGAACGTCGCCGAGGCGACCCGCTACACCCTGGAGCGGGCCCGCAAGGGCGAGGACACCATCTCGGTCACCGGCAACGTGCTGCGCGACTACCTGACCGACCTGTTCCCCATCCTCGAACTGGGGACCTCGGCGAAGATGCTCTCGATCGTCCCGCTGATGAACGGCGGCGGCCTGTTCGAGACCGGCGCCGGCGGCTCGGCCCCGAAGCACGTCCAGCAGCTGCAGAAGGAGAACCACCTGCGGTGGGATTCGCTCGGCGAGTTCCTGGCGCTGGCCGTGTCACTGGAGATGCTGGCGTCGAAGTCGCCGGACCCGCTCCGCGCGAAGCTGCTCGGCCAGACCCTCGACGAGGCCACCGGGAAGCTGCTGGAGAACGGGAAGTCCCCGTCGCGCAAGGTCGGCGAGCTGGACAACCGGGGCAGCCACTTCTACGTCGCGCTGTACTGGGCGCAGGCGCTGGCCGCGCAGACCGAGGACCCGGAGCTGGCGGCGGTGTTCGCCCCGCTCGCCGCCGCCCTCGCCGATCAGGAGGAGACGATCGTCGCCGAGCTCAACGCGGTCCAGGGTGAGCCGGTCGACCTGGGCGGCTACTACCACGTGGACCGGGCCCGGGCCGACGAGGTGATGCGCCCGAGCGCCACCTTCAACGCCGCGATCGACGGGTTCGCCGGCAAGGCCTGATCCGCGCCGCCGCACACGGGGGCCCGTCCTGCGGGGCGGGCCCCCGTCGTGTCCGGGCTACGCCGCGGGCGGCGCGGTCGCCGCGGCCACCGTCCCGGCCGCGGGCCGGGAGATCTCGGCCCACACCTCGTCCAGCGAGAGACCGAGCACGTCGGCGATCGCCGCGATGGTCGGGAACGCGGGGGTCGCGACCCGGCCGGACTCGATCTTGCGCAGGGTCTCCGGCGAGACGCCCGCCTCCAGCGCCGTGTCCAGCATCGGGCGCGCCCCCCTGGCCGCGCGGAGGAGGCAGCCGAGGCGCCGACCGCGCTCGACCTCGGCGGGGGTGAGCGGAAGCCTGACCATGGCGCCGATGATAGTACCGGTATAGTTTGACCGGTATTGTTATTGGACGCGCCTCCGGAGGACACCCCGTGATCGAGATCCTGAGCCCCGCGGAGGTCGCCCGCGCCCGGTCCGCCGGTGCCCTGGTCGCCGACGTGCTGCAGGAGCTGCGCCGCACCAGCACACCCGGCACGAACCTGCTCGACCTCGACCGACTGGCCGCCACGCTGATCGCCGACGGCGGCGGGACGTCCTGCTACGTCGACTACGCGCCGTCGTTCGGGCGCGGGCCGTTCGGCCACCACGTCTGCACCGCGGTCAACGATGCCGTGCTGCACGGCCGCCCGCACGACCGCGCACTCGCCGACGGCGACCTGCTCACCCTCGATCTCGCCGTCACCGTCGACGGGATCGCGGCGGACTCCGCGATCAGCTTCGTCGTGGGCGACCGGGCCGACGCGGAGAGCCTCGCCCTGATCGACGCGACCGAACGGGCACTGGCGGCCGGGATCGCGGCCACCCGCCCGGATGCCCGCACCGGCGACATCTCGCACGCCATCGGCACCGTGCTGGGCGGATCGGGCTACGCGATCAACACCCAGTTCGGCGGGCACGGCATCGGCTCGACGATGCACCAGGACCCGCACATCACCAACACCGGACGTCCGGGGCGCGGCTACCGGCTGCGTCCCGGGCTACTGCTGGCGCTCGAGCCGTGGGTGATGGCGGACACCGCCGAGCTCGTCACCGACGACGACGGCTGGACCTTGCGCAGCGCGACCGGCTGCCGCACCGCGCACAGCGAGCACACGATCGCCGTCACCCGCGACGGCGCCGAGATCCTCACCCTGCCGCGGCACCTGCGCCCCTGACGACAGGATTGGCGAGCCGGTATCCGATTGGGAGCACGGCACCGCCGGGCGGGTGCATCCGACGATCTTCACTGCGATCATCGGGTGATCACCGCGATCGACGGCGACGATCACCGACCCGTCCGGACCATCCCCGGTCACCGAGCGTGCGCGACGCGCCGGTAGAATCCTGATAGCGATGATCATTATCGAGCAGCCGCCGACCGTGCCGCCCCGGGCCCCCCGACCCGCCCGGCCGGTCCCGCCGAGCGCCACCAGCACCGGCCCCGGCCGCCCCGGCAGCAAGCGGCCGGCCGGCCCGCGCCGCCCGCCGACCCGGCGCCCGGCGAGCCCCGCCACCCCCGGCGACACCCGGCGCTGAGCGCCGGGCGGCTCGGCCCCGGCCGAGGCCCGCGTCCCGGGCCGTCGGCGTTCAGCTGACCGTCAGCGAGCTGCTGGTGATCGTCAGCGCGAGCAGCAGGACCGCGACGCCGAACCCGCCGTAGACCAGCGCATCGGTGTAGCGGCCCCGGATCGCCAGCAGGCCCACCCGGTCCTGCGGCAGCGCCACCCGCAACCCGGTCGCGACCAGCAGCGCGACGGCGAACAGCGCCGACCCCTCCCGCCAGTGCTCGGTCACCACCCGCTGCAGGCCGACGACCGCGATCAGCAGCACCACGAGCAGCGGCCAGTGCGTCCGCAGCCGGGCCCGCAACCCGTGCCCGGTCCGGCTCATCGCCTCCACGGTCACCTCCGGTTCAGCCGGACGAGCGGCGTGCTGCGTGCTGTGCAGATGCTCACTCCGCAAGCTGCGTGCTGTGCAGATGCTCACTCCGCAAGCTGCGTGCTGTATCGATGCTCACTCCGCAAGCTGCGTGCTGTATCGATGCTCACTCCGCAAGCTGCGTTCGGTATCGATGCTCACTCCGGCAAGCTGCGTTCGGTATCGATGCTCACTCCGGCAAGCTGCGTTCGGCTGCCTCGACGACGTTCGTCAGCAGCATCCCCCGGGTCATCGGGCCCACGCCACCGGGCATCGGGGCGAGCTTCCCCGCGACCTCGGCCACCTCCGGCGAGACGTCCCCGACCAGGCCGAGATCGGTCCGGGTGACACCGACGTCCAGCACCGCGGCACCCGGCCGGATCTGGTCCGCGGTGATCAGCCCTGCCTTCCCCGCGGCCGCGACGACCACGTCGGCCTCCCGCAGGTGCGCCGCCAGGTCCCGGGTGCCGGTGTGGCAGAGGGTCACCGTCGCGTTCTCGCTGCGCCGGGTCAGCAGCAGCCCGAGCGGCCGCCCGACCGTCACCCCGCGACCGACGACCACCACCCGCGCACCGTCGAGCTCCACGTCGAACCGGCGGCACAGCTCCACGATGCCGCGCGGGGTGCACGGCAGCGGGCCCGGCTCGCCGAGCACCAGGCGGCCCAGGTTGACCGGGTGCAGGCCGTCGGCGTCCTTGGCCGGGTCGACCCGCTCCAGCGCGGCGCCGGCGTCCAGCCCGGCGGGCAGCGGCAGCTGCACGATGAACCCGGTGCACGACGGGTCCGCGTTCAGCTCGTCGATCACGTCCTCGACCTGGGCCTGGCTCGCGTCCGCCGGCAGCTCGCGCTGCAGCGAGGTGATCCCCACCTTGGCGCAGTCCCGGTGCTTGCCCCTGACGTAGGCGTGCGAACCGGGGTCGTCCCCGACCAGGACGGTGCCCAGGCCCGGGGTCACCCCCGCCGCCGCCAGCTTCTCCACCCGCGCCCGCAGGTCCTCCAGCAGCTCCGCCAGCGTCGCCTTGCCATCCATCACCCGTGCGCTCACCCGGCCATCCTCGCAGGTGCCCGGACGGGTGACCGAACCTGATCGAACGAGGTGCTCGTGCCGCCGAGGTAGTGGAACCCGGAGCCACGACCTGCGCGGACGCCGGTGGACCGTGCAATCGGAGAAGGGGATGCGGTCTGGTCGTCCGGAGGGGCCGGAAACGATCTCGACGAGAGCAGAATCACACGGCCGGTGCCGGACCGGCCACAACTCGACGAGGAGTTTCCCATGAGCGTGGAGAGCGAGACCGCTGCCGCGACAGCCGCGGCACCGCCCGCGGCGGCCGCGCCGCCGCCCGCCAATCCCGCACTGCTCGGCCTGATCTGTTTCCTGCCCGCGGGCATCACGCTGGGCCTGTGGTTCGTCGGCTATCTCGACACCACCGCCCTGCCGGGCGGGATGATCCCCGCACTGACCTTCTCGGCCGGTCTGTTCATGATGATCGCCACGATCTCCGCACTGCGGGTCGGCGACAGCGTCTCGGCCGCGATCTTCGGGGTGTTCTCCGCGTTCTGGACCAGCTTCGGTGTGCTGCTCATGGCGCTGAACAACGGCTGGATCATCGACGCGGGCACCGGTGAGGCGCTGTCGACCGCGCAGATCGGCTCCATCCAGTCGACCTACCTGCTGTCGTTCACCCTGGTCTTCATCCTGCTGACGCTTGCCACGCTGCGGCTGCCGCTGATGTTCACCGTCGGGTTCGTGCTGGTCGATGTCACGTTCGTGCTCGCCTACCTGGGGGTGACCGCCGGCAACGCCGGGTTGTTCCCGATCGCCGGGATCACCACGTTCGCGTTCTGCGCGGTGTTCGCCTACATCCTGTTCGACGCGTTCGGCCAGACCCTCGGCGGACGTGCGATGGCGATGGGCAATCCGCTCGTGCGGTCCTGACCGCACCGGGGCGCCCACCCGCGCGGGTGGGCGCCTCAGCGGAAGTCGCGGGACCGCACCGTGACCGCCAGCGGCATCCGCTGCAACCGGTCGGCCAGCAGGTTCAGCACCCCCTCCGGGCTGCGTTCCAGCCGGCCGCGCACCAGCAGCGCGGCGCTGCCCAGCGCCACCGACCGGTACCGCGCCCACAGCCCCTCCGAACAGGTCACGTTGAGCATCCCGGACTCGTCCTCCAGGTTCACGAACGTCACCCCGCCCGCCGTCGCCGGACGCTGCCGGTGGGTGACCAGACCACCGACCAGCACCCGCGGCGGCGCCTCCGGCCCGGACCGGTGCCGGTCCTCGTCCGGGCGGGCCTGCTCCCGGCGCCCGACGGCGTCGAGCCGGTCGATCCGGATCGCACCGAGCGCGTCGAGCTCGCTCCGCAGGTGCTGCACCGGATGGCTGTCCGGGGAGACACCGGTGGCCCAGACGTCGGACACCGTCAGCTCGGCCTCGGTCATCCCGGGCAGCGCGGGCGCCGTCAGGCCGACCGCGGTTCCCGGCAGGTGCTCCGGGCGCACCCCCGCCACCACACCGGCCGCCCACAGCGCCTCCCGCCGGTCCACCCCGAAGCAGCCGAACGCACCGGCGGTGGCCAGCGCCTCGGCCTGCGGGCCGGTCAGCCGGACCCGGCGGGCGAGATCTGCGAGATCGGCGAACGGCCCGCCCGCGTCCCGCTCGGCGTCGATCGTCCCGGCCAGCTCGGCGCCGATCGTCCGGACCCCGGACAGGCCGAGCCGGACCGCCCGGCCGCCGGTGCCCGTCCGTTCGTCCTCCGGCACGGCCTGCAGGATCGCGTCGGCGCGGCCGTGGTTCACGTCCGGCCCGCGGACCGGCACCCCGTGCCGGCGCGCGTCGGCGACCAGCGACTGCGGCGAGTAGAAACCCATCGGCTGGGCATTGAGCAGCGCCGCGCAGAAGGCCGCCGGGTGGTAGCGCTTGAACCACGCCGAGTAGTAGACGAGCGCGGCGAAGCTGATCGAGTGGCTCTCCGGGAAACCGAAGTTCGCGAACGCCAGCATCCGGGTGAAGATCCGGTCGGCCGGCTCGCCGGTGATCCCGTTCACCGCCATCCCGTCGAAGAACCGGGTACGCAGCCGCTCCATCCGCTCGGTGGACCGCTTGGCCCCCATCGCCCGGCGCAGCTCGTCGGCCTCGGCGGCGGAGAACCCGGCCACGTCGACCGCGATCTGCATCATCTGCTCCTGGAACAGCGGGATGCCCAGGGTCCTGTCCAGCGCCGGGCGCAGCAGCTCGTGATCGTGCTCCCACTCCTCGAGGCCGTTGCGGCGGCGGATGTAGGGGTGCACCGAGCCGCCCTGGATCGGGCCGGGCCGGATCAGCGCGACCTCGACGACCAGGTCGTAGAACTCGCGCGGGCGCAGCCGCGGCAGCGTCGCCATCTGGGCCCGGGACTCCACCTGGAACACCCCGACCGAGTCCGCGCGCGACAGCATCGCGTAGACCTCCGGATCGGACTCGCCGATCTCGTGCAGCGCGATCCGGGTGCCCTCGTGCTCGGCGACCAGGTCCACCATCAGGTGCAGCGCGGTGAGCATCCCCAGGCCGAGCAGGTCGAACTTGACCAGCCCCGCGGTGGCGCAGTCCTCCTTGTCCCACTGCACGACCGTGCGGTCCGCCATCCGGGCCCACTCCACCGGGACGACCTCGGACACCGGGCGGTCGCAGATGACCATCCCGCCGGAGTGGATGCCCAGGTGCCGGGGCGCCCCCAACAGCTGGCCGGCCAGCTCGACGAGCCGGTCGGGCATGTCCTGCGGCAGCGCCTCCGCCTCCAGGGCGTGCCACCGCTCGATCCGCTTGCTCCACGCGTCCTGCTGGCCGGGCGAGAACCCGAGCGCGCGGGCGGTGTCGCGGACCGCCGACCGCGGCCGGTAGGTGATGACGTTCGCGACCTGCGCGGCGAACAACCTGCCGTAGCGGCGGTACACGTACTGGATGGCCTCCTCCCTGCGACCGGACTCGATGTCCAGGTCGATGTCGGGATAGCCGTCCCGGTCCGGGGACAGGAACCGCTCGAACAGCAGGCCGTGCCGCACCGCGTCGACGTTCGTGATGCCCAGCGCGTAGCAGACCGCGGAGTTCGCCGCAGAGCCCCGGCCCTGGCAGAAGATCCCCGAGCGGCGGCAGAAGTCCACGATGTCGTGCACGATCAGGAAGTAGCCGGGGAAGTTCTTCCGCTCGATGATCGCCAGCTCGCGCTGCACGGTGTGCGCGGCGAACGGGTGCTCGGCCTCGCTGCCGTACCGGGTCATGACGCCGCTCCGGGTCAGCTTCCGCAGCCAGGTCGCCTCGGTCTCGCCCGGTGGCACGTCGAACGGTGGCAGGTCCGGGGCCACCAGGTGCAGCTCGAACGCCAGCTCCCGGCCCAGCTCCGCGGCCCGGGCGACCGCGCCCGGGTACCGCTGCTCGAACCGCAGCGCCATCTCCGCCCCCGAACGCAGGTGCGCGGTGCCCGCGGCGGGCAGCCAAGGGTCGATCTCGTCCAGGCTGCGGCGGGCCCGCACCGCGGCGACCGTGGCCGCCAGCGGCGCCCGGTCCGGTGTCGCGTAGTGCGCGGCGGTGGTCGCGACGGTGTCCACCCCGGCCGCGGCCGCCAGCGCGGCCAGCGCGTCGTTCCGCTCGGTGTCGCACGGATCGCCGTGCGCGGTCAGCTCGACCCGGACGTGCTCCCGGCCGAACCGCCGCACCAGGCGCTCCAGCTCGGCCGCGGCAGCCGCCGGATCGCCCCGGTCGAGTGCCCGGCGCACCGCGCCCTTCCGGCAGCCGGTCAGCACGACGACCTCGCCCGCGGTGTCGGCGACCACCTCGTCGACCTCGTAGATCGGGCGGCCCTTCTCTCCACCGCGCATCTGCGCGGTGGAGATCGCGCGGCACAGCGCCCGGTACCCGGACGGGCCGCGGGCCAGCAGGAGCAGGTGCTCGCCCTCCGGGTCGGCGGCACCGGCCTGCGGGGTGGACAGCCCCAGGCTCAGCTCGGCGCCGAACACGGTCCGCATCCCCAGCGCCCGGGCGGCCTCGGCGAACCGGACCACGCCGTACATTCCGTCGTGGTCGGTGAGCGCGACCGCCTCCAGGCCCAGCTCGGCGGCCCGCTCGACCAGCTCCTCCGGTGAGCTCGCGCCGTCGAGGAAGCTGAAGTGCGAGTGGCAGTGCAGCTCCGCATAGGGGACCGCGCCGGCCGGGGCCGGGCGCAGGCCCTCCGGCGGCCGGTAGGGGCCGCGATGCGCGGACCAGGCCGGGGAGTCGCCCCCGTCGGCCTCCGGCCCGCCGCTCAGCGACGAACCCGTGACCGAGCGGCCGGAGAGCGCACTCTCCAGCTCGGACCACGGGACATCCGGGTTCTGCCAGCCCACAGACGGAGCATAGTCGAACTGACGTTCGATTTCGAGTCTCGGCACTGTTCCGCCGGGGCAACGCGAGGAACATCGCGGTGAAGTCGGTGGCCATCATGAACAGCGGCAACGCCAACACCGGCAGTGCGGCCCAGGCAGGCCAGGTCGGCGGCGGCGGAGCCGCCTCAGGAGCAGTCATCAGCGACCTCCCGTGCCGGGGTCGCCGAGCGGAGAAGTACCGGTACCAGCAGTGCCGCCGCCGTCGCGATCACCGCCCCGACGACCGCACCGGTCCGTAGCCCGCCGGTGAAGGCGTCCCGGGCCGCCGCGATCAGCTCGGTCCCCAGCTCGGGCATC
Source organism: Pseudonocardia sp. NPDC046786 (assembly GCF_040645415.1). Taxonomy (NCBI): domain Bacteria; kingdom Bacillati; phylum Actinomycetota; class Actinomycetes; order Pseudonocardiales; family Pseudonocardiaceae; genus Pseudonocardia; species Pseudonocardia sp. NPDC046786. The sequence goes on along the minus strand of NZ_JBEYYF010000010.1, from coordinate 183,249 downwards.
CGCTCGGCGACCGCCAGCGCGGCGGGCATGCTCTCCCGCGCCTCGTCCGCGACCGGTTGCGGGATCGCGGCCGGCAGTGCGCCGGAGAGCACGGCCCGGTAAGCGACCACACCGACGGTGCCGCCGACCGCCACGCCCAGAGCTGTCCCCAGCTCACCGCCGACCTCCTGGATCGCGGCGGCGGACCCAGCACGCTCCGCCGGCGGCGTCGAGATGATCAGATCGCTGACCAGGGCGATCGCCACGCCGTGTCCCAGGCCCACGAGCGCGACGGCACCCACGACGACGGGTGCGGAAACACCGCCGGCCAGGATCGCGACGAGCCACATGCCGGCCGCCGTCACGGCCAGGCCGCCGGCGATCACGGTGACCTGGCCGAACCGGGGCACGAGTGCCGGGGCAGCCAGCGCACCGGCGATGTTCAGGACGATGTAGGGCACCGTCCACAGCCCCGCCGCGAGCGGGCTCAGACCGAGCACCCACTGCAGGTACTGGGTGAACAGGTAGAACGACCCCACCACAGCGATACCGATCACCAACACCATGCCGACCGAGGTCCCGAACCGGCGGTCCCGGAACAGTTCCAGGTCCAGGAGCGGGTCCGGCAGCCGCGACTGGCGATGCACGAAGGCGGCCAGCAGTCCCGCCCCGGCAACCGTCACGGCCAAGGGTGGCAGAGCCGTCACCGGCTCGACCTCCTCGACGGCCGCGGCGAGCTCCTGCAGGCCGTACACCAGCAACAGCACGGCCCCCACGGAGAGAACGACGCTGAGCGGGTCCAGCCGTCGCACGGCCGGCTCCCGGTACTCCGGCAGTAGCGACCGCCCGACCGCGAGCAGGATCAGCAACGGGGGAACGTTGACCAGGAACACCGATCCCCAGTGGAAGTACTCGAGCAGGACGCCGCCGAGCAGCGGCCCGACCGCACCACCCGCGGAGAAGCCGACGAACAGCACGGCGATCGCGAACCGGCGCTGCCCGTCGTCGCGGAACATGCTGCGCAGCAGCGCAAAGGCCGGTGGCATCAAGGCCGCACCGGCCACGCCGAGCAGGGCCCGGACCACGATGAGCATCTCAGGGCCGGTCGAGTACGCGGCCACCAGCGAGAGTACGGCGAAGGCGGCCGCGCCGAGCAGCAGCAGCCGGCGCCGCCCGACCCGGTCGGCCAGGCGTCCCATCGTGACCAGGAACCCGCCGACCAGGAAGCCGTACACGTGCAGGATCCACAGCATCTGTGCCGCACCGGGCTGCAGGTCCGCGGCGATCGAGGGCATGGCCAGGAAGAGCACCGTCAGATCGGACGCCAGCACCAGCACCGGCAGCAGCAGCACGGCCAGGCCGAGCCACTCCCGCCAGCCGGCGCGCCCGTCCGCGGCGACACCCTCCGGTTCCGGTCGGGCAGTCATCAGTGGCCTCCCGCGCCGGGAGAACCCCCGGCGACCGGATCGGTGCAGGTCGGGTCGGGCATCGGCCTTCTCCTCACGTGCGGTTGTTCGGTGTGTGGACGACCGGCCCTGTCAGGCCGACCGGGAGTAGGGGACCCGATCCCGGTGGGTCCGCAGGGCCTCGGCCCACCAGCCCAGTTGGTCGAGCAGCCCGTCCAGCGCCGCGGCGGTGCCGGGATCGACCGGTTCGAACGGGAACGGCCAGTCGCGGAAGTGGAAACTGACCACGTCACGGACGGTCGCGGCGTGCAGTTCGGCGAAGACCAGCCGCAACGCCTCCACCGCGCGGAGTCCACCGCCCATCCCGCCGTAGGACACGAACCCGACCGGCTTCGCCGCCCACTCGTCGAAGAACCAGTCGATCGCGGTCTTCAGCGCCGCCGGGAAGCTGTGGTTGTACTCCGGCGTCACGACGAGGAAGGCGTCCGCGGCAGCCAACCGAGTGGCCAGCTTCGCCACCGGATCGGGGACCGGATCGTGTTCGCCCCCGAGTACCTCGGGGAGCGCGACGCGTGCCAGGTCGACGACGTCGATCTCCAGCGCTGCTCGCCGGCGGGCGTGCCCGGCCACCCAGTCCGCCACCGTCGGCGCGAACCGCCCGTGCCGGGTACTGCCGACGATGACCGCCAGCCGGATCGGATGTTGCTGCATCGGGCCACCTCCGGCTAGTTATATTACGATCTGTCTTGTAATGTAACGGCGTCGCGGTGGCGCGTCCAGAGGATTCCGGCGCGGATCGTTACGATCCGTCCCGGAACGCAACCGGGTTACGGTGAGGACATGCCCAGGAGAAGGCCACCCACGACATGACGGCCGGCAGGACGGCCGTGTCCCGGTCGAGCGGGCGCCCCCGCGATCCACACATCGACAGGGCCGTGCTCGACGCGACCCTGATCCTGCTCGACGAGTCCGGATACGGCGCCCTCTCCCTGGAGGAGGTCGCCCGCCGGGCCGGCACGACCCGCCCGGCGATCTACCGGCGCTGGAGCGGCCGGGCCCGGCTGGCGCTCGCCGCCATCGCCGCCCGGCTCGACCTGCCGGAGTCCCCGGACACCGGTTGCACGCTGTGCGACTTCGGCGAAGGCCTGGCGGTGTTCCTCGCCGAGTTCCGGGCCATCCGCCCGGACGTACTCGGCTCACTGTTCGCCGAGTGTTCCGGCGATCCGGAGCTGCGCGCGCAGTACATGCGGATCGTGTTCGACCCGCCCCGCACGGCCGTCGGCGCGATGCTCGATCGGGCCGTCGCAGCCGGGGCGCTGCGCCCCGACACCGATCGCGAACTGATCCTCGACCTGCTCGGCTCCCTGGTGTACTACCGCGCGCTGTTTGAGGACACCCACCTCAGCGATGCCGAGGCCGAGAAGCTCGTGGAGACGCTGCTGCGCGGCGCCGCGGTCGACTACGAGGCACTCGTCGCGCACAGCGAGGCGATGGAGGAGCACCGGACGGTGGCCGACGGCGCGCCGCCCCACGCCGTGCACTGACCGGGAGCGCCGGGGCAGCGGAGCAGCCGTGCGGGGACCGGCCGGCAGCTCCCCAGCACCGGCCGGCCCCGCACGGCGGTACCGAGCTCCTCCGCGACACCGGCCGCTCCCCAGCGCCGGGCCGCGGGGCCACTCGGAAGGCCCTCGGATCCGTCGGCGGGTCGCTCCCCGCCGACGGATCCGATTCCACCAGCCGAACCTGTGGGACGGCTGAGATCCGACCGTGGATAGGCCGTGGACAGCACGCGGACAGGCTGACCGGCCCCGCCCGCGCCGGTCGTGGCAGGCCCGGACGGCCGATCACCGCTACCGTGTCGTGATCGCCGTTTCACGGCGTGTCCACACCCGATGCCGGATGCTCGGCCGTTGTGGACGGCACGGACGACGACCGGCGCCGGGCCGGGCAGCGGGGGTGGGGGGCCATGCGGTCGGGAACGAGGGGAACGACAGGAGCAGCGGGCGCACCGGGGCGGCGCACCGGCCGCCGATGGGCACGCGTGCTCGGTGCCGGGATCACCGCGGCCGCGCTGGCGGCGTGCGCCAATGTGCCCGCCGGGCCCGGCGCGGCGGCGACCCTGGACACCGGCGCTGCCGGCGCCGGCCAGGCCGATCCCGGTCTGCCGGAGCGGCTCGCCGCCGCGGTCAGCGCCGACGCCGCCTACGCCCACCTGCAGGAGTTCGAGCGCATCGCCGACGCGAACGACGGCAACCGCGCGGTCGGCACCTCCGGCTACGACGCGAGCCTCGACTACGTGGTGGGCGAGCTGCGCGAGGCCGGGTTCGAGGTGCAGACCCCCTCGTTCGACGTCCGCACCTTCACCTCGAACGACGCCCGGCTGACGGTCGCGGAGGCGCCCGTCCCCACCGAGGTGCTCAGCTTCTCCCCCGCCACCCCGCCCGGCGGGCTGACCGCGCCGCTGTCCGTGCGGGCGCGCACCCCGCAGGACCCGACCCCGGGCTGCGAGGCGGAGGACTACGCCGGGATGCCGGCCGGGGCGATCGCCGTCGTCGAGCGGGGGGTCTGCCCGTTCGGGCAGAAGTCCCAGCTGGCCGGGGCGGCCGGGGCCGGTGCGGTGATCATCGTGAACACCGAGGACGCCGCGCTGCCCGCCACCCTCGGCGACACCCCGGAGGTGGTCCCGACCGCATCGGTGACCCGGTCCGCGGGCGAGGAACTGCAGGACGGGCAGCAGGCGACCCTGCTGCTGGACACGACGATCGAGCAGCAGACCTCGCGCAACGTGATCGCCGAGACGACGACCGGCGACCCGGACCGGGTGCTGGTCGCCGGGGCGCACCTGGACTCGGCGCCCGAGGGGGCCGGCATCAACGACAACGGCAGCGGCAGCGCGGCGCTGCTGGAGGTCGCGCAGCAGCTCGGCGCCACCCCGCCCGCGGCGCAGAAGGTGCGTTTCGCCTGGTGGGGCGCCGAGGAGATCGGCCTGGTCGGTGCGGCGCGGTACGTCGAGGGGCTCTCCGACGAGGATCGGGCCCGGATCGCGCTGTATCTGAACTTCGACATGGTCGCCTCCCCGAACCCGGCCTACCTCGTCTACGACGGCGACGACTCCGACGGGCTCGGCGGCGAGCCCGGGCCGCCCGGCTCGGACACCGCGGAGCGGGTGCTGACCGAGGCGCTCGTCGCCGCCGGTGTGACCGGCCCGGAGGGGACCGCCTTCGACGGCCGCTCGGACTACGGGCCCTTCATCGACGCCGGGATCCCGGCGGGGGGCCTGTTCACCGGTGCCGAGGAGCAGAAGACCCCGGAGCAGGCGCAGAAGTGGGGCGGCGCGGCGGGCCAGTCGTTCGATCCCTGCTACCACACCGCCTGCGACCGGCTGACCAACATCGACCGCACGGCGCTGGACCGCAACCTCACCGCGATGGGCTCGGCGATCGGCCGGTTCGCGGTGGACCTGTCCGGGGTGCCGGCAAGGTGAGCCGCCGGGCCGGGCCCGCCCGGCCGGCGGCGCCTCAGTCGTAGACACCGGCCACCGCCCAGCCACCGGCCCGGTGCATCAGCAGCAGCGCCGTCCCGTCGGCGAGGACGGCCTGCACCCGCACCGCCGGGCCGGGGTCCCCCGGCACCCACCAGCGGGCCCCGACCGGCCAGGGGCCTGCCCACCCGGTGATCTCCCGGTCCGGGCCGCCGCCCCCGGAGATCCGGTGCGGGACACCGTCGAGCAGGTCCGGGGCGGCCGGGTGCACCTCGGTGCCGCCGGCCGCGAGCAGCCGGACCGGCACCGGCTCCGGCGGCACCGTCGCCGGGGACGGCGCGGGCAACCGCCCCGGCCAGGACGGCGGCGGGTCCTTCGGTGAGGCGCCCGCGCCCCCGGGGGTCCGCTCCTCCCCCCAGGGCACCAGCCGGACCCGTTCGCCCGGGTCCCGCCCACCGACCGGGACCGCGGTGAGCACCGCCTCCGGGCCGAGCAGCGCCTGCACCCGGACCAGCGCCCGCCCGGCCCGCTCGTCGGACTCGCCGACGTCGCCCCACAGCCCGCGTTGCAGCGCGCCGGCCTGCACCGTGTCCTCCGGGGTCAGGCGCAGCGCGACGAGCGTGCCCGAGCCGCCGCGCCCGAGCCACGAGTCGAGCTGCCAGCGCACCCGGTCGACCGTGCCGCCCGGGGTCAGCGGCTCGGCGCACCGCCAGACCCGCAGCAGCTCCTCCCCGCTCTCGGTGCGTGCGTGCACCCCGAGCCGGGTGCAGGCCAGACCGTGCCCGGCGAGCGCCTCGTGCAGCCGGGTCGCCAGCCCGCGGGCGGCGAACGCGGCCGCGTCCACCCGGTCCACCGGCGGATCCAGCTCGATCGCCGCGGCCAGCTCCTCCGGCGGCACCCGGCGGGCCGGGGGCCGCGGATCGAGGCCCCGGGCCAGCCGGTGCGCGGCCACCGCGTCGGCACCGAACCGGGAGGCGACGTCGGCCTCGGCGAGCTCCGCGAACGCCCCCAGCGACCGCAGGCCGAGCCGGCGCAGCAGATCGACCAGCGCGGACCGGTCGACATCCGGATCCCGGTCCAGCTCGGCGACCTCCAGCGGGGCCAGGAACTCCGCCGACCGGCCCGCCGGCACCCCGCGCCCGCGGCGGGCCGCGAGCCCGGCGGCGAACATCCCGTCCGCGATGCCGATCTGGCACTCGGTGGCGGCCCGCAGCGCGACCTGGTCGATCAGCCGTTCCACCGCGGCCCGCTCGCCGCCGAACCAGCCGACCGGGCCGCGCGCGGGCAGCACCAGCAGCCCGGGCCGGACCACCTCGACGCCGGGGGCGAGTTCCTCGACCGCCGCCACAACCGGCTCGAACAGCCGGGCGTCCCGGCCGGGATCCGGCGCGAGCACCGCGAGCCCCGGGCAGCGGGCCTGTGCCTCGCGCCGCCGCAGCCCGCGGCGCACCCCGTGCCTACGGGCGGTCGCCGAGCAGGCCAGCACCCGGTTGGCGTGGAGCACCGCCGCCGGACGGTGCACCGGCACGTGCGCGGCCCGGGCCGCCGCAGTGACCGGCCAGTCCGGGGACCAGACCGCGAGCACCCGGGCCGCGGCGCTCATCCGGCCACCCGCACCGCAGCGGCCGGCCCGGGCGGTGCGGCCGGCGCGGCCGGCGCGGACAGTCCGGCCGGCGCGGACAGTCCGGCCGGCGCGGCCTGCCCGGCCGGTGCGACGGCGGTTCCGGGACCGGCCGGGGCCTCGACGACGGTCCCGCCCGGGCCCGGCAGCAGCACCTCGACGCCCCACCCCGCCGGCCCGATCCCGCGGCCGTGCGCGCGCACCTCCACCCGGCGCGACCGGAGCCGGCCCGTCCCCCGGCCGGCCCCTTCCCAGCGCGCCCGCTCGCAGTGCAGCCGCAGGTCCGCCCCCGGCCAGGGGCCCAGCGCCAGCAGCACCGCCCCGCGCTGCCGGGCGCGGGCCGCCAGCCGCTGCCGGTCCGCCGCGCGCAGCCCGGCCCGCTCCGGGCCCGCCACCACGACCAGATCCAGCCCGTCGAGCAGGGCCGCGGCGACCGGCACCACGTCGATCCCCGGGTCCGGGACCAGCGCCAGCCGGTCCAGCCGGACACCGCTCTCGGCCGCCGCCGTCGCCCCCAGGCCCGGACGGCCGACCACCCCGGCCCAGGCGCCCTCCGCGGAGGCCGCGGCCAGCAGGGCGAACAGCAGCGATCCGGCGCCGGACCCGGCGCCGACCGCGACCGTGGAGCCGCGGCGCAATCCACCCCCGGGCAGCAGCCCGGACAGCGGGCCGGGCACCGGCAGCACCGGATCGCCCGGCGCGTCGTCGATCCCTGCGGCGGGACCTGTCCCGGCACCTGTCGCGGTACCCGCCGGGCGCGCGGGCCCGGTGCGGGGGACCCCGCGCGGCCGGGACCGCTCCGGATCCACCCGGGCCTCCATCCGGTGCAGCACCCGCCGCGCTGCGGCCAGCCGGTCCGCGGGTGACGCACCGACCGGTGCGCGGGGCCCGGCATCCCCGGGACCGGCGCGGCCCACGGGGACGGGCTCCCCGTCCGTCCCCGTGTACCCGGCGCCGATCACCGGGCCCGACACCTCCGCCGGGTCGAACACCGGCTCCGGGCCCCCACCCGCACCGGCATCCACTGCGCTCACCACTGCACGGCCCACCACTGCACGGACCTCCCCCGCTCCACGCACCGTGGCCGGTCAGCTGACCGGCCGGAACCTGTCCGGCGCGCCGTGGGGAAGACGGCGCGTGATCGAACTTACGTTCGAATCATAGGGCCCGGCCCGGCGCTGCACAGCCCCCGGTCGGGGGATGCCCGGGCCGATGCGGAGCACCGTCGCACGGCACCCCGACAGTTTCGGCCGGGCGGCTCACGGACCCCGGACACGGCGCGGCCCGGGCCGCCCGCGGCGACCCGGGCCGATGGCCGGGGGACGAGGTCAGTGCGCGAAGTGCCGGGTCCCGGTCAGGTACATCGGGACGCCCGCCTTCGCGCAGGCGGCGATCACCTGCTCGTCGCGCACCGATCCGCCGGGCTGCACGACGGCGGCGACGCCGGCGTCGAGCAGCACCTCCAGCCCGTCCGGGAACGGGAAGAACGCATCCGAGGCCGCGACCGAGCCGCGCGCCCGGTCACCGGCCCGCTGCACCGCGAGCTTGGCCGCGTCCACCCGGTTGACCTGGCCCATGCCGACCCCGACCGCGGCGCCGTCGTGCGCGAGCAGGATCGCGTTCGACTTCACCGCGCGGCAGGCGCGCCAGGCGAACGCCAGGTCGGCGAGCGTCTCCTCGGCGACCGGGTCGCCGGTGACGAGCTTCCACGCCGCCGGGTCGTCACCGTCGGCGTCGACCAGGTCGCGCTGCTGGACGAGCACCCCGCCGGAGATCGGCCGCAGCTCCACCCCGGATCGGGCGACCTCGCCGGGGATCCGCAGCAGGCGGACGTTCTTCTTGCGCGACAGCACCTCCAGCGCACCGTCGGCGTAGGAGGGGGCGACCACCACCTCGGTGAAGATCTCCGCGACCTGCTCGGCCAGCTCCACCGAGACCTCGCCGTTGACCGCGATCACGCCGCCGAAGGCGGACACCGGGTCGGTGGCGTTGGCCTTGCGGTGCGCCTGCGCGACGTCGGTGCCGACCGCGATGCCGCACGGGTTCGCGTGCTTGATCACCGCGACGGTCGGCTGGTCGCCGTGGTCGTGCGCGGCCCGCCAGGCGGCGTCGGCGTCGACGAAGTTGTTGTAGGACATCTCCTTGCCGTGCAGCTGCTCGGCACCGGCGAGGCCGGGGGCGCCGTCGGTGTAGAGCGCGGCGGCCTGGTGCGGGTTCTCGCCGTAGCGCAGCGACCGCTCGCGGTTCCAGGTGGCGCCGATCCAGGTCGGGAACGGCCCGGCGTCCTGCTCGGGCGCCAGCTCGCCGCCCATCCAGGACGCCACCGCGACGTCGTAGCCCGCGGTATGCCGGAACGCCTCGGCCGCCAGCCCGCGCCGGTCCTCGATCACGAACCCGCCCGCGGCGACCTGCTCCAGCACCCAGTCGTACCGGGCCGGGTCGACCACGACGGCGACGCTGTCGTGGTTCTTCGCCGACGCCCGCACCATCGCCGGACCGCCGATGTCGATCTGCTCGACGATCTCGTCCCGGCCGGCGCCGGAGGCCACCGTCTCCCGGAACGGGTACAGGTTGGACACCAGCAGGTCGAACGGCGCGATGCCCAGCTGCTCCAGCTGGTCGACGTGCTCGGGCTTGCGGGTGTCGGCGAGCAGCCCGGCGTGCACCCGCGGGTGCAGGGTCTTCACCCGGCCGTCGAAGCACTCCGGGAACCCGGTGACCTCCTCGACCGCGGTGACCGGCACGCCGGCGTCGGCGATCCGCGCGGCGGTCGAGCCGGTCGAGACGATCTCCACCCCCGCGGCGTGCAGACCGGTCGCCAGGTCCAGCAGCCCGGCCTTGTCGTAGACGCTGATCAGGGCCCGGCGGACCGGCCTGCGCTCACTCATGTTCACCTCGTGGGTTCGGAGGCGGTGGTCCCCGATGCGGCGAGCCGCCGCACCGTCCCGACCAGCAGCCGTCGTTCCTCGGTCTTGATCCGCTCGTGCAGGACGGTCTCGTCGTCGCCCGGGAGTACCGGCACCTCCGCCTGCGCGAGCACCGGCCCGGTGTCCAGTCCCGCATCGACCTCGTGCACGGTCGCGCCGGTGACGTCCACCCCGGCGGCCAGCGCGTCACGCACCGCGTGCGCGCCGGGGAACGCCGGCAGCAGGGCCGGGTGCGTGTTCAGCATCGGGCATCCGAGCGCGTCCAGGAAAGCCGGTGCGACGAGCTTCATGAAGCCGGCCCCGACGACGAGGTCCGGTCGGTGTGCCGTCACGGCGGCGGCGAGCGCCCGGTTCCATGCCGCGCGGTCGGGATGGTCACCGACCCGTTCGACGAAGGTGGGCAGGCCGGCGGCGCGTGCCCGGTCCAGCCCGGAGGCCCCTGGCCGGTCCGCGCCGACCGCGACCACTGCGAACTCCGGGCCCGCCGCGTCGAGCAGTGCCTGGAGCAGGGTCCCGCCGCCCGAGATCAGGACGACGATCCGGAACCGGCCGGTCACCGGCTGTTCGTCCGCGCCCACTGCTCTCCCTCGACATCGCCCCGCGGGCCGTCCCGCTGCACAGGCCAGGGTAGGCGGGGGCCCGCCGGGCGGTGCCGGGGCCCTGTCCGGGCGGGAGATCCGGCGGCGGTCAGTGGTCCGGCTCGCCGCCCGGTTCGCCGGGGGTGCCGGTGGTGCCGCGACCGCCGGTGTCGCCGTGGCTGCCGGCCACCCCGTGGTCGTCGGGATCGGCGGTGCTGCCGTTGTCGGTGGCGCGGTGGTCACCTGTCGTGGTCGGGGCTGTCGCGGTCGGGACTGTCGCCGTCGGTGGTGCTGTGGTCGGGGCTGTCGTCGTCGGCGCTGTCGCGATCGGTGGTGCTGTGGTCGGCACTGCTGTGGTCGGCACTGCTGTGGTCGGCACTGTCGTCGTCGGGGCTGTCGCGATCGGTGGCGCTGTGGTCGGCGCTGTCCTGGCCGGTGCTGTCGTGATCGGTGCTGTCGTGATCGGTGCTGTCGTGATCGGTGCTGTCGTGATCGGTGCTGTGGTCGGTGGCGCTGCCCGGATCCGGGTCGTCGGTCGAACGCCCGGCCGGGGTCGCGGCCGACGCCCGGCCGGGGGCCCCGGAGCCCGAGGTGCGGTGCCGTTCGACGAGGTCACCGACCGTGGCCGAGCGGCCCTGGCGCGCACCGCGGGATCGCGCGGGCGCTGGGCGCGCGGCCGGACGGCGACCGGACGCGCTGCCCATCGGGACGTGCCGGGCCAGCTCCGGCCCGGCGCAGGTGAGCAGCGCGGGCAGACCGACCAGGAGCAGCACCGCCCCGAAGAGGGCACCGGGGTGAAAGGACACCGGGTCGTACGGGCCGCCGCCGAGCGGGCCACCGGCCACGGTGGCGAGTACCGCCGCCCCGACGGCGCTGACGGCGGCCGCCGTCACCGGCGCGGCGATCCGGTCCGCGGTGGGGGCACCGGCCGGCAGCGCACGCCGGCAGGCCAGCCCGGTCAGCACGCCCACCGCCACCGGGAGCAGCAGCACCAGCGGTGCGGCGGTCGGGACGGCCGTCACCGGGAGGACCGCGGTGAGCGGGAACGGCGGCATCGGGCCGGGTTCGGCGGCCAGCGGCCCGGAGGTGGCGACGCCGATCGTCACGCCCGGCCCGCTCGTCCAGGACAGCGCGCCGACGAGCGCGTTCGGCAGGTAGCCCACGGTCAGCACGAGCACCCCGGTCGCGGCGCCCATCCCGGGGCCGAGCCGCAGGGCGATGTCGGTCACTGCGGGCGCGGTGAGAAGCAGCGCCGCGGTCAGCACGAGCGCGGCGGTGAGCAGCAGGCCGGTGGCCGCCACCCGGATCCCGGCCAGCGCCACCCCCGGCCAGCCCGCCAACACCCGGCGCCAGGCCACCGGGAGCCCGCAGGCGTGGACGACGCCGACCCCGGCGGCGGTGCCGCCGATCAGCCCGGCGCCGACCAGCGACGCCCACGGCGCGGTGACCGCCATCTCCCGCGGCAGCAGCGCACCGGCCAGCACGGCGACGGCCGCCGCGGCGCCGGCCTGGCTCGCGACCACGGCTCCCGCGTCGTGCCGGACCCGCCCGCCGAGCCGGCGCACCGCCCAGCGCGAGAAGCAGCCGACCAGCACGACGACCACGATCGTCGGCAGCAGCGGGAGGACGCCGAGCGGATGCCCGTCCAGCGCGATCGGGATCTGGTGGGCGGCCAGCCACATGGGGACCGCCGCGGCGAGCGCGCCGTCCGCGGTGACCGGGGCACCGCCGGTGCCGGTGAGCAGTGCGGCGACCGGTACCAGCATCGTGTAGCCGGCCAGCACCGCCCCCATCGTCGAGGCGAGCAGCACCCGCAGCCGGTCCAGACCGTGTCCGGTGCCGCCGCGTTCCGGTCGCCCGCCGGGACCGCCCGCGCGGGCCGTGCCACGGGACCGGCCGCGCCCGGTCGCAGCACCGTCGCGGGACCGGTCACGCTCCGCGGCACCCGCGTCACGGGGCCGGCTGCGGTCGGCGACACCGCCGTCACGGGACCGGCCGCGCTCGGTGGCACCCGCGTCACGGGACGCCCCCCGATCCGGGGCACCGCCGTCGCGGGACCCGCCGCGCTCGGCGACGCCCGCGTCGCGCACCCCGCCGCGGGTCCGGCCGGCCGCGGAGCCGGTCGTCCGGGAACGGGACGCGGGACGGCCGCGGGTGGGCCGGGACGGGGTGCTCACCCGGTCAGGGTCGCAGCGCCGGGAGGCCACCGACGGCAGGCACGCCGGGGACGGGGTCGCCGTCACTCGCGTCCCCGGCTCAGCCCGACGAGCCGCCGTCGGTGCGCAGTGCGCGGGTCGCCTCGTCGTCCGGGGCGTTCCCGGCGGGATCCGGCTGCCGGTGGCCCGGGGAGGACGCCGCACCGGTGCCGGGCTCGGCGCCGGGGACGTCCTCGCCGCCGTAGGGGCGGGTGCTGGGTGGCGGATCGGCCGGCGGCCCCGGCTGGGCGGTCCCGGACGGTCCCGGCGCCCACTCCGACTGCCCCGCGGAATGCTGGGACACCGACCGGGGTGTCCCGGACTGGGGCGACGGGGACTGCGCCGGGACCGGGTGGGCGGGCGAGGACGCCTGCCCCTGCTCGGGGAGCGCCGAGCCGGGCTGGGAGGCCGGGGAGATCCCCGGCGCGGGCTGACCGGACGACAACGGCGCGGCTGGCTGGGCCGGCACCTGCTGACCGGCGGCAGCATCATGACCAGCGGGAACACCGGCGGACGCCGGCTGCCCCGCACCCGGCTGACCGGCGGCCTGCTGGCCAGCGACCTGTTGGCCCGCGGCCGGCTGACCGGCGACCTGCTGACCGGCGACCTGCTGCCCCGTACCCGGCTGGCCCGGGTGCTGCTGGCCCGGCGCCTGCCCGTACCCACCCGGCTCGGACGCCGCGACCGGCCGCTCGCCGTAGGCGATCCCGGAGAACGCACCCCCGGACGGCACGCCCGACGGATGTGCCCCGGGCGTGTGACCGCCCGGCTGCGGACCGGCGTAACCGGGCTGGCCGTACGGGCCCGGGTACTGCCCGGGCGGCTGGGCGTGCTGGGCGTAACCGGGCGCGGCCTGCTGCCCCACGCCGTAGTGGCCGGGGACGGCGCCGTACTGGCCGTATCCGGGCCGCTGGAACTGGCCGGGCCCGGGCTGACCGGGGTAGCCGGGCTGCGGCAGCCCCGGCGTGGCCCACGGCTGCTCGGCCACGTGCGACGGCCGGGCCGGCCGCGGCGCGGGCGCCGACAGCACCCCGGACAGCAGGAGCTGCCCGTAGAGCAGCGCGGCCGCGGCGAGCAGGGCGAACGCCAGCGAGATCCAGCCCGCCGCACCGGCGGACACCGGGCTGCCGCTCGCGGTGAACAGGAACAGCATCGTCAGGAACCCGGTCCCGGTGAGCGCCACCCCGGCGACCAGGGTGCGGCCGGTGCCGGGCAGCAGCGACAGGGTGCCTGCGACCCCGCCACCGACGACCAGTGTCAGCGGGAGCAGGCTGCCCGCGCCGGCGTCGAAGAACGCCGCGATCAGCGAGATCAGGGCCAGCGCCCCGCCGCCCAGCACCGCGAGCCGCGCCGGACCTCCCTGGAGGGTGCCGGGATCACCGGCCTCCGCGGGTCGGGCAGGGGGTGCGGCCCCCGGGGAGGCGGGCTGGTGGCTCGTCATGACGGCTACTCCAGCGGGCCGCGACGGGCGCGGCGTCGGCGACAGGACTGCTCGGTCGCACGCTAGCCGATCGGGCCACCCGGTCGGGTGAGGCACCACGCGAACGCGCGGGCCCCGGGAGACGATCCCGGGCCCGCGCGTGCGTCGGCGAGTACCTGCTACTTCGAGGAGAGGATCTCCTTCATCAGCGCGGCGGTCTCGGACGGCGTCTTGCCGACCTTCACGCCCGCGGCCTCGAGGGCCTCCTTCTTCGCCTGCGCGGTGCCGGCCGAGCCGGACACGATGGCGCCGGCGTGGCCCATCGTCTTGCCCTCCGGCGCGGTGAAGCCCGCGACGTACCCGGCGACCGGCTTGGTGACGTTCGCCTTGATGAAGTCGGCGGCCCGCTCCTCGGCGTCGCCGCCGATCTCGCCGATCATCACGATGGCCTCGGTCTCCGGGTCCGCCTCGAACGCCTCGAGGGCGTCGATGTGGGTGGTGCCGATGACCGGGTCGCCGCCGATGCCGATCGCGGTGGAGAAGCCGAACTCACGCAGCTCGAACATCATCTGGTAGGTCAGCGTGCCGGACTTCGACACCAGACCGATCTTGCCGGGGCCGGCGATGTTCGCCGGGATGATGCCCGCGTTGGACTTCCCGGGGGAGATGATGCCGGGGCAGTTCGGGCCGATGATCCGGGTCCGGTTGCCCTTCGCGACGGCGTGCGCCCAGAAGTACGCCGAGTCGTGCACCGGGATGCCCTCGGTGATCACGACGGCGAGCGGGATCTCGGCGTCGATCGCCTCGATCACGGCGTCCTTGGCGAACTTCGGCGGGACGAACAGCACCGACACGTCGGCACCGGTCTCCTTGATCGCCTCCTCGACCGTGCCGAACACGTGGACGTCCTTGTCGCCCACGGTGTGCGTGGTCCCGGCCTTGCGGGCGTTCACGCCGCCCACGATGTTCGTGCCCGAGGCCAGCATCTTGGTGGCGTGCTTGGTGCCCTCGCCGCCGGTGATGCCCTGGACGATGACCTTGCTGTTCTCGTTGAGGAAGATCGACATGTCTCAGGCTCCAGCGTTCGCGAGCTCGGCGGCCTTGGCGGCCGCGTCGTCCATCGTGCCCACCACGGTGACGAGCGGGTGGTTCGCGTCGGCGAGGATCTGACGTCCCTCGTCGACGTTGTTGCCGTCCAGCCGGACGACCAGCGGCTTGGTCGCCTCGTCGCCGAGGATCTTCAGCGCCTCGACGATGCCGTTGGCGACCGCGTCGCAGGCGGTGATGCCGCCGAAGACGTTGACGAAGACGCTCTTGACCTCGTCGTCGCCCAGGATGACGTCCAGGCCGTCGGCCATGACCTGCGCCGAGGCGCCGCCGCCGATGTCGAGGAAGTTGGCGGGCTTCACGCCACCGTGCGTCTCACCGGCGTAGGCGACGACGTCCAGAGTGCTCATGACCAGGCCCGCGCCGTTGCCGATGATGCCGACCTGGCCGCCGTCGAGCTTGACGTAGTTGAGGCCCTTCGCCTTCGCCTTCGCCTCGAGCGGGTTCTCGGTGCGCTCGTCGACCAGCTCGGCGTGCGCCGGGTGCCGGAAGCCGGCGTTCTCGTCCAGGGTGACCTTGCCGTCGAGCGCGATCACCTTGTCCTGCGGGTCGCGGACCAGCGGGTTGACCTCGACCAGCGTGGCGTCCTCGGAGACGAAGGTCTCCCACAGCTTGACGATCACGGTCGCGGCCTCGTCGGCCACCGCCGCCGGGATCTTGCCCGCGGCGACGATCTCGTCGGCCTTGGCCTTGTCGACACCGGCAATCGGGTCGATCGCGATCCGGGCCAGCGCGTCCGGCCGCTCGACGGCCAGCTGCTCGATCTCCATGCCGCCCTCGGCCGAGCACATGGCCAGGAAGGTGCGGTTGGAGCGGTCCAGCAGGAACGAGAAGTAGTACTCCTCGGCGATGTCGCTGGCCTCGGTCACCAGCACCTGGTGAACGGTGTGGCCCTTGATGTCCAGCCCGAGGATGGCCTCGGCCTTCTCCTTGGCCTCGTCCGCGTTCTCGGCCAGCTTGACGCCACCGGCCTTGCCCCGGCCGCCGGTCTTGACCTGAGCCTTCACCACGACGGCGGTGCCCAGCTCGGCCGCCGCGGTCGCCGCGTCGGCGGCGTTGTCCACGGTCCTGCCCGGCAGCACCGGGACTCCGTGCGCGGCGAAGAGATCTTTCGCCTGGTACTCGTACAGGTCCACTCGGCTCTCCCGCTCCACTTCGCTCTCGTCGCGACCGGCGCGGCCCGGCTGCTCCCGGGGCGCCCCGCACAGGGGAGGCGGCAGCGGTCGCGGACGTCGGTCGTGCTGCGTCGGGGAGCCTAACCAGACCGGCCGCACCCGTCCTGACCTGGTCCTGGTGACTGCTGTCACCCCGCAAGAGCAGTCACCGATGACCGCGGGCGACCAACCCCGGTCAGGCCTGACCGTTTTGCCGTCTGGTTGCGGTGACGTTTCTGACCTATCGTTCGATCATGGCGACGGCGCTACCCGGATGGCGGCGCCTGCGCGCGGCGGCCGCCGGGGTCCCGTCCCTGGCCCTCGACCTCGGGCAGGCTGCCGGGTACGCGCTGCGCACCTTCACCTCGCCTGCCGGCCTGCGTGGCCTGGCCGTGGAGTGGGCCTGGCTCACCGCGCACGTGGCGCTCTACCCGGTCGGCCTGGCGGAGGAGACGGTCCGCCCGCACGGCCACTACCGCACCGACTCGCTTCCCCCGGTCAAGCGCAGCCTGGTGGTCGCCGACCCGGCCGCGGCGGGCACCCCGATCCTGCTGATCCACGGCATCATGGACAACCGTTCGGTGTTCACCGTCTTCGCCCACGAGCTCCGCCGCCGCGGGTTCGGTGTGGTGAACGCCATCAACTACAGCCTGCTCACCGGGGACCTGCGCAGTGCCGCGCACGAGCTGCACGGCCACGTCGAGCGGCTGCGCGAGGTGACCGGCTCGGAGAAGGTGCACATCGTCGGGCACTCGCTGGGCGGGGTGATCGCCCGCTACTACGTGCAGCGGATGGGCGGCGACGCGGTCGTCGACACCGTGGCCACCCTCGGCAGCCCGCACTCGGGCAGCAACCTGGCCCGGCTCGCGCCGACCGCGCTGTGCCGCCAGCTGCGGCCCGGCTCGGACGTGCTGCGCGAGCTGACCGAGCCGGCACCCGGCTGCCGGACCCGGTTCCTGGTGGTCTGGTCGCGGATGGACGAGATCATCCTTCCGCAGCGCAACTCCCGGCTCCGCCATCCCGATCTCGACGTGCAGGAGCTGGGGCTCGACGACGTCGGTCACCTGTCGCTGCCGATCGACCGGCGGACGGTGCACTGGGTGGCGAGCACGCTGGCCCGCGGCGAGCAGGAGCGGCGCGAGCACGACCGGGTCCGCGACCGGCGGCTGCGCGGCTCGCTGCGCCCGGCCGGACGGCGCGATCCGGGTTCCGCCGAAGCGGTCACCGACCAGCGCGGGGCCCCCGCCTCCTGACGACGCCGGCGACGGCTCCCCGCACCGGCCAGACCGGTCGTCGATGATCTCCGACCGTCCGCAACCACCCGGTGGCACGCCGTTGCCACACCGCGACTCGCGGGTTACCGTCGCGTCGTCCACGTCACGGACCGATCACGGTGGTCGGCGCCCTCCCCGAACGGCGCCATCCCCGACGGAGCCCCCACTCCGACGACCACCGGCGAACGGCCCGCGGCGCCATGAACACCCAGAAGGGCAGGTCTTGGCGCGCCACCGCTCCCCCAGCGGCGCCATCCGACCGGAGCTCCGGCCCGGCACACTCCCCCGTGTGCCGGTCACCGCGGGCGGTCACCGGCTCCCGGCGCCACCGCCGACGATCTCGCGCACCCGTGTGACGGTCGCCGCCGCAGCCGGCGGTGCGCTGGTCGCGGCCGGGCAGACCGTGGCGGGCACCCTCGGCATCCCCGCACTGGCGGGTGCGCCGTCGGTGGAGGAGTCCTACGAGCGGATCGCCGCGTCGGCGATGCTCCCGGTGCCCGCCGAGCCGGCCGCGGCGACCGCACCCGCGATGACCTCGGCGATCGGTGGCGAGCAGCTGGCGACCGCGTCGTCGGTGCCCGATCTGGCGCGGACGGCCGCGGTCGACGTGGAGAACCTGACCAAGGCCGCCCGGCTCGGTGAGCAGGCCGCCAAGGTCGAGCGCGCCCTGTCCACCGCGATGTCGCAGGGTGCCCCGAAGGCCGTCGTCTACGACGGCGAGCCGTTCGTGATGCCGACCTCGGGCCGGTTCACCTCCGGCTTCGGTGCCCGCTGGGGCGTGCAGCACTACGGGATCGACCTGGCCGCCCCGATCGGTACGCCGATCTTCGCGCTCACCGACGGCGTCGTCGAAGAGTCCGGGCCGGCCAGCGGGTTCGGCATGTGGGTCGTGCTCCGGCACCACGACGGCACCGCGACGGTCTACGGGCACATCAACCGCTCGCTGGTCGAGGTCGGTCAGCAGGTCCGGGCCGGCGAGGAGATCGCCGAGGTCGGCAACCGCGGCCAGTCCACCGGCCCGCACCTGCACCTGGAGGTGTGGGAGGCGGACGGCACCAAGACAGACCCGCGGCCGTGGCTCGCCGCGCGCGGCCTCGACATCAGCGGCGCCACCGGCAGCCGGGACGCCTGAGCCGGTCGCCCGACGGTCCCGGACCGGGCGGCGGGACCCCCGGAACCGCCGGGTCGGGTCCCCGCCTTCCCCTCGCCGGAGGCGACCCGACAGGATGTCCGGGTGGGGGACGACTACCGGATCGGGGACGCCGAGCGGCGGGCGGTCGACGACCGGCTGCAGCGCGCACACGGCGAGGGACGGCTGACGCTGGAGGAGTACGAGGAACGGTCGGCCAAGGCGTGGGCCGCCCGGCACCGCTCCGAGCTGGCCGGCCTGACCGACGACCTGCCGCCCGACGACCGGGCGCCCGCCACCCGGGCGGGCGCGGCCCCGGCCACCTCACGGGCCCGCGAGATCGGCCTGGAGTGGGCGCGCACGGCGGGCGGGACGCTCACCACGATCGCGCTGGTCGCGGCCGCCCTGTGGGGCGGCTCGCACCTGCTCGGCGGGGATGACGGCACGGTCGTGTTCGGCAGCCGCACGGTCGGCGTCGCCGAGGACCGCGACCGGGTCGAGCTGGGGGTGCTGTTCGGCTCGGTCCGGGTCGTCGTGCCCGACGACGCGCGGGTGACCGTGGGCGGCTGGAAGGTGTTCGGCTCGGTGGACTGCGAGACCGCGTGCGCGACCACCGGCGGGCAGCCCGTCCGGGTGGAGGTGTCCGGCGCGTTCGGCAGCACCGAGGTCCTCACCCGCAGCGAGGCCGTCGCCGATCCGGACGACGATGACTGAGCCGCCCGACTACAGCTTCTGCATCGGCACGCCGCCGATCAGCATCAGCCGGACGGTGCCGCCGCTGCCGAAGTCGATCGTCACCGTGGCCCGCGGCCCGGACCCGTCGGAGGCGACCACCGTGCCCAGGCCGTACTTGTCGTGGTTGACCCGGTCGCCGACGTCGAGCTGCAGGGACTTGTTGTTCAGGCTGCGCTCGGGGACCTTCCAGTCGCCGCGGTCGGAGCCGGAGCGGCGGCCGAAGCCGAACCGGCCGACCGGGGCGGACGGCCGCTCCGCCACCAGCTGCTCCTCGGTGCGCCGCCAGTCGACGAGCTCCGGCGGCACCTCGTCCAGGAAGCGGGACGCGGGATTGGTACTCGGCTGCCCGAACGCGGACCGGACGATCGCCCGGGAGAGGTAGAGCCGCTGCTCGGCGCGGGTGATGCCGACGTAGGCGAGCCGGCGCTCCTCGGCGAGCTCCTTCGGGTCGCCGAGGGTGCGCAGGTGCGGGAAGATCCCGTCCTCCCAGCCGGTCAGGAACACCACCGGGAACTCCAGGCCCTTCGCCGTGTGCAGGGTCATCAGGGTGACCAGGCCGGAGTCGTCGTCCGGGATGGAGTCGGCGTCGGCGACCAGCGCGACCCGCTCCAGGAACGCGGCCAGCGAACCCGGCTCGGGGACGCCGGCGGCGATGTCGTCGTCGGCACCCGGGCCGTCGGTGGCCGGTGCGGCCCCGTCGTCCGGATCGGTCGACAGCGCCGCCAGGTCGGCCACCGCCGCGTCCCCGGCGAACTCGCGGGCTACGGTGACCAGCTCGGCGAGGTTGTCCATCCGGGTACCGTCCTGCGGGTCTTCGGAGGCCTGCAGCTCCTCCAGGTACCCGGTGCGCCCGTAGACGGCCTCCAGGATCTCGGCGGTGTCGTCCCCGCGCTCGACCAGCTCGCCCAGCTCGTCGAGCATCCGGACGAACCCGGCGATGTTGCGCTGCGACCGGGTGGCCAGCGCGGGCAGCCGCTCCGGTTGCTCGGCCGCGGTGCGCAGCGCGCGGGCGAACGACGTGCGCTCCCGCTCGGCGTACTCGGCGACGACCGCCTCGGCCCGGTCGCCGATGCCGCGCTTGGGTACGTTCAGGATGCGGCGCAGGCTGACCGTGTCCTCCGGGTTGGAGAGCACCCGCAGGTAGGCCAGCGCGTCCCGGATCTCGCGCCGCTCGTAGAAGCGCACGCCGCCGACGACCCGGTAGGGCAGCCCGACCCGGAGGAAGACGTCCTCGAAGACCCGGGACTGGTTGTTGGTCCGGTAGAACACGGCGATGTCGGAGTTGCGGTACTCGCCGGAGTCGACCAGCCGGTCGATCTCCCGGGCGACGAACGACGCCTCGTCGTGCTCGTTGTCGGCGACGTAGCCGACCAGCTTCTCGCCGTCGCCCGCGTCCGACCACAGCCTCTTGTCGCGGCGCTCGGTGTTCCGCGCGATGACCCGGTTGGCCGCGGTGAGAATGGTCTGGGTGGAGCGGTAGTTCTGCTCGAGCAGGATGGTCCGCGCGTCCGGGAAGTCCTGCTCGAACTCGACGATGTTGCGGATGTTCGCGCCGCGGAAGGCGTAGATCGACTGGTCCGAGTCGCCGACCACGCACAGCTCGGCCGGGGCAGCCTGTGCCGTCGCGGGCAGCACCAGCTGGCGGACCAGCTCGTACTGCGCGTGGTTGGTGTCCTGGTACTCGTCGACCAGCACGTGCCGGAACCGGCGCCGGTAGTACTCGGCGACGGCGGGCATCCGGTCCAGCAGCGAGACCGTCTCCATGATCAGGTCGTCGAAGTCGAACGCGTTCGCCTGGCGGAGCCGCGCCTGGTAGACGCCGTACACCTCGGCCACCCGCCGCTCGTGGTCGTTCGCCGCGCGCTCGGCCGCGTCGTCCGGCGAGAGCAGCTCGTTCTTCAGGTTCGAGATCTGCGCGGCCAGCGCCCGCGGGGCGTACTTCTTCGGGTCCAGCTCCAGGTCCCGGCCGACGATGCCGACCAGCCGGCGGGTGTCGTCCGCGTCGTACACCGAGAAGGCGCTGCGCACCCCCAGGTGCTTGGCCTCCCGGCGCAGGATCCGCACGCACATCGAGTGGAACGTCGACACCCACATCGGGCCGGACCGGCGGCCGACCAGCGCGTCGACCCGCTCCTTCATCTCGGCCGCTGCCTTGTTCGTGAAGGTGATCGACATGATCTCGCCGGGGTGCACGCCGCGCTCGGCGAGCAGCCAGCCGATCCGGTGGGTGAGCACCCGGGTCTTGCCGGAGCCGGCACCGGCCACGATGAGCAACGGCGATCCCGCGTGCGTGACCGCCTCTCGCTGCCGGTCGTTGAGACCCTCCAGCAGCTGGCGGCCGCGCGAGGTCTTCGGCTCGGCGGCGGACCCGCCCTGGCTGGTTCCGGGGAGTTCGAACAGCGCACTCATCGTGTCGAACACGGTACGCCGGGGGTCCGACACTCCCGAACCCGCGGCCGTCATCGCGCCGGGTGGTCTAGACTTCCGCGCGTGCGCAACGTGTACGTCGGCGGGCGATTTCGCCACGGGTCCCGGACCCGGGTACCCGCTGCGCCCACCGCGCCCACCGTCTGAGCGCAGAGCCACCAGCACGCCCCGGAGTCCGCGGACCCGGGGCGTTCGCGCGTCCCCGGTCCCCGGGCCCGAGCACCCGACCGACCGAGACGAGGAGCCCATGCCCGCCACCGACCCCCGCCCGCACGGCACCCGCACCGACTCCGTCCCCACCGCCGCGGACGACGAGATCGACGCGCTGCGCACCGAGATCGACCGGCTGGACGCCGAGATCCTGGACGCGATCCTGCGGCGCACCGAGGTCTCGAAGCGGATCGG
This sequence comes from Pseudonocardia sp. NPDC046786, assembly GCF_040645415.1. NCBI lineage: Bacteria > Bacillati > Actinomycetota > Actinomycetes > Pseudonocardiales > Pseudonocardiaceae > Pseudonocardia > Pseudonocardia sp. NPDC046786. The sequence continues at coordinate 161,411 of NZ_JBEYYF010000010.1, read as the reverse complement.
CGCCGCCCGGATGGCGGCCGGCGGCCCGCGGATCGTCTACAGCCGCGAGATGGCCGTGCTGGACCGGTTCGACGCGCTCGGGGCCGAGGGCCGGGAGCTGGCGATGATGCTGCTGCGCCTCGGCCGCGGCCGGCTCGGCGGGCGCTGAACCGGCACCCGTCCCGCCGGGGCGTGCGGCACACGGCGTGTCGGCGGATCAGATCACAACCGTTCGCCGATTCGCCCGGTGTGCCCGCTGCGTGACCGATTCCGAAGGCGACGGGTGACCGACCTGGGACTTCCGACCCCGGTGCGTCACACACAGGTTGCCTGCGACGCCAACGAGCAGGACGAGCGGTTGGATACGCCCGATGAACGGGAATCACCCTAAAGGGGTACCTGCGACGAGCGGAGGGTCACCACTTGGGACGGGGCGGCTCATCCGGTACATCTTCCCTGGTCGAAATGACCCGAAGGAGGACGTGCGGCCGTGACCGACACCCCCGCCGGTGCCCCGCTCCCCGGCGCCCAGGGCGGCGCCTCCGGGCCCCGTGAGGTAGTGAGCGTCGCCGAACTGCTGGCCAGGCACACGGCAGGCGCGCGCGAGTCCCGGCACGAGACCGGTCCGCTGACCGGCCCCGTGCTGTCCGTGGGCGACCTGCTGCGCCGGGAGGGCCGCGCGCCGGTCCCCGCCGCGGCCGCCGACGTCCCCGCCGCCGGTGCTCCCGGCGGCTGGCCCGACATCGACCTGCCGCAGCCGCGCCCCGCGGCCGTCGCGGCCCAGGAGTGGGCCAACCGGCCCGCGGCCGGCCGCCGGCGGGCGGGTGCCGTCGCCGGTGCCCTGGTCGCCGCAGGTTCGGTGCTCGGCGCCGCCATCTACAACGGCGCCGCGTCGCACCCGTCGGACGCCCAGGCCGCCGCGGACGGGCTGTTCCCCGGCGTCGGGCTGCCGGCGAGCGCCCAGACCGACGGTCTGCCCGGCCAGTACCTGACCGCGAACGTGGCACTGCAGTCGACGCTGGAGACCCTCCCGGCGACCGCGCCCGGCGCGACCAACTGGATGGAGGTCGCGTTCCCGCAGCAGGCGGCCGGGTCCACCGCCGCGGCCACGGTGCGCCAGGTCTCCACCGGCTCCGGCCCGAGCGCCGCCGCCGCAGTGCCGGTGCAGCGCGCCCCGGAGCAGGGCGGTCAGGGTGGCGGGCTGCTGCCCGGGATCCTCTCGCCCGCCCCGTCCGCGCCGGGCACCCCGGGCACCCCGGGCACCCCGGGCACCGGGACCGGTTCCACCGCCACCGGCTCGCCGATCGGCGGGGTCCCGCTGGTCGCGGCGCTCAACAACCCGTCCCGCCCGCCCGCGGCGAACCTGATCGAGCCGGTCACCGCGCCCGGCCCGGCGCAGGGCGGCACCAGCACCGGCCCGCTGCAGGACATCACCGAGGCCGCCCGCCCGGTCGGGTCCACGGTCGGCGGCGTGGTCGCGCCGGTCGCCCGGGCCGCGGCACCGGTCGGCGAGACCCTCGGCGGCACCCTCAGCCCGGTCACCTCGGCCGTCACCCCGGTGACCGAGGCGGTGCAGCCGCTGACGAAGCCGCTCACCGACACCCTGGAGCCGGTCACCACCCCCGTCCTGGGGGCGCTCTCCCCGGTCACCGAGCCGGTGCTGAGCGCGACCGAGCCGCTCACCGGTCCGGTGCTGAAGGCCGCCGCCCCGGTGACCGGCCTGCTGGACACCTCCGCGAAGCGGGACTCCGGCGACGGCGGGTCCTCCGACGGTGGGTCCTCCGACGACGGGGGCAGCGGGGCCACCCAGCCGCTGCAGGCCGTCACGAAGCCGGTCGGCCAGACCCTGGGCGCGGTGACCGAGCCGGTCGGCGGCGTGCTGTCCGGTGCCACCGAGCCGGTCGGCGGCGCGCTCGGCGGCGTGACGAAGGGCGTCGGCTCGCTGCTCGGCGGCTGAGCACGACCCGTACCCCGAACGGCCCCGGACCAGCTGGTCCGGGGCCGTCGGTGTCACGGCGTCCGGATCAGACCAGCCTGCGGTCGGTCGCCCAGCGCGACAGCTCGTGCCGGTTCGACGTCTGGGTCTTGCGCAGCACGCTCGACACGTGCGTCTCGACCGTCTTCACCGAGATGAACAGCTCCCCGGCGATCTCCTTGTAGGCGTAGCCCCTGGCCAGCAGGCGCAGTACGTCCCGCTCGCGCTTGGTGAGCTGGTCGACCTCCGGATCGACCGGCGGGGCGGCGCCCGGGCGGTCGGAGAAGGCGTCCAGCACGAACCCGGCGAGCCGCGGCGAGAAGACCGCGTCGCCGGCCCGGACCCGGCGCACCGCGTCCGACAGGTCCCGGCCGGAGATCGTCTTGGTGACGTAGCCGCGGGCGCCGGCCCGGATCACGCTGATCACGTCCTCGGCCGCGTCGGACACCGACAGCGCGAGGAACACCGACTCGGTGCCCGCCGCCCGGGTCCGGCGCAGGATCTCCGCGCCGCCCCCGCCGGGCAGGTGCACGTCGAGCAGCACCACGTCCGGGGCAAGGTGCCCGACGCCGGCCACCGCCTCGTCCACCGATCCGGCCTCGCCGATCACCTCGACCACCGGCGTGCCGCCGTCACCGCGGTCGAGCTCGGCGCGCACCCCGGACCGGAACAGCGCGTGGTCGTCGACCAGGTAGACCCGGATCGGATCGCCGTCGTCGCTCATACCGTCTCCTTCTCCCCCAGCGGCATCGACAGCCGCACCTCCGTACCCGAGCCCGCGCCGGTCCGGATCCGGACCGTACCGCCGTGCCGGCGCATCCGTTCGTGCACCGAGTCGGCGAGGCCGTGCCGGTCGCCGTCCACCGCGTCCGGGTCGAAGCCGCGCCCGCGGTCCCGGACGAACACCTCGGCGGCGCCTGCGGCGCCGTCCTCGCCGGGTTCGACCTCCACGTAGACGTCCACCTCCGAACATCCGGAGTGCTTCGCCGCGTTCACCATCGCCTCGCGGGCCGCGAGCACCAGCGCCCGCAGGTCGCCGTCCAGCTCGGCGTCACCGACCAGGACCGGGCCGACCGTGACCGCGTAGGTGTCCTCGACCTCGCCGGCGACCCGGGTGATCGCCGCGGACAGCGTCGTCTCGGTCGCCGCGGCGCTGCCGTCACCGCCCCGCGCCCGGCCGCCCGGCCCGTACAGCCACGCCCGCAGCTCCCGTTCCTGCCCGCGGGCCAGCCGCTGCACCTCGCGGGCGTCGCCGGCCTGCCGCTGGATCAGGGCGAGCGTCTGCAGCACCGAGTCGTGCAGGTGCGCCGCGATCTCCACCCGTTCCGCCTCCACGGCGCGGGCCTGCCGCTCCTCCCCGAGGTCCCGGACCAGCCGTACCCACCACGGCACGGTCAGCACCGCGACGCCGAGCAGCGTGGCGAGCGCGGCCAGGATCCCGAACCTGACCTGGCCGAGATCGAGGTTGCCGACCAGGAACACCGCCAGCCCGGTCAGCACCAGGGCCGCGCCGAGCAGCGTGCGCAGCAGCGCCGCCCGCCCGCCGACGACCCGGCTGCGGGCGTCGCGCGCCCACCGCCTGCGCTGCGCCTCGTCTGCCTCCCGCCAGACGACGGCGGCACCCACCGTCGCGAGCCCCAGCGGCCCGGCGATCCAGCCGAGCACCGACGCCCCGGAGGTCGCCGCGACCAGGGACAGCCCGAGACCCAGGGTGAGCAGCCCGGCCGCCTGCAGCCGCTCGGAGCGGGTCACCGTGCGCTCGACCGGATCGTCCTCCTGCCGGACGAACACCCACAGCAGGCCGTAGGCCAGCACCCCGGCCCAGCCCAGGAAGGTCAGGACGACGAACGCCGCCCGGACCCACCGCACGTCCACCCCCACGTGGTCGGCGAGACCGCCCGCGACGCCGCCGAGCAGCCGCCCGGTGCGCCGCCGGGTGAGCGGGGCCGCGGGCCGGGTGGCCGGGCCCGGCACGGTCGTCGCCGCGCCCGGGTCCGCCTGGTCCGGCGGCGCAGCCTGGTCCGGCGGCGCAGCCTGGTCCGGCGGCGCGGCCCGGTCCGGCGGCGCAGCCTGGGTCCCGGCCGGCTCCGGGGACGTTCCCGGCTGCTCCCCGGGCACCACGTCCGGTTCGCGCACGACGGTCGCGGGCGGGCTCCCGGTTCGCGGGTTCGGGCTGTTCACCCCTCCATCGTCACACGCGCCGCGCCCCGGGCCTTCCGGTCCGGTTCCGGGGTCGCCTCGGGGTTGTCCCGGAGACCCCGGGGCTCCGGGGCGGGCAGAGTGACCTGCATGAGCGGATCGGGGGCCCCGGGGACGGGGGTGCAGGCGACGGACACCCTGCGCGACATGTGGGAGTCACGGCCACTGCGGCCGCGCGACGACCGGAAGCTGGCCGGCGTCGCCGCGGCGCTGGCCCGGCGCTACGAGCTGGATCCGACGCTGGTGCGGGTCGGCTTCGTCGTCGCGGCGATCGCCGGCCCGGGACTGCCGCTGTACCTCGCCGGGTGCGCGGTGCTGCCGGATGCGGGGCGGCCGGGGGGCCCGCCACCGCAGCGCGGCGGATCGACCTCCGCGCTCGCCGCGGTGCTGCTGACGATCGCGGCGCTGCTGGCGATCCCGCTGGTGATGCCGGTGGACCGGCTGATCGCGACGATCGTCACGCTGGGCCTGCTGGTCGCGGTGCACGTGACCCGCGGGGGGCGCCCGGGCGGCCGGACCGCCGCGCTCACCCCGACGCCGCCGGTGCCCTGGGCCGCACCGGACGGGACGACCGCCGCGATCCCGGCCCGGGATCCGGGCCGGCCGGGTACACCGCCGGTCGCGCCGCCGGAGCCGGAGCGCGCACCGCCGGCGTGGGACCCGCTCGGCGTCGCACCGTTCGCCTGGGACCTCCCCGAGCCGGGCCCCGAACCGGCGCCGCCACCCCGGCCGCGCTCCAGGGTGACCCCGGTGACCCTCGCCGTCGCGCTGGTCACCGCGGGCATGGTCGGCGTCGTGGTGCTGGCCGCACCCGGCGCGCTGCCCGCCTCCGCGGTCCCCGGTGCGGCACTCGCCGTCGTCGGGTTCGGGTTGCTGGTGGGTGCGTTCCGGCGGGCCGGGCGCTGGCTGATCCCGTTCGCGGTGCTGCTCGCGATCGTGACCTGGCTGGCGACGTTGCTGAACGGTGCGCTGGGCCCGGACGGGTGGGCGGTCCGCGGCGGGATGGGCCCGATGATGGACGCCCCGGCGACGGTGGCCCAGCTCGCGCCGGAGTACCGGCGCGGCACCGGCAGCATCGAACTGGACCTGACCCGGCTCGACCTCACCGCGGCCCCCGGCGCCGAGGGCCCGGTGTCCACCCGGGCCGAGGTGGGTGCCGGGGCGGTGATCGTCCGCGTTCCGCAGGACGCCGATCTCGTCGTGCGCAGCTCGGCCGGATGGGGCGACGTGACCGTCGACGGCCAGTCCCGGGCCGGGCAGGACGCCCGGCTCGACGTCACCGATCCCGGGCCGGACGGTCCCGGCGGACGGGTACTGGAGCTCGACCTGCGGGCCGAGATGGGAGCGGTGGAGGTGCAGCGTGGCTGAGCAGGGCGGTACCGGCCGGGACGGCCGTGCGCGAACCCGGCCGGATCCGGTCGGGCTGGTCGCGGGCCTGCTGTCGCTGCTGGTCGCGGCGGCCGGGATCACCGGGACGGGCCCGTGGGAGGTCGTCGACATCCGCTGGCTGCTGGCCGGGACCGCGGTCGTGGCCGGGATCGCATTCCTGGTGGCGAGTGTGCGTAACTCCCGGGCGGCCACGGACGACTAAGGGAGAGACGACGGGTGCCGGCGGGCTGGGGAGCCTCGCCGACGTCCGTTCCACCCGCGAGGTCGCGGCTCCGACGGGGGTCGAGCGCCGCTCGACCCGGGTGGGCCGGGGCGGGGCCGGACTGACCGGCTCCGCCCCGCATCACGTGGGCCCGGGGCTCACTCCCACTCGATGGTGCCCGGGGGCTTGCTCGTCACGTCGAGCACCACCCGGTTCACCTCGGACACCTCGTTGGTGATCCGGGTGGAGATCCGCTCCAGCACCTCGTAGGGCAGCCGGGTCCAGTCGGCGGTCATCGCGTCCTCGGAGCTGACCGGGCGGAGCACGATCGGGTGCCCGTAGGTGCGGCCGTCGCCCTGCACGCCGACGCTGCGGACGTCGGCCAGCAGCACCACCGGGCACTGCCAGATCTCCCGGTCCAGGCCGGCCGCGGTGAGTTCGTCGCGGGCGATCGCGTCGGCGGCGCGCAGCGTCTCCAGCCGGTCGTGGGTGACCTCGCCGATGATCCGGATGCCCAGGCCGGGGCCGGGGAACGGCTGCCGGGCGACGATCACCTCGGGCAGCCCGAGCTCGGCGCCGACCTTGCGGACCTCGTCCTTGAACAGCGCGCGCAGCGGCTCGATCAGGGCGAACTCGATGTCGTCGGGGAGCCCGCCGACGTTGTGGTGGCTCTTGATCGTCGCGGTGTTGTTGCCCGAGCCGTCCACCCCGCCCGACTCGACGACGTCCGGGTAGAGCGTGCCCTGCACCAGGAAGTCGACCTTCTCCTCGGCCAGCACCTCGGCGGTGGCGGCCTCGAAGACCCGGATGAACTCCCGGCCGATGATCTTGCGCTTCTCCTCCGGGTCGGTGACCCCGGCGAGCGCGGCGAGGAAACGGTCGGCCGCGTCGACAGTGTGCAGCTTCGCCCCGGTGGCGGCGACGAAGTCCGACTCGACCTGCTCGCGCTCGCCGGCGCGCAGCAGCCCGTGGTCGACGAACACGCAGGTCAGCCGGTCGCCGATGGCCCGCTGGACGATCGCGGCGGCGACCGCGGAGTCGACCCCGCCGGACAGCCCGCAGATCGCCCGGCCGTCGCCGACCTGGACCCGGACCGCCTCGACGGTCTCGTCGATGATCGACGCCGTGGTCCAGCCCGGGGTGATGCCGGCGACCTCGTGCAGGAAGCGGCGCAGCACCTCCTGGCCGTGCGGCGAGTGGCCGACCTCCGGGTGGTACTGCACGCCGGCCAGCCGGCGGCCGGTGTCCTCGAAGGCGGCGACCGCGACCCGGTCCGACGACGCGGTCACGGTGAAGCCCTCGGGCGCGGCGGTCACCGAGTCGCCGTGGCTCATCCAGACCGGGTGCCGGGCGGGCAGGCCGTCGTGCAGCACGCCCGGCGACCCGGACAGCGTGACCTCGGTGCGGCCGTACTCGCGGGTGCCGTCGTGCGCGACCTCGCCGCCGAGCGCGCGGGCCATCGCCTGGAAGCCGTAGCACATGCCGAAGACCGGGATGCCGGTGTCGAACAGCGCCGGATCGAGCGCCGGGGCGCCCTCGGCGTAGACGCTCGCCGGGCCGCCGGAGAGGATCACGGCGGCGGGCCCGCGGGCGACGATCTCGGAGACGGGCGTGGACGCCGGGACGATCTCGGAGTACACGTCGGCCTCCCGCACCCGCCGGGCGATGAGCTGCGCGTACTGGGCGCCGTAGTCCACGACGAGGACGGTCGGGGTCTGCACGCGTCAAGGGTAACGACGCGATCCGGGTCACCCGGGCCCCGGACCACCCGCCAGCCGCTCGATCCCGTCCAGGATGAGTTCCAGGCCGAACTCCCAGTCCCCGTCCGGGTTGTCGGCGTCGAACCCGCCGGCGTTCCAGAGCCGCAGCATCGACGGGAACCGCTGCTCGCTGAAGTAGGTCCCCCAGAACCCGGCCCGGGCCGCGTAGTAGTCGTCCTGGGTGACCCCGGTGCGCGCCGCGACGCTGGTGTCGGTGATCTCGGCCCGGGCGGCGCCGAACACGTGCGACTCGATCAGCCCGGCCGCGCGGACCACGGTGACCGCATCCAGCCCGGTCAGCAGGACGACCCGGTAGAGGTCCTCCTGGACGTCCAGCACGTGCGGCCCCAGCGGCATCCGCCACAGGTTGGAGCTGATCAGCCAGGGATGCGCGCGGTACATCCGCCACGCCTCGTGTGCGTGGAACGCGGCCTGCCCGCGCCACGGCAGCTCGCGGTCCGGGAGCTCCCGCATCCGCCACGCCCGGTCGACCATCAGCTCGAACAGCTCGTCCCGGCCGGGGACGTAGGTGTAGAGGCTCATCGTCCCGACGCCCAGCTCCTGGGCGACCTTGCGCATGGACAGCTCGTCCACCGAGCGCGCGGCCACCGCCATCCCGGCGTCGACCACCTGATCCAGGGTCAGCCGCTGACGCGGCCCGCGGCGCGGGGCCGGCGGCGGGTCCCACAGCAGCTCGATCATCGCCTGCCCGGCGGTGGTCCCGGCGGGTAGCTGGTCGTCGGTCACGAATTCTCCCTGGCGTGGTCTTTCCGTACGGCGTACTCTAACGATGCATTACTCAGTACGGCGTACGGCGAGAGGTTGCTGTGATCCACACCGAATCGCTGACCCGGCACTTCCGGGTCGGCCGGACGACGGTCGGGGCGGTCCGCGGCATCGATCTCGACGTCGGCGCGGGCGAGCTGGTCGCCCTCCTCGGACCCAACGGGGCCGGCAAGTCGACGACGCTGCGGATGCTCACCAGCCTGCTACCGCCCAGCTCCGGGCGGGCCGAGGTGGCCGGCGTCGACGTCGCGGCGCACCCGGCCGAGGTCCGCCGCCGGATCGGCTACATCGGGCAGAAGGACGGCGCCGGGCACAACTACCGGGTCCGCGACGAGCTCGTCATGCAGGGCCGCTTCTACGGGATGGGCAGGGCCGAGAGCGTCGCGAGCGCGGACCGGCTGCTGCGCACCCTCGATCTCGGACCGCTGGCGATGCGCAAGGTCGGGTCGCTCTCCGGCGGGCAGAAGCGCCGCCTCGACATCGCACTCGGCCTCGTCCACTCCCCCCGGCTGCTGTTCCTCGACGAGCCCTCCACCGGGATGGACCCGCAGAACCGGGCGAACCTGTGGGAGCACATCCTGCGGATCCGGGCCGAGCACGGCACCACCGTCGTGCTCACCACGCACTACCTCGACGAGGCCGACGCGATGGCCGAGCGGGTCGTCATCATCGACCACGGCCGGGTGATCGCCGACGACTCCGCGGAGCGGCTCAAGAGCGAGCGGGCCGGTGACCGGCTCACCGTCACCGTCGCCGCCGGGGACGTCCCGGCCGCCCGCGCGGTGCTCGCCGCCGCGGTCACCCCGGCGCTCGCCGGGCCGGGCGGCCGGACCGGGCCGGAGCCCGAGGTGCAGGAGCGGACCGGGCCGGAGGGGCAGGCGCTCACCGTCGGCGTCCCCGCCGCAGCCCGCGCGCTTCCCGCGCTGGTGGGGCGGCTGCGCGACGCCGGGATCGACGTCGTCGCCGCCGAGTCCCGGCGGCCCACCCTCGACGACGTGTTCCTGCACCTGACCGGCCGCAGCCTGCGCGACGGGGAGGCCGGACGATGAGCGCACCCGCCACCACCGGGCCTCGGGCCACCGGCGCGCTCACCGACATCGGCAACGTCTGGTGGCGGGAGACGCTGACCATCGTGCGGGACCCGTTCTCGCTGATCTTCTCGCTGCTCCAGCCGCTGGTGTTCCTCGGCCTGTTCGGGCCACTGCTGGCCGGCGTCGTCGGCGACACCGGCGCCCTCGGCGGCTCGTCGCTGCAGTGGTTCCTGCCCGGCGTGGTCGTCATGATCACGATGTTCGGGACGTCGATGACCGGATCGAACCTGCAGTTCGAGATCATGACCGGGGCGTTCGAGCGGATGCTCGCGACGCCGCTGTCCCGGTCGTCGCTGATGGTCGGCCGGGCGCTGAAGGAGCTGACCCCGCTGGTCGTGCAGGCCGCGATCATCACCCTGGTCGCGGTGCCGTTCGGGTTCGCGCTGTACCCGCTGCACGTGCTGGCCGGGCTGGTCGTCCTGGGGATCTTCGGGATCGGCGTCGGTGCGCTGTCCTACGCGCTGGCGATCGCCGCCCGGAAGACCGAGTGGATCTTCTGGGCGGTCCAGCAGTCACTGCTGTTCCCGCTGCTGATCCTGTCCGGGATGATGCTGCCGCTGGAGACCGGCCCGGAGTGGATGCGGGCCGCGTCGGTGGTGAACCCGCTCACCTGGATCGTGGACGCCGAGCGGGTGCTGTTCGCCGGGACGTTCGCCGATCCGGCCGTGCTGTGGGGCCTGCTCGCCGCGGTGGCGACGATGGCGGTCGGGCTGACCGTCGGCGTCCGGTCGATCCGGGGCGCCACCGCCTGATCGTCAGTCCTCGTGCCGCCCGCGGGAGCGGTGCGGGGGCGGGTTCACCGCGCCCAGCAGGGCGCGCAGGTCGGCGGCAGAGGCGGCGCGGCGGGCCAGGTCGACCGCGATGACCGGGGCGATCTGCCGCAGCCGGCCGAGCACGGCCGGATCGGCGAGATCGTGCCTGCCGTCGCCGAGCCCGGTGACGATCGCGTCCGGCCGCAGCACCGCGACGGCCTGCGGATCGGGTGCGCGCTCGGCGCCGACCGGCTCCGCGCCGTCCAGCGGGCCTGCGCAGCCGACCACCCGGGCGCCCAGCTCGGCCAGCAGCGCACCGACCTCCGGATCCGTCGCCACCACCCGCTGCACCGGTCCGCGCAGCGGCACCGGGGTGCCGGTGGCGTCGACGAACGCGCGGCCGCCGCCCATGGCGGATCCGGCGGTGGGTCGGCTCATCGGGTCCTCCTCGACCTGCGGGACGGCTCTGCCGACCATCATGCACCGGCGCGCCGGACCGGGAGCCGTCCCCGGCCGGGGTGGTCGGTCAGGCCCGCAGGTTCAGCCCGACCCGCTGGAACTCCTTGAGGTCCGAGTAGCCGGTCTTGGCCATCGCCCGGCGCAGCGCACCGAACAGGTTCGTGGTGCCGTACGGGCTGTCGGTCGGGCCGAACAGCACCTGGTCCAGCGTCCGCCCGGACCGGCCCAGGCCGGTCACCTCGGAGCGCGGAAGCGACGGGTGCGCCGCCGACGAGGTCCAGTACAGGCCGCCGGCGGGTGCCTCGGCGGCCTCGGCCAGCTGCTCGCCGAGCATCACCGCGTCCGCGCCGCAGGCCACGGCGCGGGCGATGTCGCCGGAGGTGCCGATCCCGCCGTCGGCGATCACGTGCACGTAGCGGCCGCCGGTCTCGTCGAGGTAGTCGCGGCGGGCGGCGGCGGCGTCGACGATCGCGGTCGCCATCGGCACGCCCACGCCCAGCACCTCGTCGGTGGTGGTGGCGGTGGACTGCCCGTAGCCGACGATCACCCCGGCCGCGCCGGTGCGCATCAGGTGCAGCGCGGTGCGGTAGTCACCGACCCCACCGGCGACGACCGGGACGTCGAGGTCGGCGATGAAGTCCTTCAGGTTCAGCGGCTCGCCGTCGGAGACGTGCTCGGCCGAGACGATGGTGCCCTGCACGATGAGCACCTCGACGCCGGCGGCGAGCAGTGCCGGGGTCAGCTCGCGGGCCCGCTGCGGGCTGACCCGGGCCGCGACGGTGTGCGCACCGTCGCGCAGCGGGCGCAGCGCCTCGGCGATCAGGTCCTCGCGGATCGGCGCCTGGTGCAGCTCCTGCAGCAGTGCGAGGGCGGTGTCCGACTCGTCGCCGGTGGCCGCCTCGACCACCTTCGCCAGTGCGCCCTCGGCGTCGCCGTGCCGGGCCCACAGGCCCTCGGCGTTGAGCACCGCCAGACCGCCCAGCTCACTGACCCGCACCGCCGACGACGGTGAGACCACCGCATCGGTCGGGTGGGTCACCAGCGGGATGTCGAACCGGTAGGCATCCAGCTGCCAGGCCGTCGACACCGCCTTCGAGCTGCGGGTCCGCCGCGACGGCACGATCTCGATCTGGCCGAGGTCGTAGGCACGACGGGCCTCCCGGCCCATCCCGATCTCCACGAGGTCACGCACGAGCACACCCTAGGCGGCGCTCCCGCGCCGCGGACTAGCGGGCGGCGTAGTTCGGCGCCTCGACGGTCATCGTGATGTCGTGCGGGTGGCTCTCCTTGAGCCCCGCCGCGGTGATCCGGACCAGCCGCGCCTGCTGCAGCTCCGGGATCGTCTGCGCGCCGACGTAGCCCATGCCCGAGCGCAGCCCGCCGCCCAGCTGGTGCACCACCGACGACAGCGGCCCACGGAACGGGATCCGCCCCTCGATGCCCTCCGGGACGAGCTTGTCCTCGCTGAGCACGTCGTCCTGGGCGTAGCGGTCCTTCGAGTAGCTGCGCCCGGCCGCGCCGGCGCGGCCCTGCATGGCGCCCAGCGAACCCATGCCGCGGTAGGTCTTGAACTGCTTGCCACCGACCAGCACGACTTCGCCCGGCGACTCCGCGGTGCCCGCGAGCAGCGAGCCCAGCATCACCGTGGACGCACCGGCCGCGATCGCCTTGGCGACGTCCCCGGAGTACTGGATGCCGCCGTCGCCGATCACCGGGACGCCGGCCGGGGCGCACGCCCGGGTGGCCTCGTAGATCGCGGTGATCTGCGGCGCGCCGACCCCGGCGACGACCCGGGTGGTGCAGATCGAGCCCGGGCCCACACCGACCTTGACGGCGTCCGCGCCGGCCTCGACGAGCGCCAGCGCGCCCTCGTAGGTGGCGACGTTCCCGCCGACGACGTCGACCTGCTCGCCGACCTCGGCGCGCAGCTTCGCGACGGTCTCCAGTACCCGCCGGGAGTGCCCGTGCGCGGTGTCGACCATCAGCACGTCCACACCGGCCTCGACGAGCAGCATGGCGCGCGCGTAGGCGTCGTCGCCGACGCCTACCGCGGCGGCGACCACGAGCCGGCCGTCCGGGTCCTTGGTGGCCAGCGGGTACTGCTCGGTCTTGTTGAAGTCCTTGATCGTGATGAGGCCGCGCAGCACGTCGTCGCCGTCGACGATCGGCAGCTTCTCCAGCTTGTGCCTGCGCAGCAGGCCGAGCGCCGCCTCCGCGGTCACCCCGACCTTCGCCGTCACCAGCGGCGCCCTGGTCATCACCTCGGCGACCGAGCGGTCCTGGTCGACCTCGTAGCGCATGTCCCGGTTGGTGATGATCCCGACGAGCTTGCCGCCCTCACCGGTCACCGGTACGCCGGAGATCCGGAACTTGGCGCACAGCGCGTCGACGTCGGCCAGCGTCGCGTCCGGCGAGCAGGTCACCGGGTCGGTCACCATCCCGGCCTCGGACCGCTTGACCACCTCGGCCTGGGCCGCCTGGGCCTCCGGGGAGAGGTTGCGGTGCAGCACGCCCAGTCCACCGGCCCGGGCCATGGCGATCGCCATCCGGGACTCGGTGACGGTGTCCATCGGGGACGACACCAGCGGGACCTGGACCCGGACCCGCCGGGTGACCTGGCTCGAGGTGTCGGCGGAACTGGGCACGACGTCCGACTCGGCAGGGAGCAGCAGGACGTCGTCGAACGTCAGGCCGAGCATCGCGAACTTCTCGGGCAGGCCGCCGATCTCGCTCGTCATCTCCTGGAGGCTCCTTGCAGTCACGGCTACCGCGGCGGGCGCCCGCCGCGCCGACGCCATCGTACGTCCACCATGGCGGGGTGGGCCGGGGCCCGGCCCTGTGCCCCGGTACCGTGTACAGCGTGTCACCAGAGGCGCTGCCACCGGACCCGTTCGCCGGAGACCCGGATGACCCTGCGCGCTCCATGGGGGCGCTGGACGATCACGTCGAGATCACCGGAGCGGGCTCCGGTGACCCCGACGGACCCCCGCTGACCGAGACCGACCGCGGCGAGATCCTGGCCGACCTGGCCGATCTCGCGGTTTACCAGGCGCTGCTGTCCGGCCGTGGGGTCCGGGGCATCGTCGTGGACTGCGCCGACTGCGGTGAGCAGCACTTCCACGAGTGGAACCTGCTGCGGGCGAGCCTCCAGCAGCTGCTCGACGAGGGCCGGATGCGGCCGCACGAGCCTGCCTACGATCCCGATCCCGCGCACTACGTCACGTGGGAGTACTGCCGCGGGTACGCGGACGCGACGCTCGCCGACGGCTGAGCCGCGCGACCCGGCCGGGCTGAGACGAAGACCGCACAGCGACCTGCGGCACACACGAAGGGCGGGCCCGGCCGGGCCCGCCCTTCATCGTTCCTGCGTCGCGCTAGTTGGGGCTGCTGCTGACCGCCCCGGTCGCGGTCGACGACGTCGGCCCCTCCGGGTCGGAGCTGCCCTCGCCGGAGGCGGTCGGCCGGGTCGACGACGTGGTGGTCGTCGGGTCGGCCGAGCCCTCGGTGGTCGGCGAGGTCTGCGACGGGTCCGGGCTCGTCGTGGTGGACGGGTCGGACGTGGTGCCCCCCGGGCCGGACAGCACCCGCGGATCGGTCGAGCCGCTCGGGTCGGCCGGTCCGGGGCTGCCCTCGCCGCCACCGGTGGTGCCACCGGGAGCGGTCGAGCCGGGCGGCGGGGACGGCTGCTGCGGCTGCGCCGGCGGCGGCTCCTCCGGGGTGCCCTCCGACGCCGGGGGTGGCGGCGGGGCCGGGGTGCCGTCGCGCAGCGGGGACCGCGGATCGGTCGGGGTCCCGGGCGGCGTCTCGGCGACCTTGGCGGTCAGGAACCGGTTCTGCTGCTCGAAGTAGCCCTGCTCGTCCGGCCCGACCTTGTCGACCAGCGGGCCGAGCGAGGTCAGGTCCTGCTGCGCGCCGACGGTGTCGCCGACGGCCAGCTTGGCGTTGACCCGCTCGATGCCCTGTCGCAGGTCGGCCGCGGCCTGCACCTGCTCGGCGCGCTCGCTGTAGAGCACCTTCGAGACGCCCCAGAGCGTGTCGCCCGGCACCGCCTCGTGGGCACTGATCGAGACGACGGCGAGCGCGCAGGCGGCCACCGCCGCGGCGGCGACCAGCGGACGCAGGTAGGAGACCTTCCGCGACGGCCGCGCCGGCTGCAGCATCTGCACGGCCTCGTCGGTGCCGACGAGCTCGGGGACCGGTTCGCGGTCGACCTCGTCCTTCCAGGACGACAGCATCGCGACCAGCCGGTCGTCGACGTCGTAGCCCTGGCTGCCGGGGCCGGACACGCCGAGCCCGGAGGACAGCGCGTTGATCAGCTCGTCGTCGGCCTGCAGCTCGACCAGGTCCACCGGACCCTCGTCGTCGAGCTCGGCGAACCGCCTGCCGACCGGCTGCGGGGCGGGATGCCCGTTGCGGCCGGGCGGGTGGACGTAGCCGTTCCCGTTCGGGCCGTGCGGTCCGCCCTGGCTGTTCGGGCCGCTGCCGTGGCGGCCCGTGCGGGGCTCGCCGAAGCGGCCCCGGGTCACCGGTGCCGGCGGTCGCTCCCAGCCGTCGCCGGGCGGCGGAGGGGAGCCCGGACCGACCGGACCCTGGTCGTCACGCATCCCGGACCACCTCCTCACTCATTATCTTCCGCAGCCGGGTCAGCGCCCGGTGCTGTGCCACCCGGACGGCGCCCGGTGTGGAGTCGACGGCCGCCGCGGTCTCCTCCGCGGACAACCCCACGACCACCCGCAACACGATGATCTCCCGATGCTTGTCCGGGAGGACCTCCAGCAGCCTGGACATCTCCGCGGACAGTTCGACCTGAAGGGCCCTGCTCTCCGGACCGTCCGCGATCTCGATCCGGTCCGGCACGTCCGCGACGGGCTCGGACCGGTTCCGGGATGCGGCGCGGTGCGCGTCGATCACCTTGTGCGACGCGATGCCATAGACGAAAGCGAGGAACGGGCGGCCCTGCACCCGGTACCCCGGCAACGCCGTCAGCACTGCAACACACACCTCCTGGGCGACGTCGTCCGCCGAGACGGACCCTCGGTCGGTCCCCAGTCGGGCGCGGCAGTAGCGCACGACGAGGGGCCGAATCATGGTGAGAACGCGCTCGACCGCGGAGCGATCGCCGGCCATGGCCGCTTCGATCCACTCGTCGGGTACGTCTCTTGATTCACTCATCGTGGGGAACCGCCCAGGCGTTACGAGACTCCGTCAGTGTCATCCGATCGTGGAGGCAACCCGCCACAGGACAGGCGGGGACCACAGTCCGCCCACCGTATCCGAGCGCAGTACGCCCGCGGGAGTTGCTCCACACGGAGTCAGACGATCGTGCGGAGTGTCGGGTTGCGCGGCGTGTCGGGTGCACGCGGTCACCAGCCGGGCACGGTCGGCGAACGGTCTGTTCGGGCCGCGGCGGGACGATCCGGGCGCTGCGCGGCGATGACAGGGCACATGACAGGGCCACTGACAGGGCCCGGACACCGGGACCGGACCGCCCGGCGCCGGTGGTGCCCGGCTCGGCGCTGTCCGGGCCGAAGGTCCTCGCGCGGGCGACGTAACACCAGAGGCGCGAGTGACGAGAGTGAAGCAGGAGCAGCGAGGTGACGACTCCCGGCGCGCGAGCGACCGCTCGTCCGCGGGGCGACGGCACGCGCTCGGGATGGGCATGCCGCCGACGGCGGACGGGATGTGCGGGTCCGGCCGCGGGGAGCACGACCGGCGCCGCGGCCCGGGACACGGGCCGTCGAGGGGTGCGCGCTGCGCACTCCGCACCGGACCGCGGGGGTCGGCCCGGCTCACCAGATCACATCCGGGGGTCGCGCCGGTGGTGCGGCGCCGACCGGATGCTGCGGGCGTTCCGGCTCGGGACCGGCGGACGCTCCGCGGGAACGACGTGGGTGTGGAACCCGGTCAGGAGACCAGGCCGCGGCGGAAGCCGTGCGCGACGGCCTGTGCCCGGTCCCGGACGCCCAGCTTGCGGAACAGCCGGCGCGCGTGGGTCTTGACGGTGTCCTCGGACAGGTAGAGCTCGCGGCCGATCTGGCCGTTGCTCTTGCCCTGGCTCATCCCGCGCAGCACCTGCAGCTCGCGCTCGGTGAGCTGGACACCCGGGTCGGTCGGCACCCGCGGGGTCGGCACCGAGGTGCTGGCCAGGGTGTGCGCGAGCGCGGCGACCAGCTCGGGACGCGAGGCGTCCCAGCGCAGGTAGCCACGGGCCCCGCCGGCGATGGCGGCGGCGATGCTGCCGGCGTCGTCCGGGGCGCCGAACACGATCACGTTCGCCTGCGGGTGGGCCGCGACGAGACGCCGGGTGGCCTCCACGCCGGTGGGGACCGCTCGCTGCGTCCCGACCAGGACGACGTCGACGGACTGGCGGGCGTAGCGGGCGAGGAGTTCGTCCCCGTGGGCCACGCAGTCGATGCGCTGGACCCCGGGGACCGCGGACATGACGCGAGTCAATCCCTCGCGGACGCTGCGACGATCGTCGCAGATGAGTACCGTCGTCACGACGATTCCTTCCTGCAGCTTCCTGCAGCCGGGTGATATTCACCCTCCGAATCGGCGGGTGACCCTCTCACCTTGACACGGTCGGGGCGAATTTGTTGCCCCCGTTCGGAACCTCGCCCCGCCTGGCTCAGCGTCATGTGGGTGAAGGGTCGCCGAATGGAGTAGTCCATACGGTACATCCTCCGGGCCCGCCTGCGGGCACTACTCCCGCAGCAGCTCCCGCCCGGAGCCGTCACTTCGCGTATATAGGACGCTCACCGTGCGCAACACCGCACTTCGGCGACCCTCCGCATCCGTTTGGCGACTACGCGTATCGAATCGTGACGCTCCGGCGTGTCGGCCCCTGGCGTCCGGATCATGCCGGCCGTCCGGCGTCGCCCGATCGGCCGTGGCGTGTCCGGTTCGTGCACGGCCGGCTCCCGCGGACGGACCACCGCGCTGTCCGGATGGCGGCCGGGCGCCGGTGCGGGCCGCGAGATCGGCGCCGGCGAGCAGCGCGGCACGGTGCAGCGGCAGCAGCCCGGAACCGTCCGCCTCCGCCGCGACCGCGTCCAGCTCGGCGAGCACCGCGACCGGGTCCTCGCCCGCGACCCCGCCGGCCACCGCGCGGACCAGCCGGCTCTTCAGCACGTGCCGGGGCGAGCCGAGTAGCCGGGCCCCGGCCAGCGCGCGCCCGGCCGCCCCGAGCGCCGCGATCGGGTCCCCCGCGATCAGCGCGGTCTCGGCCAGCACCCAGTCGTGGCGCACCCGGCTCCGGTGGCCGGGCCCGCCGCACCACGGCCCGGCGCGGTCGAGCAGCACCCGGGCGGTCCGCGCGTCGAACCGGCCGAGGGCGTCCGCGGCGAGCCCGGTGAGCGCGTCGGCCGTCGCGGCACCGGCCCCGGTCCCCCAGACGTCGGCGGCGGGCGGGGCACCCGCGGCGGCGATCGCGGACAGCGCCCGGAGCGCCCCGCCGTCGAGCACCGCAGCGGCGGCGTGCCCGCCCAGCTGCCGCAGGTGCGACGCCCGGGCGACCGCGGCGTGCGCCCGCAGCACCGGCCCGGCGGCCGGCGACCGGGACAGCGGCTCCAGCACCGCCGCGGCGGCCGCGTAGTGGCCGAGCCCGCCGAGCGCGACCCCACCGGCCCAGCGCCACAGCGGTCCGGACCGGCCGGCCGCGGCCGTCTCGGCGGTGCTCGCCGGGCCGCCGAGCAGGCGCCGGATCCCGGGCGGCGGGCCGGCTCCCGGATCCGACGTCCGGACGTGCACGATCGTTCACCTCGAATCAGGTTTGCGCCCGGCAGACCCCGGGAAACTGGACATCGACACGTCCGAGGTCGAAGGCAGGTGACGAACATGGCGGACATCCGGAGGCTTCCCGGCCCGGTCGCCGACATCTACGACTGGCAGATGGAGGGAGCCTGCCGGGGGATGGACAGCGCGTTCTTCTTCCATCCCGAGGGCGAGCGCGGGCCCGCGCGGGCCCGGCGCGAGGCACGCGCCAAACAGGTCTGCCAGGAATGCCCGGTGCTGGCCCAATGCCGGGAGCACGCGCTGAAGGTCCACGAGCCGTACGGCATCTGGGGCGGGCTCTCCGAGTCTGAGCGCGACACGATCATCCGCGGGCCGCGCCGGACCCTCAAGGTCGCCGATCCCCAGCCGATCGAGAAGACGCTGGGCTCCGCCTGAGCGTCGCACCCTGCCGCGACACCGGCGCGTCACACCGGTTCCCGATGCCGTCGAGGGCGGGTGGTCGACCCGACCACCCGCCCTCGACGTGTGTGCTGTGTGGATCCGGGGTCAGTGCCCGTGCCCGTGGCCGTGACCACCGGCGGCGGCCGGCGGCTCCTCCTCGGGCTTGTCCACCACGGCGCTTTCGGTGGTGAGCACCATCCGCGCGATGGAGGAGGCGTTCTCCACCGCCGACCGGACCACCTTGACCGGGTCGATGACCCCGTCGGCGATCAGGTCGCCGTAGCTGCGGCTGGCCGAGTTGTACCCGGTGCCCCAGCCCTTCTCGGCGACCCGGGACACCACGATCGAGCCCTCGTCGCCGCCGTTCTCGGCGATCCAGTGCAACGGCGCCGAGAGCGCCTTGCGGACGATCGCGACGCCGGTCGCGGCGTCACCGGTCAGGCCCAGACCGCCGTCGAGCTCCGAGGCGACGTGCACCAGTGCGGAACCGCCACCGGGAACGATGCCCTCCTCGACCGCCGCCCGGGTCGCCGCCACGGCATCCTCGATGCGGTGCTTGCGCTCCTTGAGCGCGGTCTCGGTGGCCGCGCCGGCGCGGATCACCGCGACGCCGCCGGAGAGCTTGGCCAGGCGCTCCTGGAGCTTCTCCCGGTCCCAGTCGGAGTCGGACTCCTCGATCTCACGCTTGAGCAGCGCGACCCGGCCAGCGACGTCGTCCTTCGAGCCGCCGCCCTCGACGATCGTCGTGTTGTCCTTGGTGACCACGACGCGCCGGGCCCGGCCCAGCAGCTCCAGCCCCGCCTCGTTGAGCTTGAGGCCGATCTCGGGGTTGATGACCTGACCGCCGGTGGCGATCGCCAGATCGTCCATGAACGCCTTGCGCCGGTCACCGAAGAACGGCGACTTCACCGCGGCGACCTTGACGGTCTTGCGGATCGAGTTCACCACCAGGGTGGACAGGGCCTCGCCCTCGACGTCCTCGGCGATGATCAGCAGCGGCCTGCCCTCGCCGAGCACCTTCTCCAGCAGCGGGAGCAGGTCCTGAATGGAGCTGATCTTGTCCCGGTGCAGCAGGATGTACGGGTCGTCGAGCGCCGCCTCCATCGACTCGGAGTCGGTGACGAAGTACGGCGAGAGGTAGCCCTTGTCGAACTGCAGGCCCTCGGTGATCTCCAGCTCCGTCGAGAGCGTGGAGCCCTCCTCGACGGTGATGACGCCGTCGTTGCCGACGGTCTGGATCGCCTGGGCGATCAGGTCGCCGATCTCCTGCTCGCGGGAGGCGATGGCGCCGACCTGGGCGATGTGGCTGCCCGCGTCGACCGGGGTCGCCCGGGAGAGCAGGACGTCGGACACCTTCTGCGCGGCGGCCGCGATGCCCTGGCCGAGCGCGAAGGGCGCGGCGCCCGCCGCGACGTTGCGCAGGCCCTCCTTCACCAGCGCCTGGGCCAGCACGGTGGCGGTGGTGGTGCCGTCGCCCGCGACGTCGTTGGTCTTGGTGGCGACGGTCTTCGCCAGCTGCGCCCCGAGGTTCTCGAACGGGTCCTCGAGGTCGATCTCGCGGGCGATCGTGACGCCGTCGTTGGTGACCGTGGGGCCACCGAACTTCTTGTCGATGACGACGTGCCGGCCGCGCGGGCCGAGCGTCACCTTCACCGCGTCGGCGAGCTGGTTCACGCCGCGCTCGAGCGCGCGACGCGTGTTCTCGTCGAAGCTGATCTGCTTCGCCATCTTCTCTTCTCTCAACCTCTCGTCATGGGGAGAAATGCGACCGCCCCGGCCGGGACACCCCTCGGGGTGGACCCGCCGGGGCGGTGCGCGTCACGAGATGCTCGGCGTCAGTTGACGACGGCCAGCACGTCGCGGGCGGAGAGGATCAGGTACTCCTCGCCGTTGTACTTGACCTCGGTGCCGCCGTACTTCGAGTAGATGACGACGTCGCCGACCGCCACGTCGAGCGGGACGCGGTTCCCGTTGTCGTCCACCCGGCCCGGGCCGACGGCCAGGACCTTGCCCTCCTGGGGCTTCTCCTTGGCGGTGTCCGGGATGACGATGCCGGAGGCGGTGGTGGTCTCCGCCTCACTGGCCTGGACGACGATCTTGTCCTCGAGCGGCTTGATGTTCGCCACGACGATGACCTCCCCTTCCTGGGGTGAATCCGGTGTCACGGGTATGTCCGGTGTCAGCAGCGCGCACGTACGCCCTCCCGCCCCGCCGTCGCGGGTGCCGGGGCGACAGGTGTCCGTCGCGCGCATTGGCACTCTACTCACGAGAGTGCCAGAACCGCGACGGGGGCTCAACCGGTTCTTCACCCACCCGGGGCACGAACTGCGGTGCACCCCGGAGGGTAGCGTCCACAGCCGTGGCTGACCTGGTTCTCGGGGCGAACGTGTTCGGCTGGACGGCGGACCGGGACGCGTCGTTCGCGGTGCTCGACGCGTTCGCCGACGCGGGCGGGACGATGATCGACACCGCCGACTCCTACATGTGGCGCCATCCCGGCAACTCCGGCGGCGAGTCCGAGACGATCCTCGGCGAGTGGATGCGGGCCCGGGGCAACCGGGACCGGCTGCACATCGCCACCAAGGTCGGCGCACTGCCCGGGCACACCGGGCTCGCCGCGGAGAACATCGCGGCCGCCGCGCGCGCGTCGCTGCGCCGGCTCGGCACCGACCGGATCGACCTCTACCACGCACACCGCGACGACTCGGACACCGCGCAGGAGGAGACCCTCGACGCGTTCGACGCGCTCGTCCGCGAGGGCCTCGTCCGCGAGATCGGCGCGTCGAACTTCGGCCCCGAGCGGCTGCGTTCGGCGCTGGAGATCTCCGCACGCGACGGGCTCACCGCCTTCACCGCCGTCCAGCCGCTCTACAACCTGATGGAGCGCGACGACTACGAGGCCGCGCTGGCGCCGCTGGCGGAGTCCGAGAAACTGGCCGTCTACCCGTACTACGGGCTGGCCAGGGGCTTCCTCACCGGCAAGTACCGGCCCGACTCGGTGCCGGAGGGTCCGCGCGCCGAGCGCGCCGCCGCCTATCTCGACTCCCGCGGCCGCGCCGTGCTCGCCGGGCTGGACGAGATCGCCGCCGGGCACGGCGTGCCGGTCCCGGCCGTCGCGCTGGCCTGGCTGGCGGCCCAGCCGTCGGTCACTGCGCCGATCGCCAGTGCCCGCACCCCGGAGCAGCTGGCGCAGCTGTTGCCGATGCGGACCCTGGAGCTCACCGACGACGAACTGCGCCTGCTGGCCTACCTGTCGGCGACCGGCTGACCGGTCCCGGGGCGGTCGCGCGCGGATCCCCGTGCCGGGTCGCCGACAGCCACGCCGCGTGGCGCACCTCGCGATCACCCGCCGGTGAGCAGGGCGAGGTAGATCCCGGCCAGCACCGCCGGGTCCCGCAGGTCCCCGACCAGCGCCTGCACCCGGCCCAGCCGGTGCCGGACGCTGTTCGGGTGCACGTGCAGCGCCCGCGCGGTCGCCGGTACGTCCTGGCGGTGCGCGAGCCAGACCCGCACCGTCTCGACCAGCGGCGGGGCCAGCGGCGCGAGCAGGGGCCGGGCCAGCTCCGCGGTGCGCTCCTCGCCGATCTGCAGCACCATCCGGTCGAGGACGCCGAGGTCCCCGGCCCGGACCGGGCCGCCGCCGGTCAGCGCCGCGTGCCGGGCGGCGAGCCGGGCGTCGCGGTGGCCGGGGCCCAGCGGCGCCCCTGCAGCGACCCCGGCCGACCCGGCCACCGGGGGCCCGGGGGCGGGGACGTCCTCCCCCACGACGGCCACCACCGAGCCGTCGACCTCGCCGAGCAGGTACGGGACGCGCAGCGCGTCCAGCGTGCGCTCGGCGTCGGCGAGTGCCGTGCCGGCGGCCAGCACGAGCACCGTCCGAGGCCGGTCGGCGGGCGGTCCGTGGGTCCCGGCGTCCGGGCCGGGCGCCGGGTCCCCGGCCACCAGCCGGTGCAGCTCGGCGGCCCGGTCCGCCCGGCGGCGGAGCGCGTCGTCGTCCGCGGCCGCGGCCAGCCCGCCGAGCAGCCGCGCCACCAGCGCCACCGCCCGCACGATCAGCGGGACCGGCACCGATCCGCGCGACGCCCCCGCGACCAGCCACGCGCGCAGCTCGCCGCGCGGCCGGACCGCGGCGGCGAACAGCCCGTCGGCGTCCACCACCTCGACCGGCGGCCCGGTGATCGCGAGCCCGCGGAACCGGGTCCAGCGCTCGGCCGCCCCGGCCCGGCCGGATGCCGGATCGGCGGCGAGCACCGACCCGTCCGGGCGGTGCAGCGCGACCCCGCAGCGCAGCGCGCGGGCGAGCCCGTGCACCAGCGACTGCTGCGGGACCGGCCCGTCGAGCAGCCCGGTGAGCGTGTCGGTGATCGCCGCGGTCCGCCGGAACACGTCCCGGTCGCGATCCAGCACGGCCGCGTCGACGGCGCGGACGATCTCCCGGAACGGCGTCGCCTCGGGCACCGCGAACAGCGGCAGCTCCCGGCGGCGGGCCTCCTCGACCAGCGCGGCGGGGACGGTGTCGTGCACGATCCCGATCCCGAACCCGAGCGCCGCGAGATCACCGGCGGCCAGCTCCGCGACCAGCTCCCGGCAGTCGGCGGGCGAGCCGAGCCGCAGGCCGGTGGTGAGCAGCACCCAGCCCGGCGGCACCCAGCGCGTCGGGTGCCCGATCTCGACGACGTGCGCGCCGAGCACCGGCCGCCGCCGCCCCGGCACGACCGGGACGAGCCCGAAACCGTCCCGGCCGAGCAGGTCGTCGAGATCCACACCCTTGTGAATAACACAACGACGCCGTCCACAGTTGTGGATCCACCGGGATCCGGCGGCCGGCGATCGGGGCTAACGTCGAACGGCGAGTCCCCGTCCCGCCCAGGAGGTCCGCCGATGTCCGCGTTCTGGCATCCGTTCGCCGCCATGCACTCCGTCCGCGACAGCGCGGTGACGATCGTCCGCGGCGAGGACGTCTGGGTGTTCGACGACGCAGGCAGGCGCTACCTCGACGGCACCGCGAGCCTCTGGTACGCCAACGTCGGCCACGGCCGGCGGGAGATCGTCGACGCGATCACCGAGCAGCTCGGCCGACTGGAGGCGTACTCCACGTTCACCGACTTCACCAACGGGCCGGCCGAGCGGCTCGCCGCCGAGATCGCCGAGCGCGCCCCGCTGGACGGCGGCAAGGTCTTCTTCACCAGCGGCGGCGGCGACTCGATCGAGACCGCCGCGAAGCTCGCCAGGGAGTACTTCGGCGCGATCGGGGAACCGCAGCGCACGGTGCTGCTGCACCGCGAGCACAGCTACCACGGCACCCACGGCCTGGGCACCTCGCTGGCGGGCATCCCGGGCAACCGGCTGGCCGGGCCGTTCGTGCCGGACGTCGTGCAGACCCCCTGGGACGACGCCGCCGGCCTGGAGAAGGCCATCGTCGATCTCGGCCCGGAGCGGGTCGCGGCGTTCTTCTGCGAACCGGTGATCGGTGCGGGCGGCGTACTGCCGCCACCGGAGGGCTACGTCGCGGCCGCCGCCGAGGTCTGCCGCCGGCACGGGGTGCTGTTCGTCGCCGACGCGGTGATCTGCGGGTTCGGCCGGCTCGGCGACTGGTTCGGCGTCGAGCGGTTCGGGGTCCGCCCGGACATCGCCGTCTTCGCGAAGGGCGTGACGTCGGGCTACCAGCCGCTCGGCGGGATCGTGGCGTCCGAGCGGATCGCGGCCCCGTTCTGGGACGTCCCGGGCCGGGTGTTCCGGCACGGCCAGACCTACGCCGGTCATCCCGCGGCGTGCGCGGCGGGCAGCGCCACGATCGCCCTGCTGGAGCGGGACGGGCTGCTGGCCAGGGCCGACATGCTGGAGACGCAGCTGCTGGAGCGGCTGCAGGGGATCGCCGACCATCCGCTGGTCGACCACGCCCGCGGCGGCACCGGGGTGCTCGGCGCGCTCGCGCTCGACCCGGAACGGCTGGCCGGGGCGCCCGACCTGCCGCAGCGGGTGTTCCGCGCGGCCCGCGAGCGCGGGGCGCTGATCCGCCCGATGGGCTCGGCGGTCGGCTTCTCGCCGCCGCTCACCGCGACCGCCGAGCACCTCGACCTGCTGGCCGAGGTGACCGCGGCCGCGCTGGACGACGCCGCTGTGACTCGGTAGGCGGCTCAGCCGCGCGCGGTCCGGCGCATGGTGTGCGCGTCGGCGCCGGACGGGTGGTAGTACCGCTTGCGCAGGCCGACGATCTCGAAGCCGTGCCGCTCGTACAGCGTCCTGGCCGGCTCGTTGTCGGTCCGGACCTCCAGGAACACGGTGGCGCGCAGCTCGTCGGCGACCTCCAGCAGCTTCGCCAGCAGGGCCCGGCCGATCCCGTGCCGCTGCCAGGCCGGATCGACGCCGATCGTGTGCACCTCCGCCTCGGCCTGCGGCGGACCGGCGACGACGGCCAGCCCGGCGTAACCGACGAGCTCGCTGCCCGCCCGCGCGGCGAGATAGAGCTGCCCGGAGCTGACGGCGTCCCGGAACGCCTGGGCGCTCCACGGGTCGTCGCCGGGGAACAGCAACCGCTCCAGCTCCGCGCAGCGCTCGGCGTCGGCCCGGTAGAGCGGGCCGACCGTGACGGTGGTGCTCATGCGGTGACGCGCTTGCGCCCGGTGGGCTCGACGGCGTCCGGGCGGCGCAGGTAGAGCGGCTCGACCGGCTCCGGCTCCCGGCCGGCCCGCAGCGCGGCCGCGGCCACCCCCACCAGGCCCTCCGGGGTGGCGGCATCGGGTCCGCCGACCGGGACACCGAGCCGGTCGGCGAACGCCGGGTCCCCGGCGACGGTGCCGACCGCCAGCTCGCCGAGCCGGCCGGCCAGCGTGTCCGGCGGTTCGACGGCGGGGCCGCTGAGCCGCCGCGCCGCCGGGTCGTAGGCCGCCCAGTACACCTCGCGCCGGCGCGCGTCGGTCACGACGAGCAGGTTGCCCGGCCCGGCCTGCGGACGTTCCGCGCCCGGCTCGACGATCCCGGCCGCGGCCAGCGCGATCGCGTCGTGCGTGCAGACGCCGTGCACCGGGACGTCGAGCGCGTGGCCGAGCGCGGCCGCCGAGGCGATCCCGACCCGCAGCCCGGTGAACGGCCCCGGTCCGGCGCCGACCACGATCGCGTCCACCGTCGCGAGGTCCCGGCCGGTCTCGGCGCACAGCGCCCGCACGGCGGGCATCAGCAGCTCGCCGTGCCTGCTCGGGCGGGTGGGGGAACCGCGGTGGGCGCGGACGGCGAGGGCCCGCGGGGTGTCCTCCAGCGCGACCAGGCCGGCGGTGACGACCGGGGTCGCGGTGTCCAGGGCCAGTACCAGCACGGTCGGCCAGCCTACGGGCGTGCGGTGCGGCGCAGCGTGGCGACCCGGGTCTCGTCGTCGCGGCGCTCCAGGACGACCTCGACGGCGCGCTCGGCGAGCCGGTCGGCCACCCCGATCCCCCACTCGACGGCGACCACGGCCCGGTCCAGCTCGGTGTCCAGGTCCAGGTCGTCGAGCTCGTCGATGACCGCGGCGGCAGCGGCTGTGTCGTCCGGCCCGCCGGCGCCGCCCAGCCGGTAGGCGTCGACGTGCACCAGCGCCGGCCCGTCCCCGGACGGCGGGTGCTCGCGGGCGATCACGAATGTCGGCGACGCGACCTGCCCGGTCACCCCGAGCCCGCGGGCCAGCCCGCGGACCAGCGCGGTCTTGCCCGCCCCGAGCGGGCCGGCGAGCAGCAGCACGTCCCCGGCGACGAGCTCGCGGCCCAGCTCCTCGCCGAACGTCTCGGTGTCGGCGACGGTCGGCAGCTCGCGGCGCAGCGGCGCGGCACCCGGCGCGGGGATCACGCGCGGCCCTTCCGCTTCCCGCGGCCGGCCCCGCGCAGGACGCCGGCGCGGCGGCGCGGCCGGTCCGGCGTGCCGTCGGCGTCCGGGCGCCGGTCCGGGCCGTGCTCGGGGCGCCTGCGCCGGAACCGGCCGCCCCGGGTGCGTTCCAGGCTGCGTTCGATCAGCGCACCCAGCTCGGCGTCGACCTTCTCCGGCTGCTCCAGCATCGGCATGTGCCCGACGCCGGGCAGCCGCACCAGCCGCGCGGTCGGGATCGCGTCGGCGATCACCTCGCTGTGCCGGTACGGGATGATCCGGTCGCCGTCGCCGGCGAGCACCAGCACCTCGGCGCAGCACAGGCCGGGCAGCGCGGCAAGCCGGTCGTGCGTGCCGAGGGTGTCGACGAAGTCGGTGAGCGCACCCACCGCGTTCGAGTCGATCATCGTGTCGACCAGGTCCACCATCCGCGGGTCGACCTGCCGGTCGCCGTAGGCGAACCGCTTGGTGATCGCCCAGATGATGTCGCCGAGCGCGCGGCGGCCGGTCTCCACCAGCCCCGGCTGCCAGGCGGCGAGCCCGCCGAGCGCGCGGATCACCGGGTTGCGGCGGGACAGGAAGGTGCCCGGCAGGCCGGACGCCGCCATCTCGCCCGCCGACGTCGACACCAGCGCGACGGCGGCGACCCGGTCGTGGAACAGCTCCGGGTGCTGCTCGGCGAGCGCCATCACCGTCATGCCGCCCATCGAGTGCGACACCAGCACCAGCGGCCCCTCCGGGACCATCGCGCGGATCACCGCGTCGAGGTCCCGGCCGAGCTGGTCGATGGTGCAGGAGTCCTGCGGCGCCCGCTCGGAGCGGCCGTGGCTGCGCTGGTCGTAGAGCACCATCCGCACCGACGGGTCGGTCATGCCGGCCAGGAACGCGCGCTGCTCCTGCCAGGTCCGCCGGTCCAGCGCGAAGCCGTGCACCAGGACGACGGTCGCGGCGGGCTCCGATCCGTCCGCGGGCGCGACCTCCTCGCAGGCGAGCCGGATGCCGTCGTCGGCCATCACCGAGCTCTCCTCACCGATCCGGCCGGGCGAGGGCGCGCCGCCGTGCTCGGCCATCTCGGTGGCCAGGCTGCGCCGCGCCGCGGCGATCTTGCGGCGCTGCGCGGCGACGCCGACACCGGCGGCCGCCCCGGCCGCGCCGACCAGGCCGCCGGTGATCCCGGCGACCGTCCATCCCCTGCGGCTCACGCCTGCCCTCCGTCGTGCACCGTCCGGCGGACCCGGCCCCTGATCCCGGTGACGATCTCGTAGTGGATGGTGCCGAGCTCGTCGGCCCACTCGCGGGCGGTCGGCCCGCCGCCCGCGCCGGTCCCGAACAGCTCCACCGGGTCCCCGACGGCGACCGCGAGCGCGCCCGGCTCCCCGCAGTCGACGACGAACTGGTCCATGCACACCCGGCCGGCCACCGGCCGGATCGTGCCACCGATCCGCACCCGCATCCGGCCGCGGTCGTTCCCCCGCCGCGGGACACCGTCGGCGTAGCCGAGCGGCACCAGCGCCAGCACCCGCGGCTCGGCGGCCACGAACTCGTGGCCGTAGGACACGCCCTCGCCCGCCGGGACCGTCTTCACCAGCGCGACCCGCCCGCGCAGCGTCATCGCCGGGCGCAGCGGGCTGTCCGCGGGCTGCGCGATCGGGTCCAGCCCGTAGGCGGCGATACCCGGACGGACCAGGTCGAGGTGCAGGTCGGGACGGGTCAGCGTGGCCGCCGAGTTGGCGAGATGGCGCAGCGGGGCGAAGCCGCGGTCGCGGACGTGCGCGACGGCCGCGTGCAGCCGGGCCGCCTGGGCGTCGATGCTGGGATCGCCGGGCTCGTCGGCCCGGGCCAGGTGCGACCAGACGGCGACCGGCTCGGCGGTCCCGTCGGCGGCGGCCGCCACGACGTCGTCGACCAGGCCCGGCCACTCGCCGGGCGGGCAGCCGTTGCGGCCCAGCCCGGTGTCGGCCTTGAGGTGCAGCCGGACCGGCCGGCCGGCCGCGCGGGCCCCGGCGAGCACCGCGGCGAGGTGCTCGCGGGAGGACACCGACAGCTCCACCCCGGCCGCGACGGCGGCGGCGAAGTTCTCGTCGGGCAGGTGCAGCCAGCTCAGCAGCGGGGCGTCGATCCCGGCGGAGCGCACCGCGAGCGCCTCGTCGAGGGTCGCCACGCCCAGCCGGGTCGCGCCCGCCGAGAGCGCGGCCCGGGCGACG
The DNA here is from genome assembly GCF_040645415.1 of Pseudonocardia sp. NPDC046786. NCBI lineage: Bacteria > Bacillati > Actinomycetota > Actinomycetes > Pseudonocardiales > Pseudonocardiaceae > Pseudonocardia > Pseudonocardia sp. NPDC046786. Next base: position 132,607 of record NZ_JBEYYF010000010.1, on the reverse strand, counting down.
CCGGGTGCGCCGTGGCCGTAGCCGTCGGCCTTCACCACGACCATCGTCTCGGCGCCCGAGCGGGCCGCCGCACCGGAGAGCAGGGCGACGTTGTGCCGCACCGCGTCCAGGTCGATCACGGCCTCCGCGCGCGGGCCGCCGGCCGGGGGTGTGGCGGCACCCGCACCGGGCACGGGTTCGGTGGCAGGCAACACGGGCCCGATCATCGCATCCCGCACCGGTCGGCCCGCCGGGGACGGGACCGCGCGGCCCGGGCTCAGCCCGCTGCGGCGGCCCGCACCCCGCTCAGCGCGGCCGGGATCGCGGCCTGCAGCGACGACGCGGGCACCGGCACCGGCGGCAGCCCGTGCGCACGCGCGGCGCGGGTCGCCGCCCTGGCGTGCACGAGGGTCGCGCAGCCGGCCGCCCACCAGGGCTCCATGCCTGCCGCCAGCAGGGCACCGATCATCCCGGTGAGCACGTCGCCGGAGCCCGCGGTGGCGGCCCACGCGTCGGCCGCCGGATCGACCAGCGCGCGCCCGTCCGGGGCGGCGACAACGGTGGCGTTGCCCTTCAGCAGCACCGTCACGCCCAGCTCGGCCGCGGCGGCCCGGGCCGCCGCGACCCGGTCGCCGCCGTGGTCCCGGTACAGGTCGCCGGCGATCCGGGCGAACTCGCCGGCGTGCGGGGTGAGCACCGCGGGCTGCCCGTGCACGCGCTCCCGCAGGGCCCGGTCGGCGGCCAGCAGGGTGATCCCGTCGGCGTCGATGCAGACCGGCACCTCCCGGTCCAGCACCGCCTCCAGCACGGCCCGGCCGGCCGATCCGGTGCCGATGCCGGGGCCGACCGCCCACGCCTGGGTGCGGCCGGCGTCGGTGATGTCCCCGGTGGCGACGATCTCCGGCCAGTGCCGGCGCACCTCGTCGGCCGCCGAGCCGGCGAACCGCACCATCCCGGAGGTGGCCAGCGCGGCCGCGCCGGCGGCCAGCACGGCGGCGCCCGGGTAGGTCGCCGATCCGGCGGCGATCCCGACGACGCCCTGGCTGTACTTGTCGTCGTCCGGGCCGGGGACCGGCCAGTACCGGCCGGCGTCGGCGTCGTCGAACACCCGGGCGTGCGGCTCGCCCAGGTACGGTCCGAGCCCGAGGTCGACCAGGTGGACCGGACCGCACAGCGGCGCCGCGAGCGCGTGCACCGGCTTGCGGGTGCCGAAGGTGACGGTGCACGCGGCCCGCACGTGCGGTCCGGCGGTGCGCCCGGTGTCGGTGTCGACGCCCGACGGCAGGTCGCAGGCGACGATCGGGACGCCCGCCCGGTCCGCGGCGTCGACCAGCGCCGGGGCCGGATCGCGCAGCGGGCCGCGGCCGGAGATGCCGACGATGCCGTCCACCACGACGTCGGCACCGGCCACCAGCTCGCGCGCCGCGTCCAGGGTCTCCGGCAGCACCGGCAGCACCCGGCCGCGGGCCCGGCGCAGCGCGGCGAGCCCGGCCGGATGGGCCCGGTCCCGGTCCAGCAGCAGCGCGGTGACCCGGGCGCCGCGGCGGCGCAGCTCGGCGCCGGCCCACAGCGCGTCGCCGCCGTTGTCGCCGGCCCCGACCAACAGGACCATCCGGCGGCCGTAGCCGCCGCCGAGGAGGCCTCGCAGGTGCGCGGCCAGCCCGCCGGCCGCCCGGCGCATCAGCACGCCGTCGGCGACCGTCGCCGCCATCGCGCCCTCGGACGCCCTGACCTGCTCCGCGGTGTACAACCCGTGCATGGCGCGGAGACTAGACCCGCGTCCCGATCGGCGGCCGGCTCACTCCACGGTGACCGACTTCGCCAGGTTCCGCGGCTTGTCCACGTCGTAGCCGCGGGCCCGGGCGATCTCGGCCGCGATGACCTGCAGCGGGATCGTCGCCACCAGCGGCTGCAGCAGCGTCGGCACGGCCGGCAGCTCGAAGAGGTGGTCGGCGAACGGCCGCACCGTCTCGTCCCCGGTCTCGGCCAGCACCACGGTCCGCGCGCCGCGGGCCTTGATCTCCTGGATGTTGCTCAGCAGCTTGGAGTGCAGCACCGCGCGCCCCTTCGGCGACGGCATCACCACGACCACCGGCAGGCCGTCCTCGATCAGCGCGATCGGGCCGTGCTTGAGCTCGCCCGCCGCGAACGCCTCGGCGTGCATGTAGGCGAGCTCCTTGAGCTTGAGCGCACCCTCCAGGGCGACCGGGTAGCCGACGTGGCGGCCCAGGAACAGCACCGCCTTCGACGGCGCCAGCTCCTGCCCGAGCGCGCGGGCCTCGCCCAGCGACTCCAGCACCTCGGCGACGGCCGCCGGGATCGCCTCCAGCTGCTCGTACTCGCGGACCACCTCGTCCGGGTACTTGGTGCCGCGGGCCTGCGCCAGCGCCAGGCCGACCAGGTAGTTCGCGGCGACCTGCGCGGTGAACGTCTTGGTCGCGGCGACGCCGATCTCCGGACCGGCGTGGGTGTAGATCACCGCGTCCGACTCGCGCGGGATCTGCGCCCCGTTGGTGTTGCAGATGGCCAGCACCCTGGCCTTCTGGTCCTTGGCGTGCCGCAGCGCCTCCAGGGTGTCCGCGGTCTCGCCGGACTGGGAGATCGCGACGACCAGCGTGGACCGGTCCAGCACCGGGTCGCGGTAGCGGAACTCGCTGGCCAGCTCGATCTCGACCGGGATCCGGGTCCAGTGCTCGATCGCGTACTTCGCGAGCAGCCCGGAGTGGTAGGCGGTCCCGCAGGCGACCACGAAGACCTTGTCGACGTCGCGCAGCTCCTGGTCGGTGAGCCGCTGCTCGTCGAGCACGATCCGGCCGTCGACCAGGTGCCCGCGCAGGGTGTCGGCGATCGCGGTCGGCTGCTCCTCGATCTCCTTGAGCATGAAGTAGTCGTGGCCGCCCTTCTCGGCGGCCGCCAGGTCCCAGGTCACCTCGAACGGGGTGGCGGTCACCGGCTCGCCGCGGAAGTCGGTGACCTCGTAGCCGTCCCGGGTGATGGTGACGACCTGGTCCTGCCCGAGCTCGACGGCCGAGCGGGTGTGCTCGATGAACGCCGCGACGTCGGACGCCAGGAACGTCTCGCCGTCGCCGATGCCGAGCACCAGCGGCGAGTTCCGGCGGGCCGCGACGATCCGGTCCGGGTCGTCGGCGTGCGTCACGACCAGGGTGAAGGCGCCCTCCAGCCGGCGGGCCACCGCGCGGACGGCGGCCGGGAGGTCCCCGGCCGTCCCGCCCTCGGCGTAGGCGACGGCGACCAGGTGCGCCGCCGTCTCGGTGTCGGTGTCGGACTCGGCCCAGATCCCGCGCGCCTCCAGCTCGGCGCGCAGCTCGATGAAGTTCTCGATGATCCCGTTGTGGACCACCGCGACCTTGCCGTCGCTGCTGCGGTGCGGGTGCGCGTTGCGGTCGGTCGGCGGGCCGTGCGTCGCCCAGCGGGTGTGCCCGATCCCGGACGTGCTGACGAACCCCTCCCGGCCGATCTCGTCCAGCCTGGCCTCCAGGTTCGCCAGCGCACCTGCCTTCCGTTCCACCAGCAGGTCACCGTCACCCGGTAGGGCGACACCGGCGGAGTCGTACCCGCGGTACTCCAGGCGGCGCAGGCCGCCGAGCACGACGTCGAGTGCGACCTGATGACCGACGTAACCGACGATGCCACACATACGACCGAGCGTATCGACGCCCGATCCGCGATCTTCCGGTGCCGGGTGCGAGCGGCGCCACGCCCGAGGTGGGCGGCGCGGCGGGCAGGTCGTGACCTGCACCGGTACGGTGCCGTCCGTGGCCCGGACCAGCGTGACCCGTCCCCCGTCCATGAAGGGGGCCAAGGACGCCCTCGGCGTGCTCTCCCGGCCGGGGCCGAACCCGGTCCGGTACGGCGATCTCGGCCTGATCGGGTTGCCGGGCATCGTCTACACCCCCGCGGAGGGTTACCAGCTGCCCGCCGTCGTGCTCGGACACGCCTGGCTGCAGCCGGTGCGCCGCTATCACGAGCTGCTCCGGCACCTCGCGACCTGGGGTTTCGTCGCCGCGGCACCGAACACGCAGCGCGGCCCGGTGCCGAGCGTGTCCCGGTTCTCCGCGGACCTGAACACCGTGCTCGACGTGTGCGTCGGCGTCCGGCTCGGCGACGGCCACATCAGTGTCGACGCCCGCCGCACCGCCCTGGTCGGGCACGGCATCGGCGGTGGCGCGGCGATCCTGGCCGCGGCCGCCCGGGAACGCCTCGGCGCGCTGGTGACGCTCGCCCCGGCCGAGACCTCGCCGTCCGCGATCGAGGCCTCGGGCCGGGTGACCGCACCCGCCCTGCACCTGGCCGCCGCGGTCGACTCGCTGGCTCCGGCCGCCGGGCACGCCGAGCCGATCGCCAGGGCGGCCGGTGGGGAGGTGACCCTGCGCAGCATCGACAAGGCGGGCCATCTCGGCTTCTGCGAGGGCACGCACTGGTCGAGCCTGCTGCTGCAGAACCGCCCGCAGCACCGCACCCGCAAGATCACCCGGGCGCTGGTCACCGCGTTCCTGATGCAGGAGCTGATCGGCGAGAAGCGGGTGTCCGCACTGACCTCGGGCAACGTCCCGGGTGCTCCGCTGGTCGATCTCACCCCGGCCGAGGAGGACGAGGAGTCCGCCTCGTCCGGCGGCCTGCTCGGCATCGGCCGCTGACCGGGCCGGCCGGCGTCTGATCACCGATCGGGAACCGGGACGCCTCCCGGGCGACCGATCCGGTGCCCGATCCGTGATCAGCAGCCGGGGCTCCGGGCCGCCGCGTCAGCGGCCGGGGTCCGGGCCGAGCGGCGGCAGCAGCGGTGCGACGACGCCGCGGCGGTCGGTGGTGCGGGTCCCGGTGACACCGGGCAGCGGCGGGGCGGCAGGCCCGGCCGGGCCGGGTTCCGGCTGCCCGGGTTCGGGCTGCTCGGAGCACCCGTCGAGACGCTGTCGTTCGGCCACGGCGTCGGCGGCCAGCCGGTCGGTCGCCCGGCGCACCAGATCGAGCCGGTCGGTCCACTCCCGGCCCGCCGGGTCGTCCCAGGCGGCGGCGAGGGCACCGCGCACCGCGACCAGCGCACCGGCGGTGTCGTCGAGGCGCTCCACCAGCCGCCGCAGCGCAGCGCTCTGCTCCGCGATCCCGGTCATCGCGGGTCCCGTGCCCCGGCCGGATCCGATGGCCCGGCCGGATGGCTCGACATCGTCCAGTGGGCCGCCCGGAACGCTGCGGCCGTCAACTCGTCGGCGGCGCGGGCTGCGCCGGCGCAGTACCGGGCGGTGGCGGCCAGAGACTCCAGCTCGTCGGCGATCCGCAGCGCGTCCCGGCCGTGCTCACCGGTCGGACCAGCGACCACGGCGGCCCGCAGATCGGACACGGCGTCGTCCAGCCGGGTGGCCATCCGGTCCAGTGCATCGGGATCCCGTCGCAGGTCCGGTCGCATCCCGGCACTCTGCCCGATCCGGCCCCCCACCGCCCAAGGGTCGTTCGCCATCGCGAACGGCAGCTGCTCGAGCGTTGCAGGATGGCGGTCCCGACGACCATCCTGCAACGCTCGAGCGGCGGCAGTTCAGCTCGCGGCGGCGACCACGTCGGCCAGCCGGGCGGCGACCGCACCGGCCTCCTCGGCGGTCGGCGCCTCCACCATCACCCGGACCAGCAGCTCGGTGCCCGAGGGCCGCAGCAGCACCCGCCCGGTGTCGCCGAGCTCGGCCTCGGCCTTCGCGACGGCCTCGGCGACCCGGTCGGACGCGGCGACCGCGTCCCGGTCGCCGACCACGACGTTGCGCAGCACCTGCGGCAGCGGCGTCATCACCGACGCCAGCTCGGCCAGCGACGATCCGGTCGACGCGATCCGGCTCATCAGCCGCAGCGCGGTGAGCAGGCCGTCCCCGGTCGTCGCGTGACCCGGCAGCACCACGTGCCCGGACTGCTCGCCGCCGAGTGAGTACCCGCCCTCGCGCAGCCGCTCCAGCACGTACCGGTCACCGACCTTGGTGGTGTCCAGGGTGATCCCGGCGTCGCGCATGGCGAGGTGCAGGCCCAGGTTGCTCATCACGGTGGCGACGAGCGTGTCGTGGGCGAGTTCGCCGGCGTCGCGCATCGCGAGTGCGAGCACCGCCATGATCCGGTCGCCGTCGACGATGTTCCCGGCGGCGTCCACCCCCAGGCAGCGGTCGGCGTCGCCGTCGTGCGCGATGCCGAGATCGGCCCCGTGTTCGACGACGGCGCGCTGCAACGGCTCCAGGTGGGTGGACCCGACGCCGTCGTTGATGTTCAGCCCGGTCGGCTCGGCGTTCAGCGCGATCACGTCCGCGCCGGCCTGGCGGTACGCCTCGGGCGCGGCGACGGACGCGGCGCCGTGCGCACAGTCCACGACCACCTTCAGCCCGGCCAGCGAGCCGGGTGCCGCCGACAGCAGATGGTCGACGTAGACGGTGGTCGCGTCCGGCGCGTCCCACACCCGCCCGATGTCCGCACCGGTGGGTCGGTCCGCGCGGGTGCCGAGACCGCGCTCGATCTCGTCCTCGACGTCGTCGGGCAGCTTGTGACCGCCCGCGGCGAACAGCTTGATGCCGTTGTCGGGCATCGGGTTGTGCGACGCGGAGATCATCACGCCGAGATCGGCGCCCGCCTCGGCGACCAGGTGCGCGACGCCCGGGGTGGGCAGCACGCCGACCCGGATCGCGTCCGCACCGGCCGAGGTCAGGCCCGCGACGACCGCGGCCTCCAGCATCTCCCCGCTCGCGCGCGGGTCCCGGCCGACGACCGCGACGGGGCGGCGGCCGGCTCCGTTCGACAGGGTGCGCGCGGCCGAGGCACACACACCAACGGCGAACTCCGGAGTGAGGAGTTCGCCGTTGGCCAGGCCCCGGACGCCGTCTGTTCCGAAAAGGCGACGCATCCGGTCTGCGATCAGCGCTTGGAGTACTGGGGCGCCTTGCGGGCCTTCTTGAGGCCGTACTTCTTGCGCTCGACGGCGCGGGCGTCCCGGGTGAGGAAGCCGGCCTTCTTCAGGGCCGGGCGGTCCTCGGAGTCGAGCTCGACCAGCGCGCGGGCGATGGCCAGGCGCAGCGCGCCGGCCTGACCCGCGGTGCCGCCGCCACGCAGGTTCGCGAAGATGTCGAACCGCTCCGTCTTCTCGACGGTGACCAGCGGCTCCTTCACGATCTGCTGGTGCAGCTTGTTCGGGAAGTAGGTCTCGAGCGGCTTGCCGTTGAGCGTGAACCCACCGGTGCCCGGCAGCAGCCGGACGCGGACCACGGCCTCCTTGCGGCGGCCGACGGTCTGCACCGGACGGTCCCCCTGCAGCGGCGCCTCGGCGGCGAACGCGTCGGCGTCGAAGTCGGTGTTCTCCTCGATCGAGTAGTCGACCTCGTCGACGGCCTCGACGTCTGCGGCCTCGACGTCTGCGGCCTCGCCGACGGTCTCGGTCAGCTCGGTCTCGGTCGCCGCGGCGGCCGCACCCTCGGTCTCGACCGCGTCGACGACCTCGTCGGGTCCGTTCTCGGGGCTGGTCACGGGCTGTCCCTCTTCGTTGCTCGGGGTGGTCACTGGCTGACCTGGGTGATCTCGAACGGCTGCGGCTTCTGCGCCTCGTGCGGGTGGTCCGGACCGGCGTAGACCTTCAGCTTCTTGGCCATCGCACGCCCGAGCCGGTTCTTCGGCAGCATGCCCTTGATCGCCTTCTCGACGAGGCGGTCGGGCTGGCTGTCGATCATCTCGCCGACGGAGCGCTGGCGGAGGCCACCCGGGAAGCCGGAGTGGCGGTAGACGAACTTGTCGGTCCGCTTGTTGCCGGACACCGAGATCTTCTCCGCGTTCACGATCACCACGAAGTCGCCGTTGTCGACGTGCGGCGCGTAGGTCGGCTTGTGCTTGCCACGCAGCAGCGTGGCGGCGTGCGTGGCGAGCCGACCGAGGCGCACGTCGTCGGCATCGATCACGTGCCAGGCGCGGGTGATGTCGCCGGGCTTGGGGCTGTACGTGGGCACGGATCTACCTCGTCGTCGTTCTCGGCTGCGGTGGGCAGTACCGGCGGACTCGTCCGCTCGGATCCGGCCCACACTGGTGTGGTTCCTAGCGTGCCGCTGGTGGACGCCGGAGGGACGCTCGCCCGCCGGAGTTTCGCTACCTCGCACCTTCTCGAGGAACGACGGTCGGCGCCCGCGGGTCTCCACCGCTGCACAACGAGTGTCAAGAGTACCCGGCGAGCCCGGGAGCGGGCGCGAGGGGGGGTCGGTCCACCCGCTCCCGGGATGGTCAGACGCCGAATCGGCCCGCGTTGCGACGCTCCACGTCCTGGTAGCCCTGGCCCGCGGCGGACACCAGCGCCCGGATCCGCTGCAGCGTCCCGGTGAGGTCCGCGGCGGAGCGGTCCCAGCGCTGCTGCGCCTCGTTGTACCGGTTCGCCGCGTCGCCGGTCCAGCCCGCCACGACCGGGGTCAGATGACTCTGCAGCTCCCCGAGCTGCGCGGTGATCCTCGCCCTCGCCCCGTCGATGTCCGCGGCCGCCTGGTCGATCGCCGCGAACGTGACCCTGATCTCCGATCCCATGCCCGTTCCCCTCTCAGCCCAGCACCGATGTGATCGCGGAGACGTTCCGCGCGTTCTCGTCCTCGACCGCCTGGTAGGCCGTGGCCGTGCCGCCGAGCTGCTCGGCGATGTCGGCGAGCGCGGCGTTGAGCCGCTTCGCCTCGGCGTCCCACTCCGCCATCAGCGCGGTGAATGCCGTGGCCGCCGCACCCGCCCACTGTCCGCGGGTCGCCTCGAGCCGAGAGCGCAGCCCGCCGAGCTCACCGTTGACGGCCTGGCTCACCTCCCGCACCCGCCCGGCCGCGCGGGCCATTTCGTCGGTCGTCGTGCCGAATCCCTGGGTCATCCGCCCACCCCGTCCCGTTCCGGCCGGGCGGTCGCCCGACCGGCGGGGACCGTGCCATCCGACGCCCACCGGCCGCGGCCGTTCCCGGGGTGACGGTTCGCGACCGGGAACGGATCACCGCGTCCGGCGCAGCGATCCGGCGATCTCGGCGCAGGCGGCCGGCGGCTCGGCCGCGACCGGCCGGCGGCAGCCGACGACGAGCTGGTCGGTGCCGGTGAACAGGACCAGCCAGTCGACGACGGTGCCGTCGCCGGGATGCTGGCGGTAGCGGTGCGTCCCGGGGGCGGCGCCCGGTTCCGGCGGGGTCACACCGCGGGCACCGGCCAGCCGGGCGGCCAGCTCCCGGCGGGCACGGTCCGGTTCGCGTCCGGCGTCGTAGCCGAGGGGGCTGCGCTCGACGACCACCAGCTCGGCCCCGTCCGGCCGGCCGGCCGGCGTGAGCAGGCTGCGCCGGCGGGCCGGGTCGCCGCCGGTGTGCTCCCAGCCCGCCGGGAGGACGGCCGCGTACCCGTACTGGACGAGGGTCCCGCCGGTTGGTGGACCGGGTGGTGGGCCGGGTGGCGGGCCACCCGCCAGGAGCCCGGCGGTGAGCAGTGCCGCCCCGAGCAGCGCGGTGGCCGGGAGCGCGGCCCGGCCGACGGCCCGGCGCGCCCGGCACACCCGGGGCATGCGGTCCCGCCGGTCCCGGCCGGCGGGCGGTCCCGGCGGCGGCCCGGGCCGAACCGGCCCGGGCCCGGGGCGAACCGGACCGGGGCGCCGGCTCCCCGGCGGCACCGTTCCGGGGCGCCCCGCACCCGGCGCCCGGGCACCCGGCAGCACAGCATCTACCGGCCCCGGCTCCAGTAGCCCGGCACCCAGCAGCGCCGCCCCCAGCACCGCGGCGGTGTCCGGCCCCGCGCCGTCGACCGCGGCTGGGTCGGCGGGGTCGTCCGGGTCCACCGGGCCGGCCCGCCGCACCGGGCAGGGTGCGGCGGCGACGTCCCCCGCCGGCTCCCCCACCAGCACGATCTCCACCGCACCGACGGCGCGCGCCGCGATCCCGAGCGGGAGCGCCGCCGGCACCGGCTCGACCACCGCGCCGTCCCGGACGACCGCGGGCCCGCCCCGGGACGGACCCGCCGACCAGGTCTCCGCGACCAGGACCGGCCCGGGCGGCGGCGCGGGCCCCACCGCGAGTGCGGCGACCGCGACCGGCACCGTCTCCACCCGCGGCGTGCCGGGGAACCGCCCGCCGGGGGTCGCGCCGACCCGGACGACCACCGCGGGCGGATGGTCCCCGAAGAAGTCGGCGACCGCGGCCGCCGGATCGGTGCCGCCGGGCGCGGCGGCGAGCAGCCGGATGCCGTCCGGATCGGCCGCGGCGAGCAGCACCCGGTCCGGACTGGCGTGCACCGCGACCGCGTACCCGGTCATCCCGGCTCGGTCCAGGCGAGCTGCAGCCGCCGGGCGCCGTACCTGCGGTCGACCAGCACGGCCCGCCCGGGGGGCCCTGGCCGCGGCTTGACCTTCTCCAGCAGCGCACCCTCGTCGGGGCTGCCCGACCCGACCAGACCGGGCGCGCCGAGCTCGCGCAGCCTGCCGAGCACCGGATCGAACAGCGCCCGCGCCGCGCCGCCGGTGCGGCGGGCCAGCACCACGTGCAGCCCGACGTCGCGGGCCTGCGGCAGGAACTCGGCCAGCGGCAGCAGTGGGGTGCGGCGTCGTCCCGCCGGGCGGGACGACCAGGTCGTAGTCGTCCACCAGCAGCCACACCTCGGGCCCGCTCCACCAGGACCGGTCGCGCAGCTGCTGCGCGGAGACGCCGGGCCCCGGCAACCGGCGCCCCAGCGAGCCGGCGATGTCGGCGCAGGCCTGCGCGGTGGCCTGGGCGGTGGAGGTGTGCGCCAGCAGGTGCGTGGCATCGATCGCGCCGAGCAGGGTCCGCCGGTGGTCGACGGCGACGATCCGGGCCTGCTCGGGCGCCCATCGGCGGGTGATGTCGCGGGCCAGCAGCCGGAGCAGGTTCGTCTTGCCGCCGCCGGAGTCGGCGAAGCAGAGCAGGTGCGGCTCGTCCGGGTCGAGCTCGACGGCGGCGAGCCGGTCCTCGTCGACCCCGACGGCGGGCCCGCGACCGGGTCCGGCGGGCAGCTCGTCGACCGTGATCCGCTCGGGGAGCAGCCGGACCTCCGGCATCGTCGGCCCGTCCCATGCGGCCGCGACGGCCGGGGCGAGATCGGCCCCGGGACCGGGCCACGGCGCGGCGAGCACGGCGGGGGCGCCGTCCGGGGCGAGCCCGTGCCCGGGCCGGATCGGCACAGCCGCCGCCCGCCTGCGGTCCACCTCGGACTCGCCGGGATCGCCGAGGCGCAGCTCGATCCGGCTGCCGAGCTGGTCCTTGAGCGCGGGCCGGAAGTCGGCCCAGCGGGCGGCGGTCACCGCGACGTGCACGCCGTAGGCCAGCCCGCCCGACGCCAGCGCGGTGAACCGATCGTCGAGGTCCTCGAACCCGGCCCGCAGCGCCGTCCAGCCGTCGACGACGAGCAGCAGATCGGTGCACGGCTCGTCCGGCAGGTCCCCGGCGCCGCGCCGGGCCCGGAACTCCTCGATCCCGGCGATGCCGTGCGCAGCGAACAGCTGCTCGCGCCGGTCGACGGTCGCGACGACCTCGGCGACGACCCGGCGCACCAGGTCGGTCCGGCGCCGGTCGGCGACCGTCCCGACGTGCGGCAGCCCGGCGAGCGGGCCGAGGCCGCCGCCGCCCAGGTCGAGCACGTGCACGCCGAGCTCGTGCGGGGTGCGGGTGAGCGCGAGCGCCGTGACCACCGTGCGCAGCGCCGTCGACTTGCCCGACCGGGGCCCCCCGACGACGGCGAGATGCCCGGCCGCGCCGGACAGGTCGAGCGTGAGCAGGTCCCGGCTCTGCAGGTAGGGCCGGTCGACGAGGCCGACCGGCACCGCCCAGCCGCTCGGGCCGGGCACCTGCAGGCCACGGCCGGGCCGCACGGCCGGTTCGCCGAGCACCGCGGTCAGCGGCGGCGGCTCCTCCAGCGGCGGCAGCCACACCCGGTGCGCCCGCGGGCCGGGACCCGCACCGACGGCGGCGACGACCCGGTCGAGCAGGCTCGCCGCGGCGACCGGCTGCCCGGCCGGTTCCGGGACCGGCACCGGGTCCGGCAGCGCGACCGGCCCGGCCGGGAACGGCAGCGCGCGGCGCGGCCCGCCGGACGCCCGGCCCCGGCCGGCCGGCTCGTCCTGCGGGCCGGAGACGTAGGCGGCCCGGAACCGGACCAGCTCGTCGGTGCCCGCGGACAGGTAGGCCGAGCCGGGGGTCGGCGGGAGCAGGTGGGCGTCCGGCACGCCGAGCACGGCGCGGGACTCGGCTGCGGAGAACGTCCGCAGCGCGATCCGGTAGGACAGGTGCGACTCCAGGCCCCGCAGCCGCCCCTCCTCCAGCCGCTGCGAGGCCAGCAGCAGGTGGATCCCGAGCGACCGGCCGAGCCGGCCGATCGTCACCATCAGGTCGATCATCTCGGGGCGCTGCGCGAGCAGCTCGGAGAACTCGTCGACCACCACCAGCAGCAACGGCAGCGGGTCCAGCGGAGCCCCGCCGCGCCGGGCCGCGTCGTGCTCGGCCAGCGACGCGAGGTTCCCGGCGGCGCGCAGCAGCTCCTGGCGCCGGGTGATCTCCCCGGCGAGCGCGTCGGCCATCCGGTCGACCAGGGTCAGCTCCTCGGCCAGGTTCGTGATCACCGCTGAGACGTGCGGGAGCCCGGCCAGCCCGAGGAACGTCGCGCCGCCCTTGAAGTCGACCAGCACCAGGTTCAGCTCGTCCGCACCCGCGGTGGCGACCAGGCCGAGCACCAGCGTCCGCAGCAGCTCGGACTTGCCGGACCCGGTCGCGCCGATGCACAGCCCGTGCGGCCCGGCGCCGCCCTGCGCCGACTCCTTGAGATCGAGCACGACCGGCCGGCCCGCCGGGTCGGTGCCCAGCGGGACGCGCAGCCGGTCCGCCGGGCCGCGGCGCCCGCGCAGCGCCGCGATCCCGTCCCGGTCCGGGCGGCCGAGGCCGAGCAGCGACCCCAGCCCGGGCGCCCGGACGTTCACCGGACCGTCCGGGCCCGCGGCGTCGGCCGGGCCGTCCGGCCGGTAGCGCGCCAGTCGCCGGGCGAGCGCGCGCGCCTCGGCCCCGGTGACCGCGTCCGGGACGCCGACCGGTGTCCCGCCGGGGCCGCCGCGGCGCAGCGTGCGCGCCCCGCCGGGTTCGACGCCGACGGCGAGCCGCAGCACCGACACCGCGGGCCGGCGCCCGCGGGCCGGGCCGATCCGCAGCACGGTGACGCCGGGCACCCCGGCCCAGGCGCCGGGGGTGTCGGCGGCACCGTCCAGCACCACCAGCAGGTGCCGGTCGCCCGACGACGGCTCGTCCACCCACCAGCGGCGGACCCGGTCCGGGTCGTCGGTGAGCATCCGGAGCGGTCCGACGGCGTCGGCGAGCGCCGGGTGCCCGGCGTGCGGCAGCCACTTCACCCAGTCCCAGCGCCCGGCGGCCGTCCCCGGCGCGACGACGGCCAGCCGCGCGTCATCCGGCCCGTGCCACAGCACGTACTGGACGACGAGCGCGCGGGCCAGGTCGGCCGCGGCGGCCGCGGCGGCACTGCCGTCCGGCTCCACCCAGATCGTCGCCGACGCCCGCGCGTCCACCGCCACCGGCAGGTCGTCCACGGTGGAGTGCCGGCGCAGGAAGCGGCGCAGTGCGAGCGCGGACAGCGGCTCCAGGCTCTCCAGCGGGCCGGTGTGCGGTGCGCTGAGCCGGGCGGCGAGCCGCTGGGTGCCGCGACCGGCCCGCAGCCGGCCGAAGTCGTCGTCGGCGGGGCGGCGCTCCCACAGCCGGCCCGCGGCGAGCACGTCCGGCCAGGCCCCGGGATCGGGGTGCACGGTCTCCAGCACGCGGCGCTGCCGGGCGGCGATCCCGGCCGCGCGGGCGCCGAGCACCTCGAGGTAGCGCAGGTAGTCGCGGCGGTCCTCGTCCATCGTCGCGGTGCGCGCGCCGGCCCCGCGCCCGCCGCCGGTGAGCAGCATGCCCAACGCCGAGAGCGCGAACATCCCGCCGAACAGCCACGTCCCGGTGTCGCCGCGGCCGAGCACCACGAACAGCACCGCGCCGCCGACCATCGCCAGCGGCAGCAGCCGCTGCGCGAGCCCGCCGGGGACCGGCCGCTCCGGCTCCGGCGGCGGCTCGGGCACCAGCTCCCCGCCGGGCATCTCCGGCACCGTCCGGCGTGGCCGCCGCAACCCGATCGTCCCGCCCACCGGGGCCTCCTCTGTGGACACGAGTTCTCCCGAACGCCCGCGGCCGGCGCCGGGACCGGCGAATACTCGCAGCGGCCCGGTGCCCCCGCGGCCGTTTCCGACAACTCCCCGGAGCCCGCCCGTGACCCTCGTCCTCCCCCCGCCGGCGGGCGCCGCCCCCGAACCGACCGGCCGCTGGGTGCGGCTGTCCGTGCTCACCCCGCGCGGGCGGGCCGACCTGGCCCTGCCGGCGGACGTGCCGGTCGCCGAGCTGGTGCCGATGGTCCGCGAGCTCGTCGGCGGCCCGGTCCGCACCGGGGTGCCGGAGGCGTGGCGGTTCACCGGCCCGGCCGGCGGCCCGCTGCCCCCGGACGCGACGCTCGACGAGCTCCGGGTCCGCGACGGCGAGCTGCTCCATCTCGGTCCCGCCCGCCCGGCACCCGCCGCACCGGTGTTCGACGACGCCGCGGAGGCCGTCGCGCACGCCGTCGGCGAGGCCCGCGACCGGGCGACCGGCACGCACCGGGCCGGGCTCGGCGCCGCGCTGCTCGGCACCGCCGCGGGCTGCGCGGTGCTGTCCACCGTGGCCGGTCCGCTGCGGCCGGCGGCGGCCGGCGTGGCAGCGGCCGCGGCACTCGCGGCGCTCGCCGTCACCCACCACCGCAACCGGTCCGAACCGGACACCGCGGCGGCCGCGGCGCTCTGCGCCGTCCCGGCGGCGGCGACTGCCGGCCTGCTGGCGGTCCCCGGACCGCCGGGGGCCGGGGCGGTGCTGCTCGCGGCGGCCGGTGCGGTGGTCGCCGCGGCCGCCGGCCAGGTGCTGGTCCGGGCGGTGTCCCCGGTGCTGCTCGCGGTCGCGGTCGCCGGGACCGGTACCGCGCTCGCCGCGCTCGCCCGGCTGCTGCTCGACGCGCCCGCCGGAGCCGTCGCCGCCGGACTGGCCGCGCCGGCGCTCGCCGCCGGGCCGCTGCTGCCGCGGCTGGCGCTGCGGCTCGCCGGGATGCCGGCACCGGCGGTCCCGGCCGACGCCGGCGAGCTCGCGGCGGCCGAGCGGATGCCGCCCGGCGACGGGCTCGCCGTGCGCGCGCGGCTGGCCCGCGGACTGCACTCCGGCGCGCTCGCCGGGACCGCGGCCCCGGCCGCGGGCGGCGCGGTGGTGGCCGCCGCGACCGGCGGCCCGGCCGGCTGCGTGCTGCTCGCGGTCACCGCGGCGGTGCTGCTGATGCGGGCCAGGGCGCTCGCCGAACCGATCCCGGCCCGGGTGCTCGCGGGCACCGCGGTGCTGGCCGTCGCGGTGGCCGCCGTCCCGGCCGCGCTGGCGTTCGGCCCGCCGGCCCGGCTCGCCGCCGGGATCGGGCTGCTGGTCGCGACGGCGGTCGGGGCGATGGCGATCCGGGCGGCCCCGTCCCCACCCGCGCGCCGGGCGCTCGACATCGCCGAGCTGCTGCTGACCGCCGCCGCGATCCCGGCATCGCTCGCCGCGATGGGGCTGTTCGCCCTGGTCCGCGGGCTGTGAGCGGCCTCCGGACGGCCACCGCTCTGGCCACCGCCGTACTCGCCGCGCTGGCCGCCGCGGGGCCCGCCGCCGCCGACCCGGGGCCGCCGCGCCCGGCCGACGGGCTCCGGCAGACCACCGGCTGCACCGAGCCCGGCCCGGGCGGCCCGGGCAGCACGCCGCCACCGTCGGCGCCCCCGCCCGGGCTGGCGTCCGGCGCGGGCCAGCTGGTCGCGGTGATCGACACCGGGGTGACGCCGGTGCCGCGGCTCGCCGGCAGGCTGCGCGGCGGCGGGGACTACCTCACCGGCGGCGACGGGCTGACCGACTGCGACGGCCACGGGACCGGCGTCGCGCTGGTCCTCGCCGGCGCGGCCGATCCGGTGACCGGCGGCGGAGCCGGGATCGCGCCGGGTGCCGGGGTGCTGTCGCTGCGCCAGTCGTCGACCCGGTTCGTGGTGGGCGACCCCGACGGGTCCGAGCGCCCGGCCGGTGACATCGCGACGCTCGCCTCGGCGATCCGGCGGGCCGTCGCGCTCGGCGCGTCGGTGGTCAACGTGTCCCAGGTGGTGTGCGTGCCGGCCGCCGCGGCCGACGACGCCGGTGCTGCCCTGCACGCCGCCGTCACCGCCGCCGCGGCGGCGGACGTGCTCGTGGTGGCGGCGGCCGGCAACGTCGATCCGGCGGGGACCTGCACCGGCGATCCGGACCTGCGGCCGCTGCCCGCCGCCTACGACGAGGTGCTGGCCGTCGGCGCGGTCGACGCCCGCGACCATCCGGCCGGGTTCTCGATCGCCGGGCCGTGGATCGACGTCGCCGCACCGGGCGTCGACCTGCCGGCGCCGGCCGGGCCGGAGGGCGCCGTGGTCAGCGGCACGTCGTACGCGGCACCGGTGGTCGCCGGCACGGCGGCGCTGCTGCGCGAGCGGTTCCCGATGCTCACCGCGGGCCAGGTCGCCGACCGGATCCTGGCGACCGCACGCCGCCCGGCCGCCGGTCGGGACGACCGGGTCGGCACCGGTGTCGTCGATCCGGCGGCGGCCCTCACCGCGGAGCCGTTGCTGCTCGTCCCGGGGCACCACGGCGGCGCGGCGGCCGGCACCGGCCGGGTCCCGCTGCCCGTCCCGGCCGCGCCGCGGGCCGGGCTCCCCACGGCGGCCGGGGTGGGCGCCGTCGCGGCGGCCGGGGGTGCACTGGCGCTGGTCCTCACCGCGGTGCGGCGCCGCCCCGCGGCCCGCGACAGCGGCCGCTCCCCCGGCCACCCCGGCGGCCCACCCGGCGCCGGCGGCTCACCCCGGCACGTCGGTGGTGTCCCGCGCGGCCGCGAGGTCCAGCGCTCCGGCCCGCGGCAGTAGGCGCACCAGCTCGGCCGGGGCGGCGCCCGGCTCACCGATCCCGAGCGCCGCGGCCGTCGGGTCGTCGGCGACACCGAACACCGCCCCGGACGACGCCAGCAGCCACCGGGTCCCGCCCGCGCCCCCGGCCGGGGCGGCCCGCAGCGGCCCGGGTCCGGTCCGGGGCAGCACCACCGCGTCGAGCCGCGGGCCCGGCCCGTCGGCACCGGCCAGCGCCACCGGCACCGCGCCGTCCGCGACCGGGAGCCGGTCGCCGAGGAACAGCCCGCCCCGGCCGTCCCGCCAGGTCCGGCACAGCACCGGCGCACCGGCCACGGTGACCCGGGCCGCAGGCCACGCCGCGGCGCCGGGCAGGGTCCGCGCCGGCGCCGCCGCGACCGCACCGGGCGGGAGCTCCGCAGGGGCGCCCTGCCCGGTCCGGGACAGCACCGCGTCGGCGAGGGTGACCGGGATCGGGGCCAGCCCGTCGGCGGTCCGCAGGTGGTACCCGGCGGGCCCGCCGAGCGGGCGATCGACCACGACCTCGCCGGGGTCATCGGGCAGCCGCAGCGGCGGGCCCTCCGGGATCGCCGACAGCAGGCCCTCACCGGCCCGGCGGATCCCGGCGCCGAGCAGGCCGAGCCCGTCGAGCACGGCACGGTCGGCCAGGTCGAGCCGGTGCCTGCGTCCGTCGTGCACCAGGTAGGTCGCGCCGCCGTCGATGCTCAGCAGCACCGCCGACGGCGGCCCGGCGGGGACCGCGCCGAGCGACCCGGCGAGCACCGTCGCCGTGCCGCCCACCGGGCCGGACGGCTCCGCCGAACCGCCGTCGGCGGGATCCGCCGGGCTGTCGCAGACCGCCCAGGCGGCCGGCACCGCGGTCCCGTCCAGGGCCGCGCCGAACGCCGCGGGCACCGCAGCGGGCGGGGTGCGGGGTGCGCCGGCGAGTGCCTCGTCGGGCACCGCGACCGGTACCGCGTCCGCCCCGTCTGTGCGGCCGAGCGCGGCGAGCACCAGCCGCCCGCCCAGCGCGTCCGGCACCGGGACCAGCCGCGGCGGCTCCGGGGTGACCGCGTAGAGCACCCCGGAGCGCTCCCCGCGGACCAGCGCGAGCCGGCGCCAGTCCGGCGCCGGCTCGTGCCTGGCCAGCAGCGCGGTGACGCCTAGTGCCAGCAGTCCGACCAGGACACCGGCGAACACCGCGCGGCGCTGCGCGCGGAGCTGCTCGTGCAGCGGCACCGGATCGGCGCGGACCAGCGCGGCCTCCATCCGGCGCAGGCCGAACCGGTAGGCGTCGACCTGGTCGCGGGTGGTCGCCGGGGCCCGCTGCACGCGCGCCTCCGGGCCTCCGCGGTCGGGATCGGGGCTCATCGCCCGGACGGTAGGGACCCGGCCACCTGGTCGTGGCGGTTCGGGCCACGCTGCGTGGAACTACCCCTGACCGTACGGTCCGGATTCGTTGCCAGACCAACGTAGTTGCCCATAATGTGCCACAGCGTGATCACGCTGCGGAACATCGCGGTCCCGTTGCTGGTGGGCCTGCTCGTCGCGGGCTGCGCCGCGCCGACGCCGGGGCCCGGCGAGGCCGGTCCCGGGGGCGACGGCTCCACGATGACGCTCGCCGACGGCTACGAGCCGGACGACCTCAACCCGCTGCTCGGGTACGGCTCGGAGGGGGCGAGCAAGTTCTACGACGGCCTGTACTCCCGGGACGCCGAGCGGACGCTGCAACCGGCGCTGGCCGCCGGCCCCGCGACCCCGTCGGCCGACCAGCGGTCCTGGACCGTCCCACTGCGCTCCGGCGTCACCTTCCACGACGGCTCGGCGTTCGGCCCGGAGGACGTGGTCGCCACCTACCAGGCCGTGCTCGATCCGGAGCGGGCGGCGACCATCCGCTCCGGCGTCCCGATGCTCGACGCCGTCGAGGCCGTCGGCGAGGACGCCGTCCGGTTCGACCTCGCCTACCCCTACGGCGCGTTCCCGGACCGCCTGACCACCGGGATCCTGCCCTCCGAGGTGCTCGACGACGGCGGCCCGGTCGCCGACCTGGCGGTGAACACCGAGGCGCTCGGGACCGGGCCGTACCGGCTCGCCGAGTGGCGCCGCGGGGACACGATGATCATGGAGGCGAACGAGCGGTACTGGGGCGGCGCCCCGGCGGTGCAGCGGGTGACGGTCGTGTTCGCCACCGACGACAACACCCGCGCCCAGCGCACCGCCGCCGGCGAGTTCGACGGCACCGTGCTGCCGCCGGCGCTGGCCCGGCCGGTCGCCGAGCAGAGCGGCCTCGCGCTGCGCGAGCACGCCTCCGCGGACTACCGCACCATCGCGCTGCCGTTCGCGAACCCGGTCACCGCCGATCCCGCGATCCGGGCCGCGCTGAACCGCTCGGTCGACCGCGAGGGCATGATCGACGCGCTGCTGGCGGGCCAGGGCGAGCCCGCCCACCATCCGATCCCCGGGGTGCTCCCGGAGCAGGTCGAGCCGTCCGCGACGTTCCCGCACGACCCGGCCGCGGCCGCCCGGATCCTGGACGAGGCCGGCTGGGCCGCCGGGCCGGACGGGGTGCGCAACCGGGACGGGCAGCCGGCGAGCTTCACCCTGATGTACCCGGCCACCGACACCGTCCGGCGCGATCTCGCGCAGGCGTTCGCCTCGGACGTGCGGGCGGCCGGCATCGACGTCCGGCTTGAGGGCCTCGGCTGGGAGGCGATCGAGCCGCGGATGGGCCAGGACGCGCTCGTCCTGGGCGGCGGGGACCCGTTCGACCCGGGCTTCAAGGCGTGGCAGCTGCTGCACTCGGCGAACGCCGCCGACGGCTTCAACAATCCCGGCTCCTACCGCAACCCGCAGGTGGACGCGGCGCTCGACGCGGCGCTGCGGGCGCCCGACGAGGCGACCCGCAACGAGCGGATCAAGGACTTCCAGCGGGCCTACGTCGCCGATCCCGGGATGGTGTTCCTGGCCTTCCTCGGCCACAGCTACGTGTCCCGGGACGACTGGGACGGCTACGTCGAGGTCGTCGAGCCGCACACGCACGGCGTCACCTGGGGACCGTGGTGGAACCTCGAGGACTGGACACCGCGGCAGTGACCGCACCGACGGCCGCGGTCGGGCATCGCGGGCGCGGGCGGGCCGTCGCCCGGCTCGTCGGGCTCCGGGTGCTGCTCGGCGTACCGACCGTGCTGGTGGTGGCGGTCGGGGTGTTCCTGCTGGCCGCGGCGTCGCCGTTCCGGCCGGTCTACCAGTACTTCGGGGTCGGGATCTTCTCGGCGAGCGACGCCGACATCGCGGCCGCCGAGCGCGCGCTCGGCCTGGACGGCGGAGTGTGGGTGCAGCTCGGCCGCTGGCTCGGCGGGCTGCTGTCCGGGGACCTCGGGCAGAGCCTGTCGATGCGCCAGCCGGTGGCCCAGGTGATCGCCGAGCGGCTCCCCTGGACGCTGCTGCTGGTCACCTGCGCGCTGCTGGTGTCGCTGGTGCTGGCGCTGGTCGCGGGCACCGTCGCGGCCTGGCGGCAGGGCGGCTGGTTCGACCGGGCGGCGACCGCCGTCGGGCACACCCTGGAGGGACTGCCGCCGTTCGTGCTGGCGCTCGGGGCGATCGCGGTGTTCGCCGTCGCCTGGCCGGTGCTGCCGGTCGCCGGGCTCACCGACGCCGGCGCGGCGCCCACCGTCGACCAGGTGAGCCGGCACCTGGTGCTGCCCGCGCTGGTGCTCGGGGTGTCCCAGACGCCGTGGCTGGTGCTGCACGTCCGGGCGTCGCTGATCTCCTCGCTGGACGACGACCACGTGACCGGCGCCCGCGCCCGCGGCCTGCCCGAGCCGGTCGTCGTGCTGCGGCACGCGCTGCCGACGGCACTGCTGCCGTTCGTGACCGTGCTCGGCAACCGGCTGCCCGAGCTGGTCACCGGGGCCGTGCTGGTGGAGACGGTGTTCTCCTGGCCGGGGATCGCCGCCGCCGTCGTCACGGCCGCGCTGGCGGTCGACTTCCCGCTGCTCGCCGCCCTCACGCTGCTCTCCGCGGTGGCCGTGCTGGCCGGTTCGCTGCTGGCGGACCTGACGGTGCTGCTGCTCGATCCCCGGGTGGACGCCGATGTCTGAGCGGACCGGCCTCGCGCCGCGCACCCGGGAGCGGCCACCGGCGGGCGAGTGGCGGCCGGCCGGGCGGCCGCGCCCGGGCTCGCCGCGCGGGCGCCGCCGGTCCGGGCGGGCCCGGCTGGTCGCCGGGGCGTCCGGGCTGACCCTGCTGGTGCTGGGTGCGCTGCTCGTCCCGTGGCTGGGCGGGCTCGACCAGGGCGCCGTCGACTACGACGCGATCCGCCTGCCGCCGTCCCCCGAGCACCCGTTCGGCACCGACTCGGTGGGCCGCGACGTGCTGCTCCGCTCGTTCGCCGGGCTGTGGGTGTCACTGCAGGTCGCCGCGGCCTGCGCGGTGCTCTCGACGGTGATCGGGACGCTGTTCGGGGCGCTGTCCGGGCTGCTCGGCGGCTGGTACGACCGGTTGCTGATGCGGGTGGTGGACGCGGTGAACGCCGTCCCGCACCTGCTGCTCGGCATTGTGATCGTCGCGCTCTACCGGGGCAGCGTGCTCGCCGTGATCGCCTCGATCGGGCTGACCCACTGGACGACGGTGGCTCGGGTGGTGCGCGCCGAGATCCTCTCGCTGCGCGGCCGC
Organism: Pseudonocardia sp. NPDC046786; assembly: GCF_040645415.1. Lineage (NCBI taxonomy): Bacteria > Bacillati > Actinomycetota > Actinomycetes > Pseudonocardiales > Pseudonocardiaceae > Pseudonocardia > Pseudonocardia sp. NPDC046786. The sequence goes on along the minus strand of NZ_JBEYYF010000010.1, from coordinate 110,997 downwards.
CCGTTCGTCGACGCGGCGATCTCCGGCGGGGCCTCCCGGTGGCGGGTGCTGCACAGGCACCTGCTGCCGGCGGTGCTGCCGCAGGCGGTGCTGTCCGCGGTGCTGATCCTGCCGCACGCGGTCTGGCACGAGACCGCGCTGAGCTTCCTCGGCCTCGGGCTGCCGCCGCACCTGGCCAGCCTGGGCACGATCCTCGGCGAGGGCAGGCAGGCGGTGCTGCTGGGCTCCTGGTGGATCGTGGTGTTCCCGAGCGTCCTGCTGGCCGCGACGACGCTGTCGGTGGCCGGGATCGCCGCCTGGTGGCGGGACCGCTCGCTGCCCCGCCGGCGTTCGGAGCAGGCGCTGTGAGCGCCGCGGAGCCGGTGCTCGCCATCCGCGGGCTGGACGTCGCGTTCCGGGTGGGCCGCGGCGCCCGGGCCCGCACGGTGCGCGCGGTCACCGGCGCCGACCTGGACCTGCACGCCGGACGGCTGACCGCGCTGGTCGGCGAGTCCGGCTGCGGCAAGTCGGTGCTCACCGAGGCGCTGACCGGGCTGCTGCCCGGCACCGCGTCGGTCCGCGGCCGGGCCGTCCTGTCCACCCCGGACGGACCGCTGGAGCTGCTCGGCGCCCCCGAGGCGGCGCTGCGCGACCGGGTCCGCGGACGGCTGCTGGGCCTGGTCCCGCAGTCGGCCGCCACCCACCTCGCCCCCACCCGGACCGTCGGTGCGCAGCTGCGCGAGACCCTCGCCCGGCTCGGCACCCCCACGCCCGCGGCCGAGCTGCTGGAGCGGGTCGCCCTGCCCCGGCACGTGCTCGGGTCCTACCCGCACGAGCTGTCCGGCGGGCAGGCCCAGCGGGCCGGGCTCGCGTCGGCGCTGGCCGGGGACCCTCCGGTGCTGCTCGCCGACGAGCCGACCGCCGGGCTGGACCGGCCGCTGGTCGAGCACGTCACCGCGCTGCTGGCCGGGCTGGCGGCGGAGGGCCGGGCCATCCTGCTGATCACCCACGACCTGCGGGCGGCCCGCGACGTCGCCGACGACGTCGCCGTCATGTACGCCTCCCGGCTGGTCGAGAGCGGCCCGGCGGACGGCGTGTTCACCGACCCGTGGCACCCGTACACGACCGGCCTGCTGGGTGCGCTTCCGGACGCCGGGTTCACCCCGGTGCCGGGCCACCCACCGGAGCTCTCGGCGCTGCCGGAGGGCTGCGCGTTCGCGCCGCGCTGCCCGGCCCGCGACGACTGCTCCGGCGATCCCGCACCGGTCCGCCGCGGCGACCGGACGGTGTCCTGCCACCGGCCGGTGGGGCGGGCGTCGTGAGCCTGCGCGCGGAGGCGGTGACCGCGGGCTGGCGGCGCGGGCATCCGGTCGTCGACCGGATCGACCTGGCCGTGGAGCCCGGGACGGTGCTCGGCCTGGCCGGGCCGTCCGGCTGCGGGAAGTCCACCCTGACCAGGGTGCTGGCGCTGCTGCACGCGCCGTGGTCGGGCACCGTGTCGGTGGACGGCGAGCCGGTGCGCCGGTTCCGCTTCGACGCGCCCGCGGCGCTGCGCAGGCGGATCGGGGTGGTCTTCCAGTCGCCGCGCGCCGCGGCCGACCCGCGGCTCACCCTGGACCGGATCGTCGCCGAGCCGCTGCACGCGGCCGGTGTGCCCGCTCCCGCGGTGGACGCCCGGGTCGCCGAGGTCGCCCGGCAGGTCGGCCTGACCGCCGAGCTGCGCCCACGCCGCCCGCACGAGGTGTCCGACGGGCAGCTGCAGCGCGCCTGCCTCGCCCGGGCGCTGGCGCCCCGGCCGGACTACCTGCTGTGCGACGAGATGACCGCGATGCTGGACGCCTCCACCACCGCGGCCCTGGTCTCGGTGGTGGCCGGCGAGGTGTCCGGCCGCGGGCTCGGCGTGCTGGCGGTCAGCCACGACGAGCCGCTGCTGGCGGCGTGGGCGGGCCGGGTGGTGCGGCCCTGGGCCTGAGCTCAGGAGTCGGCGGTGAGCGCCGCGGCGACCGGGCCGAGCGGCGGGGCCCACTCGCGGATCTGCACGTCCGCGATCACACCGGCCAGGGTGTACGGGTCGCTGTCGACGACGGCCTGCACCTCGGCCCGGTCCTCCGCCCGGAACACCAGCAGCCCGCCGGCGGGCTCGTCCGGCGCCCACGCCCCGGCGACCAGCAGGCCGGGCTGCGCCTCCAGGTAGGCGCGGTGGTCGGGACGGGCGGCGAACCGGCGGTCGTCGTCGTCGGTGTAGGTGTAGAGCACGGCGAAGGTCGTCACGTGCGGCAGCCTAGGTCACCCCGGGGCGACCCCGATGTCCTCGTTCCACAGCTCGGGACGCTCGGCGACGAATGCGGTCATCATCGCCACGCAGCGCTCGTCGTCGAGCACCCGGATCCGGACGCCGTGCCCGGCGAGCCAGTCGTGCCCGCCGTGGAAGGTGCGCGCCTCGCCGACCAGCACCGCGCCGATGCCGAACTGGCGGACCAGACCCGAGCAGTACCAGCAGGGCGACAGCGTGGTCACCATCGTCGTCGCCCGGTAGTCGCGTTGCCGGCCCGCATCCCGGAAGGCGGCGGTCTCGGCGTGCACCGACGGGTCGTCGTCCTGCACCCGGCGGTTGTGCCCGCGGCCCAGCACCTCGCCGTCCGGCCCGACCAGGGCGGCGCCGATCGGGATCCCGCCGGACGCCAGCCCGGTCCGGGCCTCGGCGATCGCGACGTCCAGCCAGCTCGGGTCCATGCCGGCGAACCTAGCGTCCCGGGTCGCTCCGGGTCGCTAGCCGCCCGCGACCCGCAGCCTGCGGGTGGTGTCGGCACGCGCGGCGAGCTCGTCGTCGGCCGGGTAGTCGACGCCGGTCAGCGACAGCCCGTGCGGCGGCGCCACCAGCACCTCCGACGCCCGCGCGGTCCGGGTGAGCAGAGCAGCCGGCCAGCCGGGATCGCGGTGCCCGCGCCCGACCTCCAGCAGCGCGCCGACCAGGCTGCGCACCATCGAGTGGCAGAACGCGTCCGCCGACACCGAGGCGACCAGCACCCCGGGCTCGCCGTCGGCGGGCGCCCAGTCCAGCCGCTGCAGCGCGCGTACGGTCGTGGCGCCCTCGCGGCGCTTGCAGAACGCGGCGAAGTCGTGCTCCCCGAGCAGCAGCGCCGAGGCGGCGTTCATCGGCTCCGGATCGAGGTCGTGCGGCCAGGCGACGGTGTCCCGCGCGCGCAGCGGCTCGGCGCCGTACGGCGCGGTGCTGACCCGGTAGCGGTAGTGCCTGCGCAGCGCCGAGAACCGGGCGTCGAAGGTGTCCGGCACCCGGCCGACGGCGCGGACCCGCACGTCGGCGGGCAGCAGCCGGTTGAGCCGCCGGAGCAGCCCGTCGACCCGGGTGTCGAGCTCGCCCGGCAGGTCGACGTGGGCGACCTGCCCGGAGGCGTGCACCCCGGCGTCGGTGCGCCCGGCGACGGTCAGCCGCAGCGGGACCCGCAGCACGGTGGACAGCGCGTCGGTCAGCACGCCCTGCACGGTGCGCCGGTCGGGCTGCGCGGCCCAGCCGGAGAAGCCGGTGCCGTCGTAGGCGATGTCGAGCCGCACCCGGAACGGGGCGGCAACGCCGCCGGGCCCGCCGTCGGAGTCGACGGCGGGCCCGGCGGGGTGGTGCGGCTGGCTCAGGAGTCGGACTCCTGCTGGGACGCCGGCTTCGCGAAACCGGCGGCCTCGGCGGCCTCCTCGCTGGCGAACCAGACCTCGGCCACGGTGCGGTCGTAGTGCGACGAACCGGGGACGTGGTAGAGCATCGAGTCGGCGTTGCCCTTGATCTCGAAGCCCTCGGGGGCCTGCGCCGGGTCGTCCAGCGGGGCGTGGCTGCCCTCGCCGTACGGGGCCTCGGCGGTCTCCTCGGTGACCGTCTCCGCGGAGGTGCTCTCCTCGGTGACGGTCTCCTCGGTGGCGGCCTCGTCCGCCGGAGCGGTGGCCTCCTCCGCCGGGGCGGAGTCGGCGGCCTGCGCGGCGGCCGCGCGGCGGGCGCGGTTCGCCTCGTCGGTGACCGTCTTCTGCTGGACCAGCTCGATGACCGCCATCGGGGCGTTGTCGCCCTTGCGCGGCATCGTCTTGGTGATCCGGGTGTAGCCACCGTTGCGGTCCGCGAAGAACGGGCCGATCTCGGTGACGAGGCGGTGCACGACCGACTTGTCGCGGATCACCTTCATGATCTGGCGACGGTTGTGCAGGTCGCCGGCCTTGGCCTTGGTGATCAGCCGCTCCGCGTACGGACGCAGCCGCCGGGCCTTGGCCTCGGTGGTGGTGATCCGGCCGTGCTCGAACAGCGAGGTCGCCAGGTTGGCCAGGATCAGCCGCTGGTGCGCGGGTGACCCGCCGAGGCGGGCCCCCTTGGTGGGCTGGGGCATGGCTACAACTGCTCCGTTTCTGCGTAGTCCTGACCGTCGTCACCGAAGGTGCCGGGGTCGAACCCGCTGTCACCGTCGGCGCCGTAGTCGCTCGCCGCCGCCGACGGGTCGAACCCGGGCGGGCTGTCCTTGAGGGCCAGGCCGAGACCGACGAGCTTCATCTTGACCTCGTCGATCGACTTGGCGCCGAAGTTGCGGATGTCGAGCAGGTCCGCCTCGCTGCGGCCGACGAGCTCGCCGACCGTGTGGATGCCCTCGCGCTTGAGGCAGTTGTAGGACCGGACCGTGAGGTCCAGCTCCTCGATCGGCATCGCGAACGCCGCGATGGTGTCCGCCTCCTGCGGGGAGGGGCCGATCTCGATGCCCTCGGCGTCCACGTTCAGCTCGCGGGCCAGGCCGAACAGCTCGACCAGGGTCTTGCCGGCCGAGGCCAGCGCGTCCCGCGGGGTGATGGACGGCTTCGACTCGACATCGAGGACGAGCTTGTCGAAGTCGGTGCGCTGCTCGACTCGCGTGGCCTCGACCTTGTAGGTCACCTTCAGCACCGGGGAGTAGATCGAGTCGACCGGGATCCGGCCGATCTCGGCACCGGTGGCCTTGTTCTGCATCGCCGGGACGTACCCGCGGCCGCGCTCGACGACGAGCTCGACCTCGAGCCGGCCCTTGTCGTTCAGCGAGGCGATGTGCAGGTCCGGGTTGTGCACGGTGACACCGGCCGGCGGCACGATGTCGCCGGCGGTGACCGCGCCCGGGCCCTGCTTGCGCAGGTACATGGTCACCGGCTCGTCCTCCTCGGAGCTCACGACGAGCTCCTTGAGGTTCAGGATGATGTCGGTGACGTCCTCCTTGACCCCCGGCACGGTGGTGAACTCGTGCAGGACGCCGTCGATCCGGATGGAGGTGACGGCGGCGCCGGGGATGGACGACAGCAGCGTCCGGCGCAGGGAGTTGCCGAGCGTGTAGCCGAAGCCCGGCTCCAGCGGCTCGATGACGAACCGGGACCGGGTCTCGGTGACGACGTCCTCGGTGAGGGCGGGTCGCTGAGAGATCAGCATGGGTGTGTGCCTCCTTACGACACCTGCGACGACCGCTATTTGACGCCGCAGTGCACCGCCGCCCCTCCCTGCGGGGCGGCGGGATGTCGAGCTACTTCGAGTAGAACTCGACGATGAGCTGCTCGGTGACCTGGGTGTCGATCTGAGCGCGCTCGGGCAGCTGGTGGACCAGGATGCGCAGCGTCGACGGAACGACCTGCAGCCACGCCGGAACCGGACGCTCGCCCTGGGTCTCCCGGGCGATCACGAACGGATCGGTGTTCCGCGACTTGTCGCGGACGTCGATGATGTCGTAGCGGGAGACCCGGTAGCTGGGGATGTCCACGCGCTTCCCGTTGACCAGGAAGTGGCCGTGGTTCACCAGCTGGCGGGCCATCCGCCGGGTACGGGCGAGACCCGCCCGGTACACGACGTTGTCCAGACGCGACTCGAGGATCTGCAGCAGCTCGTCGCCGGTCTTGCCCTCCCGGCGGTGCGCCTCCTCGTAGTAGCTGCGGAGCTGCTTCTCCTGCAGCCCGTAGCCGAAGCGCGCCTTCTGCTTCTCCTGCAGCTGCAGGAGGTACTCGGTCTCCTTGATCCGGATCCGGCCGTGCTGGCCGGGCGGGTAGGGACGACGCTCGAACGCCTGGTCGCCGCCGACGAGGTCGGTCTTCAGTCGGCGCGACTTGCGGGTCATGGGGCCGGTGTAGCGAGCCATGGTTGTACTCCCCTTCCCCTAGACCCGGCGCCGCTTGGGCGGACGGCAGCCGTTGTGCGGCTGCGGGGTGACGTCGGAAATGGTGCCCACCTCGAGGCCGGCGGCCTGCAGCGAGCGGATCGCGGTCTCGCGGCCCGAGCCCGGGCCCTTCACGAAGACGTCGACCTTCTTCATGCCGTGCTCGGCGGCCTTGCGGGCCGCGTTCTCGGCGGCCAGCTGCGCGGCGAACGGCGTCGACTTGCGCGAGCCCTTGAGGCCGACGTTGCCGGACGAGGCCCAGGCGATGACGGCACCGGTCGGGTCGGTGATCGACACGATCGTGTTGTTGAACGTGCTCTTGATGTGGGCGTGCCCGTGCGCGACGTTCTTCTTCTCGCGACGGCGGACCTTCTTGGGTCCGGTGCCCTGGCGTGCGCGGGGCGGCATTACTTCTTACCTGCCTTCTTCTTACCGGCGACGGTCTTCTTCGGACCCTTGCGGCCGCGCGCGTTGGTCTTCGTGCGCTGGCCGCGGACCGGGAGACCGCGACGGTGGCGGATGCCCTGGTACGAGCCGATCTCGATCTTGCGGCGGATGTCCGCCTGCACCTCGCGGCGCAGGTCACCCTCGACCCGCAGGTGCTCCTCGATGTAGTCGCGGAGCTTGGTGACGTCCTCGTCGGTCAGGTCCTTCGACCGCAGGTCAGGGCTGATCGCCGTGCCCTCGAGGATCTCCTTGGACCGGGCTCGTCCGACCCCGTAGATGTAGGTGAGCGCGATCTCCATCCGCTTCTCGCGGGGGAGGTCGACGCCGGCAACACGTGCCATGCGGCGTTGTCTCCATTCGGTTCTCGTGCCAGGTCTTCCCGACGTCCGTCCCGCTCCGCCGCTGCGATGCGGGCCCCGGCCTGGTTCCGGGGGTGCCTCCGGGCCCTCGTGGCCCGACGGGTACGTCGGGGGCTTCTCTGAAGCATTTCTGAAGCGATCAGACGATCACGACAGCTGCCCGCCGGGTCCGGCGGTGATCAGCCCTGGCGCTGCTTGTGGCGCAGGTTCGAGCAGATCACGATGATCCGGCCGTTGCGGCGGATCACCTGGCACTTGTCGCAGATCTTCTTGACGCTCGGCTTGACCTTCACGTCGTCTGCCTCTGTCCGTTGTTCTTCTGGGGCATGCGACCGACCGTGACGTGCACGGCAGTCACTTGTAGCGGTAGACGATGCGGCCGCGGCTGAGGTCGTAGGGCGACAGCTCGACCACCACCCGGTCCTCCGGAAGGATCCGGATGTAGTGCTGGCGCATCTTCCCGCTGATGTGCGCGAGAACCCGGTGGCCGTTCTCCAGCTCCACCCGGAACATCGCGTTCGGCAGGGGTTCGACGACCCGGCCCTCGACCTCGATCGCCCCGTCCTTCTTGGCCATGTCCTCCGCTATCCGTGACAGGTGTCGGTTGCTCCACCCTGCCGGCCTGACCGGCGGGGCGGCGGATGCGCACGAACGGGCCCGGGCCGGGTGTGGGAACACGACGGAACCGGCGCCACAGAGCGCACCGGCTGTCCAGTGTACGGAGGTCGGGCGGGGCGGGTGCACGCGGGGTGACCCACGGGTCGGCACCGTCGACGGTACCGGACCGGTGGGTTCCCGCGCGCGTGTGCGGCCCGGGCGGCTAGAGGGCCTTCAGCTCCTCGCTGACGCTCTCCACCGAGCTCTTCGCGTCACCGAACAGCATCGAGGTGTTGTCCTGGAAGAACAGCGGATTGTCGATGCCGGCGAAGCCCGAGCCCATCGAGCGCTTGAGCACGATGACGTTGCGCGACTCGTCGACGTTCAGGATCGGCATCCCGTGGATCGGGCTGGACGGGTCGTTGCGGGCGGCCGGGTTGGTGACGTCGTTCGCCCCGATCACCAGCGTCACGTCGGTGCGGGAGAACTCGTCGTTGATGTCGTCCATCTCCTTGAGCGCGTCGTAGGAGACGTCGGCCTCGGCGAGCAGCACGTTCATGTGCCCGGGCATCCGGCCGGCCACCGGGTGGATCGCGTACTTGACCTCGACGCCCTTGCTCTCCAGCAGCTTGGCCATGTCCTTGACCGCGTGCTGGGCCTGGGCCACCGCCATCCCGTAGCCGGGGACGACGATCACCTGCGACGCGTAGGCCATCTGGATGGCCGCGTCGGCCGCGGAGGTGGACTTGACGGTCCGCTCCACCCCGTCGTCGGCCGCCGCGGCCTGCGTCCCGCCGAACCCGCCGGCGACGATCGCCGGGATGGTCCGGTTCATCGCGACGGCCATCTGGTTGGTCAGGATCGAGCCGGAGGCGCCGACGATCATGCCGGCGACGATCATCGCGGTGTTGTTCAGCGCGAGCCCGGCGGCCGCGGCGGACAGGCCGGTCATGGCGTTCAGCAGCGAGATGACGACCGGCATGTCGGCGCCGCCGATCGGCAGCACGACGAGCACGCCGACCACCGCGGCCAGCAGCAGCACCGCGATCACCCAGATCTCGCCCGCCCCGCCGAGCCCGGCGACGACGGCGGCGACCACCGCGAGCACCAGCAGCAGCAGGTTCAGCGGCTGCTGCGCCCGGCCGAGGCCGATCGGGCGGCCGGGCAGGATCTCCTGCAGCTTGCCGAACGCGATCAGCGAGCCCCAGAACGAGATCGACCCGACGATCGCCGCGAACATGGTGGCGATGACGACGTAGAGCGCGGTGTCGACGAAGCCGTCGGTGTTGCGGAACTCGGCCCAGGCGATCAGCGCGACGGCGCCACCGCCGACGCCGTTGAACAGCGCGACCATCTGCGGCATCTGGGTCATCCGCACGTTGCGCGCGGACGGCACGCCGAGGATCGTGCCGACCACCAGGCCGAGGATGATCAGCAGCCAGTTCGCCTGGACCAGCAGCAGCGTCGCGCCGACCGCGATGGCCATGCCGACCGCGGCGATCCAGTTGCCGCGCACCGCGGTCTTCGGGCCGGTCAGCCCGGACAGGCCGTAGATGAACAGCGCGAACGCGATGATGTAGAGCACCGGGACGACCACGGCCAGCGGACCGGTCGCCAGGGTGTCGGTGGCGGCGAGGATCTCCGTGTGGCCGCTCACGAGCCGCTCCCGTTCTTCTCGGCGCCGGTGCCGGCCCGGCCCGGCTGCTTGCCCTTGAACATGCCGAGCATCCGGTCGGTGACCAGGAAGCCGCCGACCACGTTGATCACGCCGAACACGATCGCGACGACCAGGATGATCGCGTCCACGACGCCGACCTCCTCACGCCCGAGTACCACGATCGCGCCGAGCAGCACGATGCCGTGGATGGCGTTGGTGCCCGACATCAGCGGGGTGTGCAGGGTGTTCGGGACCTTCGAGATCACCGCGAAGCCGACGAAGCCGGCCAGCACCAGGATGGCGATGTTCGCCAGCAGTCCGGAGTCCATCAGGACACCTCCTCCTCACGGGTGACGCAGGACTTCGCCAGTACCTCGTCGGAGAAGTCCGGGGACAGCTCGCCGTCGGTGACCAGCAGCTCCAGCAGCGCGGTGACGTTGCGGGCGTACAGCTCGGACGCGTGCTCGGGCATCGCGGCCGGGAGGTTCAGCGGGGACACGATCGTCACGTCGTGCCGGACGACGGTCTCCCCCGGCTCGGTCAGCTCGCAGTTGCCGCCCGCCTCGCCCGCCAGGTCGACGATCACGCTGCCCGGCCGCATGCCCTCCACCGCGGCGGCGCTGACCAGCCGCGGCGCGGTCCGGCCCGGCACCAGCGCGGTGGTGATGACGACGTCGAAGCCGGTGATCGCGTCCTCCAGGGCCTGCTGCTGCCTGGCCCGCTCCTCGTCGGTGAGCTCGCGGGCGTAGCCGCCCTCACCGGCCGCGTCGATGCCCAGGTCGAGCCACTGCGCGCCCAGCGAGCGCACCTGGTCGGCGACCTCCGGCCGGACGTCGTAGCCGGTGGTCCGGGCCCCGAGCCGCTTCGCGGTGGCCAGCGCCTGCAGTCCGGCGACGCCGACCCCGAGCACCAGCGCGGTGGCCGGCTTCACGGTGCCCGCCGCCGTCGTCAGCATCGGGAAGAAGCGGGTGGAGTGCTCGGCCGCGGCCAGCACCGCCTTGTAGCCCGCCACGTTCGCCTGCGACGACAGCGCGTCCATGCCCTGCGCCCGGGAGATCCGCGGGATCGACTCCATCGCGAACGCGGTGACACCGGCGTCGCGCAGCTGCTGCACGGTCTCCGGGTCGGTGAGCGGCGACAGGAATCCGACCAGGACCTGGTCCTGGCGGAGCTTCCCGATCTGCTCGGTGGTCGGCGGGTTCACCACCGCGACCACGTCGCACGCCCAGGGATCGCCGATCGAGGCGCCCGCCTGCGTGAACTCCTCGTCCGGGATCAGCGCACCCGCGCCGGCCCCGGCCTCGACCACGACGGTCGCACCACGCCCGCCGAGCTTCCCGATCACCTTCGGTACCAGCGCCACCCGGCGCTCGCCCGCCCGGATCTCCGTCGGCACACCGACCGTGACCGTCTTCTGCGGGTCGTCCCGCCCGGCCTCTTCGCCCATGCCGGGAACCTAGTCCACCCGCAACGGTCCATGGTCCCGCGACGTGACGCGGACTACCCGCCCGGTGAGTGCTTGATCGATCGCCTGGATCGATCCGGACGGTGTCGCCCCGGACGGCGTCGATCCGGCGGTGGGCTCAGGCTCCGGGCCGGTCCGGCGCGCCGGCCAGCGCGGTCAGCAGCCAGGGCCCGTCCTCGGTGACGGCGACGGTGTGCTCCCAGTGCACGGCGCGGCCGCCGGCGGCGGTGACGACCGTCCAGCCATCCGGCAGCTCCAGGGTCTCCGGGTCGCCCGCGACGAGCATCGGCTCGACCGCGAGTGCCATCCCGGGCCGCAGCCGCGGACCGCGGCCCGGCTCGCCGTGGTTGGGCAGGAACGGGTCCATGTGCATCGAGGTGCCGATGCCGTGCCCGCCGTACTCGGCCACGATCCCGTAGTCGGCGCCGTCCGCCTCGGCCGCCGCCCGGCAGGCCTCCTGCACGGCGTAGGAGATGTCGGTGAGCCGGGCGCCGGGCTGCACCGCGAGGATGCCGGCGTCCAGCGCCGACCGGCAGGCGGCGGACAGTGCGAGATCGGCGGGCGCCACGTCGCCGACCGCGATCGTGACCGCCGAGTCTCCGTGCCAGCCGTCCAGGATCGCGCCGCAGTCCACCGACAGCAGGTCACCCTCGGCCAGCACCTGCGACGACGACGGGATGCCGTGCACGATCTGCTCGTTCACCGACGCGCAGATGCTCGCCGGGAAGCCGTGGTAGCCGAGGAACGACGGGACGGCTCCGCCGTCCCGGATGGTCTGCTCGGCCAGCGCGTCCAGCTCGGCCGTGCTCACACCCGGCTTCGCCTGCTCGGTGACCGCGGCCAGGGTGGCCGCGACCAGCGCGCCCGCCTCCCGCATCGCCTCCAGCTGGCGCAGGGTCTTGAGCTCGATGTCCCGGCCCCGGTAGCGGGCGATGGCGCCGCGGAGGCCGCCTCGACCGTTCATGCGTTCCCTCGGTTCCTCGCGGTGCCGGCCGACGCCGGCGGCCGGGTGTCAGGCGCCGTACTTCTTCAGCGCCGCGAACACCCGGTCGGTGATCTCGTCGACCTCGCCGACCGCGTCGATGGTGACCAGCTGGTCACGGTAGTGGTCCAGCAGCGGCGCGGTCTCCTCGCGGTACACGCGCTGCCGGTTGCGGATGGTGTCCTCGTTGTCGTCGCTGCGGCCGCGACCGAGCAGCCGCTGCACGACGACCTCGTCCTCGACGTCGAACTGCACGACCGCGTCGAGCCGGAGGCCCTTCTCGTCCAGGATCTCGCCGAGCGACGCCGCCTGGGCGGTGTTGCGCGGGAACCCGTCGAGGATGAAGCCCTTCGCGGTGTCGGCGTCGCCGAGGCGGTCGCGGACCATGCCCACGGTCACCTCGTCGGGGACCAGGTCCCCCGCGTCCATGTACCGCTTCGCCTCGCGACCGAGCTCGGTCTCGTCGCGGAGGTTGGCGCGGAACAGGTCGCCCGTCGAGATGTGCGGGACGTCCAACCGCTTCGCCATCTGCTCAGCCTGCGTTCCCTTGCCCGCGCCGGGCGGTCCCACCAGAACGAGTCGCACGCGAACCCGACCTCCTGAAGTCTCATCTGCTCGGCACCGGCATCGCCGCCGGCGCCACGGTGCCACGGCACCCGATCCGAGGCCGGGGCCCCGACCGGGGTTCCCGCACGGCCACGCTGCGGCGAGCCTAACGCAGGAAACCCTCGTAGTTCCGCTGCATGAGCTGGCTCTCGATCTGCTTCAGGGTGTCGAGGCCCACTGTCACCATGATCAGAACGGCCGTCCCGCCGAACGGGAAGTTCTGGTTCTGCCCGGTGCCGGTGATGCCGAGGAAGAAGTTCGGGAGCACCGCGATGATGCCGAGGTAGAGCGATCCCGGCAGGGTGATGCGACTGAGCACGAAGTTCAGGTACTCGGCGGTCGGGCGGCCCGGCCGGATGCCCGGGATGAAGCCGCCGTACTTCTTCATGTCCTCGGCGCGGTCGTCCGGGTTGAACGTGATCCCGACGTAGAAGTACGTGAAGAAGATGATCAGCGCCATGTACATGACGATGTGCACAGGACTGGACTGATCGACCAGATAGGTCTGCACGAACTGCTGGAACCAGCCGCCCTCGTTCCCGGCGAGCCGGGCCACCAGGTCGGGCAGGTACAGCAGCGAGCTGCCGAAGATCACCGGCACGACGCCGGCCTGGTTGACCTTCAGCGGGAGGTAGGTCGAGGTGCCGCCGTACATCCGGCGCCCGACCATCCGCTTGGCGTACTGGACCGGGATCCGCCGCTGGCCGTTCTCGACGAACACGACGCTCGCGATGATGGCGAGGCCGAACACGCAGACACCGGCGAAGACCAGGCCACCGGAGTTCTCCAGGATGAGCCGGCCCTCGGCCGGGATCCGGTGCGCGATCGAGGCGAAGATGAGCAGCGACATGCCGTTGCCGACGCCGCGCTCGGTCACCTGCTCGCCCAGCCACATCACCAGCGTGGTGCCGGCGACCATCGTGGTCACGATGACGACCAGGGTGAAGACCGACGAGTCCGGGATGATCGGCAGCGCGCAGCCCTGGAACAGCTGCCCGCGCTCGGCGAGCGCCACGAACCCGGTCGCCTGCAGGATCGCGATGCCGATCGTCAGGTACCGGGTGTACTGCGTCAGCTTCGCCTGGCCGGACTGGCCTTCCTTCTTCAGCTGCTCGAACCGCGGGATGACGACCTGCAGCAGCTGCACGATGATGCTCGCGGTGATGTAGGGCATGATGCCCAGCGCGAAGATCGACAGCTGGAGCAGTGCCCCGCCGGAGAACAGGTTGATCAGCGAGTAGACGCTCGCATTGTCGCCGCCCTCGACCTGGCGGACGCATTCCTGGATGTTCGGGTAGGACACCCCCGGCGAGGGGATGTTCGCCCCGAGCCGGTACACCGCCACGATCGCCAGCGTGAAGAGGATCTTCTTGCGGAGATCCGGCGTGGTCAGGGCCGACCGGACTGCGCTGAGCACTCGGTGATCCTCCTACGACGTCGGCGGCCCGACACCGCCTGCGCCGGCCCCGGACGGGGTCGGCCGGATGGGGGGCGCGTTCCGCGCCTCCCGGGCCGGGTGGGGACCGAACGGTCCCTCCCTGCGGGGGACCCGGCCGTGGCCGCGCCGCTCCCGCTGCACGTGGACCCGAGGCCCGATCGTGACTCTAACAGCGGCCCGGAAACGCCTCGGCGCCGCCCACGGGCCCCGACCCGCTGGAGCGGGTCACGGGCACATGGACGGCGCCGTGGCGGTGTTCTGTGCTCGGTCCGGGTCAGAGCTCGGTGACCGAGCCGCCCGCCGCCGAGATCTTCTCCCGGGCGGAGGCGGAGAACTTGTGTGCCTTCACGGTGAGGGCGACGCCCGAGAGCTCACCCTCGCCGAGCACCTTCACCAGCTGGTTGCGGCGCACCGCACCGGCCTCGACCAGCTCGGCCGGGCCGATCTCGCCGCCCTGCGGGAACAGGGTGGCGAGGTCGCCGACGTTCACGACCTGGTACTCGACCTTGAACCGGTTCTTGAAGCCCTTGAGCTTGGGCAGCCGCATGTGCAGCGGCATCTGCCCGCCCTCGAAGCGCGGCGACACTGTCTTGCGGGCCTTGGTGCCCTTGGTGCCGCGGCCCGCGGTCTTGCCCTTCGAGCCCTCGCCGCGACCCACCCGGGTCCTGGCGGTCTTCGAGCCCGGAGCCGGACGCAGGTCGTGCAGCTTGATCACGCCGCTGCCGGAGTTCTCGTCCGCAGTGCTCACTGCGCCACCTCCTCCACGGTCACGAGGTGGCGCACCGTGTGGACGTACCCGCGGTTCTGCGGGGTGTCCGGGCGCTCCACCGTCTGCCGGATCTTGCGCAGGCCCAGCGAACGCAGCGTGTCGCGCTGGTTCTGCTTCGCCCCGATCCGGCTCTTCACCTGGGTGATCCTCAACGTGGCCATGTCGCTCACACCCTCGCCGCGTCGGCCTCGGCGCGCTGACGCATCATGCTGGCCGGGGCGACGTCCTCGAGCGGCAGGCCGCGGCGGGCCGCGACCTCCTCCGGACGCTGCACCGCCTTCAGCGCGGCCACCGTGGCGTGCACGATGTTGATCGCGTTGTCGGAGCCAAGGGACTTGGACAGGATGTCCGAGATCCCCGCGCACTCCAGCACCGCGCGGACCGGGCCGCCGGCGATGACACCGGTACCCGGCGAGGCCGGGCGCAGCATGACGACGCCCGCGGCGGCCTCACCCTGCACGCGGTGCACGATCGTGCCGCCGATGCGCGGGACGCGGAAGAAGTTCTTCTTCGCCTCCTCCACGCCCTTGGCGATCGCGGCCGGCACCTCCTTGGCCTTGCCGTAGCCGACGCCCACCAGGCCGTCACCGTCGCCGACGATCATCAGCGCGGTGAAGCTGAACCGGCGGCCGCCCTTGACGACCTTGGCCACGCGGTTGATCGTGACCAGCCGCTCGATGTACGGGGTCTTGTCCTGGGCCGCCCCGCCACGGCCACCGTCGCGGCGGTCCCGGCTGTTGCGGTTGTCGTTGCCACCGCCGCCGGGCCCTCCGCCGTCACGCCGCGTACGTCCCGGCATCAGACGATCCCTTCAATGTTCTCGGTCTGGTTCATCAGAACTCCAGGCCTCCCTCGCGGGCGGCATCGGCCAGGGCGGCGATCCGCCCGTGGTAGCGCAGCCCACCGCGGTCGAACACGACCGCGGAGATGCCGGCCTCCTTGGCGCGGGCGGCGATGAGCTCGCCGACCTTGGCCGCCTTGGCCTTCTTGTCGCCGTCCACGCCGCGCACCTCGGTGTCCAGCGTCGACGCGTGCGCCAGGGTGTGCCCGGCCAGGTCGTCGATCAGCTGCACGGTGATGTGCCGCGACGAGCGGTTGACCGCCAGGCGCGGGCGCACCGGCGTCCCGGAGATCTTCTTGCGGAGCCGGGCGTGCCGGCGGAGGCGCGAGTCGCGGCGCGCACGCGCCACCTGCGACGCCATCCGCCGCCGGGCGGCACCCGACACGGTGTCGTTCTCGGCCATCACTTACCCGTCTTCCCGACCTTGCGGCGGACCTGCTCGCCGGCGTACCGCACGCCCTTGCCCTTGTACGGGTCCGGGCGGCGCAGCTTCCGGATGTTCGCGGCGATCTCGCCGACCAGCTGCTTGTCGATACCGGAAACCGAGAACCGGGTCGGGGACTCGACCGCGAAGGTGATCCCCTCCGGCGGCTCGATCACGACCGGGTGCGAGTAGCCCAGGGCGAACTCCAGGTTCGAGCCCTTGAGCTGGACCCGGTAACCGACGCCGTGGATCTCCAGCTTCTTCTCGTAGCCGGCGCTGACGCCGACCACGATGTTGTTGACGAGGGAGCGGGACAGGCCGTGGAAGGCCCGGACCTCGCGCTCCTCGTTCGGGCGCTTCACCAGCACCGCACCGTCGTCGTCGCGCTCGACCGAGATCGGCTCGACGACGGTGTGCGACAGGGTGCCCTTGGGGCCCTTCGCGGTGACCGTGCGGCCGTCGATGGTGATCTCCACGCCGGACGGGACGGTGACGGGCAGCTTTCCGATGCGAGACATCGTTCGTTACCCCTCTCTCACCAGACGTAGGCGAGGACTTCCCCGCCCACGCCGCTCCGGTAGGCCTGCTGGTCGGTCATCAGACCCCGCGAGGTCGAGATGATCGCCACGCCGAGGCCCCCGAGGACCCGCGGCAGGTTCGTCGACTTCGCGTAGACCCGCAGACCGGGCTTGGAGACCCGGCGCAGGCCGGCGATGCTCCGCTCCCGGTTGCGGCCGTACTTCAGCTCGACGACCAGGGACTTGCCGACCTCGGCGTCCTCGGTGTGGTGGGCGGCGATGTAGCCCTCCTTCTGCAGGATCTCCGCGATGGAGACCTTCAGCTTGGAGTGCGGCATCACCACGCGGTCGTGGTAGGCCGAGTTCGCGTTCCGCAGACGGGTGAGCATGTCTGCGATCGGATCGGTCATCGTCATGGTGTCTGTCTCTTTCCCACCGTGGTTCCGCGTACCGGCGCGGCGCCCCTGCTCGGGGCGCCGTGCCGGTGCGGGCCTTCGGCGATCGGGTCGACCCGGGCCCCGCGGCGCGGGGCCTCTCGGATCACCAGCTGGACTTGCTCACACCCGGCAGCTCGCCGGCGTGTGCCATGTCGCGCAGGCACACGCGGCAGAGGCCGAACTTGCGGAAGACCGCACGCGGCCGGCCGCACTTCTGGCAGCGGGTGTAACCGCGAACCGCGAACTTGGGCGTCGCGTTCGCCTTGTTGATGAGCGCCTTCTTCGCCATTCGCTCAGTTCTCCTTGAACGGGAAGCCCAGGTGACGCAGCAGCGCCCGGCCCTCGGCGTTCGTGGTCGCGGTGGTCACCACGGTGATGTCCATGCCCCGCGGGCGGTCGATGGTGTCCGGGTCGATCTCGTGGAACATCGACTGCTCGGTGAGGCCGAACGTGTAGTTGCCGCGACCGTCGAACTGGTCGCCGGACAGACCCCGGAAGTCCCGGATACGCGGCAGCGCGATCGTCAGCAGCCGGTCCAGGAACTCCCACATGCGGTCGTTCCGGAGGGTCACCTTGGCGCCGATCGGCATGCCCTCGCGCAGCTTGAACTGCGCGATCGACTTGGTCGCGCGGCGCAGCTGCGGCTTCTGGCCGGTGATGATGGCCAGGTCGCGCAGGGCGCCGTCGATCAGCTTCGAGTCCCGGGCGGCGTCACCGACACCCATGTTCACCACGACCTTGGTCAGGCCGGGGATCTGCATGACGTTGGTGTAGCCGAAGTCCTCACGGAGCTTGTCGAGGATCTCGTCGCGGTAGCGCTGCTTGAGACGCGGGAGGGTCTTCTCTGCGGTGGTCATCTCAGATCTCCTTCCCGTTGCGCTTGGAGATCCGGACCCGGCGGGACGTGCCGTCCTCGCCCTCGACGGTCGACCGGCCGACGCGGGTCGGCTTGCCGTCGGAGTCGACGACCATCACGTTCGAGACGTGGATGGCCGCCTCCTGGGTGACGATCCCGCCGCTCTCGGCTCCACGCTGGTTCTGGCTGATCCGGGTGTGCTTCTTGATCCGGTTCACGCCCTCGACCAGCACGCGCTGACGCTCCGGGTAGGCCGCGATGACCTTGCCCTTGGCGCCCTTGTCCTTACCGGCGATCACCAGCACGGTGTCGCCCTTCTTCACCTTCATCTTCGCCTTCATGAATCAGAGCACCTCCGGAGCGAGGGAGATGATCCTCATGAACTTGCGGTCGCGCAGCTCGCGCCCGACCGGGCCGAAGATTCGGGTCCCCCGAGGTCCGTTGTCCGGCTTGATCAGGACAGCGGCGTTCTCGTCGAAACGGATGTAGCTGCCGTCGGGACGGCGCTTCTCCTTCTTGGTGCGCACGATGACCGCCTTGACGACGTCACCGCGCTTCACGCCGGCGCCGGGGATGGCCTCCTTGACCGTGGCGACGATGACGTCGCCGATCCCGGCGTAGCGCCGCGCGGAGCCGCCCAGCACCCGGATGCACAGGATCTCCTTGGCACCGGTGTTGTCGGCGACGCGCAGCCGCGACTCCTGCTGGATCACTGTGACTCCTACTTGGCCTTCTCGAGGATCTCCACCAGCCGCCAGCGCTTGGTCGCCGACAGCGGGCGGGTCTCCATGAGGCGAACACGGTCGCCGACGCCGGCGGTGTTCCCCTCGTCGTGCGCCTTGACCTTGCTGGTCCGGCGGATGACCTTGCCGTACAGGGGGTGCTTCACGCGGTCCTCGAGGGAGACGACGATCGTCTTCTCCATCTTGTCGGACACGACCAGGCCCTCGCGGACCTTGCGCTCCCCGCGCTGGGTGTTCTGCTCGGTGCTGGCCTGCTCAGTCACGCCGCGCCCTCGCTCTCGGTCGGGGCGGCGGACAGGCCGAGCTCACGCTCACGCATCACCGTGTAGCAACGCGCGATGTCGTGGCGGACGGCCCGCAGCCGCCGGTTGTTGTCCAGCTGCCCGGTGGCCATCTGGAAGCGGAGGTTGAACAGCTCCTCCTTGGCCTCCCGGACGCGCACGACCAGCTCCTCGTCGGAGAGCTCGCGCAGCTCGGCAGCCTTGGTGTTGCCACTGCTCGCCATCAGATGTCACCACCCTCACGGGACACGATCCGGCACTTCATGGGCAGCTTGTGGATGGCCCGGCGGAGCGCCTCGTGAGCGGTCTCCTTGTTCGGGTAGGTCATCTCGAAGAGGACCCGGCCCGGCTTCACGTTCGTGACCCACTTCTCCGGCGAGCCCTTGCCGGAACCCATCCGGGTCTCGGCCGGCTTCTTCGTCATCGGGATGTCCGGGAAGACGTTGATCCAGATCTTCCCGCCACGACGGATGTGCCGGTTGATCGCGATACGCGCGGACTCGATCTGCCGGTTGGTCACGTAGGCCGGCTCCAGCGCCTGGATGCCCCAGTCGCCGAAGGTGACCGCCGTGCCGCCGCTGGCCATGCCCTTACGCTTCGGCCGGTGCTGCTTGCGGTGCTTGACCTTGCGTGGGATCAGCATCTCTAGCTCTCCCCACCGTTGCTCTGGTTGTCGGTGGACGCCGGGGCCTCGACGGTCGCGGTGGCCGCGCCGCCCTGGCCGCTCTGCGCGGCACGCCCGGCCTCGGTGCTGGTCGCGGTGGTGCCCGAGGCACCCGACCGGCGGCGGGCCGGACGCTCGCGGCGCGGGCCGCGGCCCGGCGCCTCGGCGGCGGGCGCGCCCTCGCGGCGGCCACCGACGACGTCGCCCTTGTAGATCCAGACCTTCACGCCGATCCGGCCGAAGGAGGTCCTGGCCTCGAACAGGCCGTAGTCGATGTCCGCGCGCAGCGTGTGCAGCGGGACCCGGCCCTCGCGGTAGAACTCCGACCGCGACATCTCGGCACCGCCGAGGCGGCCCGAGCACTGGACCCGGATGCCCTTGACCTGCGGGCTGCGCATGGCCGACTGGATGGCCTTGCGCATGGCCCGCCGGAAGGCGACCCGGTTCGACAGCTGCTCGGCGACGCCCTGGGCGACGAGCTGCGCGTCCGACTCCGAGTTCTTGACCTCGAGGATGTTCAGCTGGACCTGCTTGCGGGTCAGCTTCTCGAGGTTGCCCCGGATCCGGTCGGCCTCGGCGCCACGCCGGCCGATCACGATGCCCGGACGGGCGGTGTGGATGTCCACCCGCACCCGGTCCCGGGTCCGCTCGATCTCGACCTTGGAGATGCCGGCCCGCTCCATGCCCTTGGAGAGCATGCGGCGGATCGCGACGTCCTCCTTGACGTACTCCGAGTACTGCTTGTCCGCGTACCAGCGGGACTTCCAGTCCGTGGTGATGCCCAGGCGGAAGCCGTGCGGGTTGATCTTCTGCCCCATCAGCGGGCCCTCCCCTTCGCACCACGACGGCCGGCCTGCTGGGTCCGCTTCGGGACCGACTCGACCTCGATGGTGATGTGGCTCGTCCGCTTGCGGATCCGGTAGGCGCGCCCCTGGGCGCGCGGCCGGATCCGCTTGAGCGTCGGGCCCTCGTCGACCATCGCCACGGCCACCACGAGGGTGTCCGGGTTCAGGTCCAGGTTGTTCTGGGCGTTGGCCGCGGCGCTCGCCACGACCTTCGCCACCGGCTCGGCCGCAGCCTGCGGCGAGAACCGCAGGATCGCGAGCGCCTCGTCGACCGGCAGGCCGCGGACCAGGTCCACGACACGACGGGTCTTCATCGGCGAACTGCGGACGAACCTTGCCACGGCGCGCGCACGAGTCGGCTCGAGCGCAGCGCCGGTGGTGTCGGCTGCTGTCTTCACAGCATCAGCCATCTTTCTCCACCTCTCCTAGTCGCTACTCGGGCCGGCTTCTAGCGCCGACGCGCCTTGCGGTCGTCCTTGATGTGTCCCCGGAAGGTCCGGGTCGGGGCGAACTCGCCCAGCTTGTGCCCGACCATCGAGTCGGACACGAACACCGGCACGTGCTTGCGGCCGTCGTGCACCGCGATGGTGTGACCGATCATGTCCGGGATGATCGTGGACCGACGGGACCACGTGCGGATGACGGTCTTCTTGCCGGACTCGTTGAGGGCGTCCACCTTCTTGAGCAGGTGGTCGTCCACGAAGGGGCCCTTCTTCAGGCTGCGCGGCATCTTTACCTCCCTGCTCAGCGCTTCTTGCCGGTACGGCGCCGGCGGACGATCAACTTGTCGGAGGGCTTGTTCTTGCGGGTGCGGCCCTCGGGGGTACCGGCCGGGTTGACCGGGTGGCGGCCACCGGAGGTCTTGCCCTCACCACCACCGTGCGGGTGGTCCACCGGGTTCATGGCGACACCACGGACGGTCGGGCGCTTGCCCTTCCACCGCATCCGGCCTGCCTTGCCCCAGTTGATGTTGGCGTGCTCCGAGTTGCCGACCGCGCCGATCGTCGCGCGGCAGCGGACGTCGACGTTGCGGATCTCGCCGGAGGGCATCCGCAGCTGCGCGTAGGGCCCGTCCTTGGCGACCAGCTGGACGCCGGCACCGGCCGAGCGCGCGATCTTGGCGCCGCCACCGGGGCGGAGCTCGATCGCGTGCACCACGGTGCCCGTCGGGATGTTGCGCAGCGGCAGGTTGTTGCCCACCTTGATGTCGGCCCGGGGGCCGTTCTCGATCGGGTCGCCCTGCTTCAGCCGGGCCGGCGCGATGATGTAACGCTTCTCGCCGTCGGCGTAGTGCAGCAGTGCGATCCGCGAGGTGCGGTTCGGGTCGTACTCGATGTGCGCGACCTTCGCCGGGATCCCGTCCTTGTCGTTGCGACGGAAGTCGATCAGGCGGTAGGCACGCTTGTGGCCGCCACCCTGGTGCCGGGCGGTGACCCGCCCGTGCACGTTGCGGCCGCCACGGTTGTGCAGCGGGCGCAGCAGCGACTTCTCCGGGTGGTCCCGGGTGATCTCGGCGAAGTCCGAGACGCTCGAACCACGGCGGCCCGACGTCGTCGGCTTGTACTTACGAATGGCCATCGGTCTGCTCGCTCCCTCAGCTCGCCGGGCCACCGAAGACGTCGATCGTCTTGCTCTCCGGGGAGAGCGTGACGACCGCGCGCTTGGTGTCCTTGCGCTTGCCGTAGCCGGTGCGGGAGCGCTTGCGCTTGCCCGGGCGGTTCAGCGTGTTCACGCTGGTCACCTTGACCCCGAACACCTTCTCCACGGCGATCTTGATCTGGGTCTTGTTCGCGTCCGGCGCGACGATGAAGGTGTACTGGCGCTCGTCGAGCAGCCCGTAGCTCTTCTCCGAGACGACCGGACGCAGCAACACGTCCCGCGGGTCCGTGATCACTTGTCGGCCTCCTCAGCGGTGCCGGCGGAACGCCGGCCGGCGGCCTTCGGCTTCGCGACCGGGCCCGCCAGGAACTCGTCCAACGCCACCTGCGTGAACAGCACGACATCGTTGATCAGCACGTCGTGGGTGTTCAGCTGGTCCGGCGCGATCAGGTGCACCTGCGGCAGGTTGCGCAGGCTCAGCAGGGTGGTCTCGGCGCCGCGCTCGACGACGGCCAGCACCCGGCTGGTCCCGGCCTCGGGCAGCACGGTCTCGAGGACCTTGCGGGCCGCCTTCGTCGAGGGCGTGCCCTCGGCCAGGAACTCGGTCACGACGTGCACACGGCCGGCGCGGGCCCGGTCGGAGAGGGCGCCACGCAGGGCGGCGGCCTTCATCTTCTTCGGGGTCCGCTGCGAGTAGTCGCGCGGCGTCGGGCCGTGCACGATGCCACCGCCGGCGAACTGCGGCGCGCGGACCGAGCCCTGACGGGCGCGGCCGGTGCCCTTCTGCCGGTACGGCTTGCGGCCACCGCCGCGGACCTCGCCGCGGCCCTTGGTGTCGTGCGTGCCCTGGCGGGCCGCGTTCAGCTGCGCGGTCACCACCTGGTGCATCAGCGCGATGTTCGCCGTCGTGTCGAAGACGTGCTCCGGCAGCTCGACGCTGCCCTTCGCGGTGCCCTCGGGGGTCTTGATCTGCACGGTGCTCACTTGCCATCACCCTTCGCGGGGGTCTTCACCACGACGAGCCCACCGCGGGGACCGGGGACCGCGCCCTTGATGAGCAGCAGGCCGCGCTCGGCGTCCACCCGGTGAACCTTCAGGTTCTGCGTGGTCTGGCGGTTCGAGCCCATCCGGCCGGCCATCCGCACACCCTTGAACACGCGGCCCGGGGTGGCGCAGCCGCCGATGGAGCCCGGCGAACGGTGCTTGCGCTGGGTGCCGTGCGAGGCGCCCAGGCCGTGGAAGCCGTGACGCTTCATGACACCGGCGAAGCCCTTGCCCTTGGTCACGCCGACCACGTCGACCTCGGCCACCTCGGCGAACGCCTCGACGGTGATCTCCTGGCCCGGCGTGTAGTCGGCGGCGTCGGAGGTGCGCAGCTCCAGCAGGTGCCGGCGCGGCGTGACGCCCGCCTTGGTGAAGTGGCCGGTCTCCGGCTTGTTCACCTTGCGCGGGTCGATGGCGCCGTAGGCCAGCTGGACGGCGGTGTAGCCGTCGGTCTCCTCGGAGCGCACCTGGGTCACGACGTTCGGCTCGGCCTGAACCACGGTGACCGGCACGACGCGGTTGTTCTCGTCGAACACCTGGGTCATCCCGAGCTTGGTGCCCAGGATCCCGGTGACCTTCTTCGTCTGCTTGGTCGCAGTCGTCTTCATCGTCTTCGCCCCCACGCCTACTGGATGTTGACGTCGACGCTCGCCGGGAGGTCGATGCGCATGAGCGCGTCGACGGTCTTCGGCGTCGGGTCGAGGATGTCGATCAGCCGCTTGTGCGTGCGCATCTCGAAGTGCTCGCGCGAGTCCTTGTACTTGTGCGGCGAGCGGATGACGCAGTACACGTTCTTCTCGGTCGGCAACGGCACGGGGCCGACGACCCGGGCACCGGTACGCGTCACGGTCTCCACGATCTTGCGAGCAGACGCGTCGATTGCCTCGTGGTCATAGGCCTTGAGCCTGATGCGGATCTTCTGTCCCGCCATGGTCGTCGGTCGTCCTCTTCTTCCTGCCGCGGGGGTTGCGCGGTGTCGGCCCCGTTCGAGACAGCACGGCGCGAGCTCTCCACCGTCTGCGGCCGGCTGCGGCCCGTGCTCTGTTCAGGTCTGTCGGCTCGGAGTGGTCCCGGTGCTCCGGGACCTCGCTCCTGCCGGGGCTCTCCGGTCCACGAGGTCGGGCGTGTCGCGCCCGGTTCCCATGGTCGTGCCCGGGTCACCGCGTCCCACCCCCTTGGGGCGGGCATGTCACTCGGTTATCCCGGCCTCACGGCCGGGGGGTCACAAGGAACATGGCGCGTGGGGCGCGACACCTGGACTACCGGAGGTCCGGGAACAGGGGCGGCGCTTCCGCGCGCCATGCTCATCGTGCAACCCGTCAAGGATGCCACACGCTCGTGTAGCACCCTCGACCGGGGGGTGGATCGGAGGGCGGCCGGCCGGATCGGGTCCGGCCGGACGCCCCCGCCACCTCAGGAGTTGATCTTGGTGACCTGTCCGGCACCCACGGTCCGGCCACCCTCACGGATGGCGAACTGCAGGCCCTCCTCCATGGCGATCGGCTGGATCAGCTGAACGCTCATGGTGGTGTTGTCACCCGGCATGACCATCTCGGTGCCCTGCGGGAGGGTCACGACGCCGGTCACGTCGGTCGTCCGGAAGTAGAACTGCGGACGGTAGTTGTTGAAGAACGGGGTGTGACGGCCGCCCTCGTCCTTGCCCAGGATGTACACCTGGCCCTCGAACTCGGTGTGCGGGGTGATCGAACCCGGCTTCACGACGACCTGGCCGCGCTCCACGTCCTCACGCTTGATGCCGCGCAGGAGCAGACCGACGTTCTCGCCGGCCCGGCCCTCGTCGAGGATCTTGCGGAACATCTCGACACCGGTGACGGTGGTCGAGGTCTTGTTGGGCCGGATGCCGACGATGTCGACCGACTCGTTGACCTTGACGATGCCCCGCTCGATGCGGCCGGTGACGACCGTGCCGCGACCGGTGATCGTGAAGACGTCCTCGACCGGCATGAGGAACGGCTTCTCGATGTCCCGCTCCGGCTCCGGGATGGCCTCGTCGACCGCGTCCATCAGCTGGACGATGGCCTCGGCCCAGGTGTCGTCGCCCTCGAGCGCCTTCAGCGCCGAGACGCGGACGATCGGGAGGTCGTCGCCCGGGTAGTCCTGAGCCGACAGCAGCTCACGGACCTCCATCTCGACGAGCTCCATGATCTCCTCGTCGTCGACCATGTCGGCCTTGTTCAGCGCGACGACGATGTAGGGCACGCCGACCTGGCGGGCCAGGAGCACGTGCTCACGGGTCTGCGGCATCGGGCCGTCGGTCGCCGCGACCACCAGGATCGCGCCGTCCATCTGTGCGGCACCGGTGATCATGTTCTTGACGTAGTCGGCGTGACCGGGGCAGTCCACGTGGGCGTAGTGCCGCTTCTCGGTCTGGTACTCGACGTGCGCGATGGAGATCGTGATACCGCGCTGGCGCTCCTCGGGCGCCTTGTCGATCATGTCGAACGCCGAAGCCTCGTTGAGGTTCGGGTACTTGTCGTGCAGAACCTTGGTGATGGCCGCCGTCAGCGTGGTCTTGCCGTGGTCGATGTGACCGATGGTGCCGATGTTGACGTGCGGCTTGGTCCGCTCGAACTTCGCCTTCGCCACTGCTGGTCCTCCTGGACTTCTGTCTTCTTCTCCGCCGTGCTGACGGCAGGTCTGGTGGGTGTGGGGGGTGCGGGCCGCGGACCTTACCGATCCACGGACCGCACCCTCCGAGCAGGTCGGGCCGCAGCCCTTCCCGTGGGGAGCTCTTACTCGCCCGTCGCCTTCGCGATGATCTCCTTGGCCACGTTCTGCGGCACCTCCGCATAGGAGTCGAAGACCATCGTGTAGTTCGCCCGGCCCTGGGTCCGCGACCGCAGGTCGCCGACGTAGCCGAACATCTCGGACAGCGGCACGAGCGCCTTGACGACGCGGGCGCCTGCCCGCTCCTCCATGGCCTGGACCTGGCCGCGGCGGGAGTTGAGGTCGCCGATGACGTCGCCCATGTAGTCCTCGGGCGTCATGACCTCGACGGCCATCATCGGCTCGAGGATGGCGGGGCTCGCCTTGCGGGCCGCCTCCTTGAACGCCATCGAACCGGCGACCTTGAAGGCCATCTCCGAGGAGTCGACCTCGTGGTACTGCCCGTCCAGCAGCGTCAGCTTCACGCCGACCACCGGGTAGCCGGCCTGGATGCCGTACTGCATGGCGTCCTGGACACCCTGGTCGACCGACGGGATGTACTCCCGCGGGATGCGACCACCGGTGACCTTGTTCTCGAACTCGTACAGCGCACCGTCGCCGCCGGTGAGCGGCTCGAGGCTGATGATGACGCGGGCGAACTGGCCCGAGCCACCGGTCTGCTTCTTGTGCGTGTACTCGTACTTGGTGACCGGCTGCCGGATGGTCTCCCGGTAGGCGACCTGCGGCTTGCCGATGTTCGCCTCGACCTTGAAGTCGGACTTCATCCGGTTGACCAGCACCTCGAGGTGCAGCTCGCCCATGCCGGCGATGATCGTCTGGCCGGTCTCGTCGTCCAGGGAGACCTGGAACGTCGGGTCCTCCTCGGCCAGCTTCTGGATCGCCAGGGAGAGCTTCTCCTGGTCCGCCTTCGACTTCGGCTCGACGGCCACCTGGATGACCGGGTCCGGGAAGGTCATCGACTCGAGGACGATCGGGTTCTGCGGGTCGCAGAGCGTGTCCCCGGTGGTCGTGTCCTTCAGACCGATCACCGCGTAGATGTGGCCCGCGATGGCCTCGTCGACCGGGTTCTCCTTGTTGGAGTGCATCTGGAAGAGCTTCCCGATGCGCTCCTTGCGGTCCTTGGTCGAGTTGATGATCTGCGCGCCGGCGGCGACCCGGCCCGAGTACACCCGGACGTAGGTCAGCTTGCCGAAGAACGGGTGCGCGGCGATCTTGAACGCGAGCGCCGAGAACGGCTCGTCCTTCGACGGCTTGCGGCTCGCCGCGGTCTCGCCGTCGGTCAGGAAGCCCTCGACCGGCGGCACGTCGTACGGCGACGGCAGGTAGTCGATGACCGCGTCCAGCATCGGCTGCACGCCCTTGTTCTTGAACGCCGAGCCGCACAGGACCGGGTACGCGGCACGGTTGGTCACCAGTGCCCGGATACCGGTCTTGATCTGCTCGGTGGTCAGCTCCTCGCCGCCGAGGTAGAGCTCCATGAGCTCGTCGTCGGTCTCGGCGACCGCCTCGACCAGCATGGTGCGGTACTCCTCGGCCCGCTCCTGCAGGTCGGCCGGGATCTCCTCGACCGTGTAGTCCTCGCCCTTGGCCACCTCGCCGCGCCAGGTCAGCGCGCGCATCTGGACCAGGTCGACGACACCGATGAAGTCGTTCTCCGAGCCGATCGGGATCTGCAGCGGCAGCGGGGTCGCGTTCAGCCGGTCCTTGATGGTGCGGACGGTGAAGTAGAAGTCCGCGCCCAGCTTGTCCATCTTGTTGACGAAGCAGATCCGCGGGACGTCGTACTTGGTCGCCTGGCGCCAGACCTGCTCGGACTGGGGCTCGACGCCCTCCTTGCCGTCGAAGACCGCGACGGCGCCGTCGAGCACCCGCAGGGACCGCTCCACCTCGACGGTGAAGTCGACGTGCCCGGGGGTGTCGATGATGTTGATCTGGTGGTCTTTCCAGAAGCAGGTCGTCGCGGCGGACGTGATCGTGATGCCGCGCTTCTGCTCCTCCTCCATCCAGTCCATGGTGGCGGCGCCGTCGTGCACCTCACCGAGCTTGTAGTTGATCCCGGTGTAGTACAGGATCCGCTCGGTGGTGGTGGTCTTACCGGCGTCGATGTGGGCCATGATGCCGATGTTGCGGACCTTCGTGAGGTCCGTCAGCACATCCTGTGCTGCCACTGCTCAGCTCTCCCTCGATCGCGAGTTGGCGCCCGACGGTCGGCCGGTCACCAGCGGTAGTGGGCGAAGGCGCGGTTCGACTCCGCCATCTTGTGCATGTCCTCGCGCCGCTTGACGCTGGCGCCGAGGCCGTTGCTCGCATCGAGCAGCTCGTTCATCAGCCGCTCGATCATGGTCTTCTCGCGGCGCTGGGCCGAGTAGGTCACCAGCCAGCGCAGACCCAGGGTGGTCTGCCGGGAGGCGCGCACCTCCACCGGCACCTGGTAGGTGGCGCCACCGACGCGGCGGCTGCGCACCTCGAGGGCCGGCTTCACGTTGTCCAGCGCGCGCTTGAGCGTGACGACCGGGTCGGTGCCGGTCTTGTCGCGGGTGCCCTCCAGGGCGGCGTAGACGATGCGCTCGGCCAGCGAACGCTTGCCGTCCTTGAGCACCTTGTTCACCAGCTGGGTGACCAGCGGCGAGCCGTAGACCGGGTCCGAGACCAGCGGACGCTTCGGGGCGGGGCCCTTGCGGGGCATCAGCTCTTCTCCTTCTTCGCGCCGTAGCGGCTGCGGGACTGCTTGCGGTTCTTGACGCCCTGGGTGTCCAGCGATCCGCGGATCACCTTGTACCGCACACCCGGGAGGTCCTTCACTCGCCCGCCGCGCACCAGCACGATCGAGTGCTCCTGCAGGTTGTGGCCCTCACCGGGGATGTAGGCGGTGACCTCGATGCCGCTCGACAGGCGCACGCGGGCTACCTTGCGCAGCGCGGAGTTCGGCTTCTTCGGAGTGGTCGTGTAGACGCGCGTGCAGACGCCGCGGCGCTGGGGGCTCCCCTTCAGCGCGGCCGTCTTGGTCTTCGAGACCTTGTCCTCACGGCCCTTTCGGACCAGCTGCTGGATCGTGGGCATGAACCGTCTGCTTCTTCCCGTCGGTGGCTCGACTGTCTCGCTCGTCGCTGTTCTGTGTTCGCATCTGTGTTCGCACTGCCGGCCCTGCCGGTGCCCCGGAGGGCGGGCGCCGGAGCGGCTCCGGCGAATCGCTGCTCGCGGGCCGCCCGTCGCTCCGATCCCCGAGGTCGGGCGTGTCGCCCCGGGCACGCTCGAAGCCGGAAGGGCCCCGCGGAGGCTGTCGGGACGTCCACCGTGCCCGTCACCGGGACGCAGTGCCGGCCCGGCCGGGACAACCGGCTCGGACCTGTACGCCACGGGGCACGCGGACTCGCCCGACCGGAGTCGAGCGCAAGACACGAGGATACTCGGCCCTCTCGAAGGCGGTCAAAGCGGGTCCCTCACGGACACCGCTCCGGGTCCTCCGGGGGCTTCGGAAGACCTCTGATCCACCGGAGATGAGCTCCGGAGGAGACCTGCTGACCCGGACCCTGCCGTAGACGACGGTCCCTGGCAAGCGGACTCACCCGCTCGCCGCAGACCGTCGGCCGCTCGGCGCGTCCGGGCCGGAGATGGGCGATCGGTGTGCCGCACCGGATGCGGGCCGCCTCTCGGCCGCCCGCGATTCCGGTTACCGTCCGGTATGCACCTGCCGACGGCCGTCAACCGATTCGCCACGCGTGCGCTCGTCGCGCCGCTCCTGTCGCCGACCCTACCGGTAGCCGTCCGGCGCGCCGGACTCGACCTCGTCGGCGCCTCGCTCCCCCTCCCCCGCGGCACCCGCCGCACGCACGGCGAGCTCGGTGGTGTCCGCACCGAGGTGATCGCGCCGGCCGGGCAGTTCGGCCCGCACCGGGTGATCTACCTGCACGGCGGCGGCTATCTGGTCGGCTCGCCCGCCTCGCACCGACCGCTGGTGGCCGGCCTGGCCCGGGCCACCGGGACGCCGGTGCACGTGCCCGCGTACCGGCTGGCGCCCGAGCACCCGTTCCCGGCCGCCCTGGACGACGCGCTGACCGCCTGGCACGCGCTGCGCGCCGCCGGACACCCTGCACAACGCATCGCGGTGGCCGGTGATTCCGCGGGGGGCGGGCTGGCCGTGTCGCTGCTGCTGCGGCTGCGCGCCGAGGGCGAGGAGCTGCCCGGCGCGGTCGGGCTCATCTCGCCGTGGCTGGACCTCACCCTGACCGCAGATGCGCTGTCCCGCAACGCGTCCAGCGACGCGATGCTGAACCCGTCGTGGCTGGCGTCCGCGGTCGCCGACTACACCGGCAGCCGCGCCGGGGCGCCCGAGCTCAGCCCGCTCGACGCCGATCTCGCCGGGCTCCCGCCGCTGCACGTGGTGGCCGGCGCTGAGGAGGTGCTCGTCGACGACGCGGACGCGCTGGTGGAGCGGGCCCGCGCCGCCGGCACGCCCGTGACGTACTCCCGGGTGGCCGGGATGTGGCACGCCTTCCCGGTCCTCGCCGGCCTCCTCGCCGAGGCCGACGACGCGCTCCGCACGCTCGGCCTCGCCCTGCACGCCGACTGCACTCGCTGACCCGCCGCACACCCGTCGCCGCGCCGCACGCCTGGTGCCGGGTGCGCCGCGGGCGGGATGTGCCGGGGGTCGGACGCACGAACGGGGCCGGACACCACCACGGGAGAGCGGTGTCCGGCCCCGTCCGGGACCTCTCCGGCGCCCCGGGCCCGCCGTCGCGGACCCGGGGCGTACGACCACCTAGCGGTAGTCGCGGCCGAAGTCGTAGTCGTCCAGCGGCACCGCGGCACCGGTACCCGTGCCGAACACGTCAGGGCTGTAGAAGCCGTCGTCGTAGCTCGGCAGCGCGTAGGCGGCCGCGCGGGCCTCCTCGGTCGGCTGGACCTGGATGTTGCGGTACCGGTTGATGCCGGTGCCGGCCGGGATCAGCTTGCCGATGATCACGTTCTCCTTGAGCCCGACGAGCTTGTCGCGCTTTCCGTTGATCGCGGCATCGGTGAGGATCCGGGTGGTCTCCTGGAACGAGGCCGCGGACAGCCACGACTCCGTCGCCAGCGAGGCCTTGGTGATGCCCATGAGGACCGGACGGCCGGAGGCCGGCTCGTTGCCCTCGGCCACCACGCGCCGGTTCTCCGACTCGAACTCGCCCCGCTCGGCGAGCGCGCCGGGCAGGAACTCGGTCGCACCGGAGTCGATGATCGTGACCCGGCGCAGCATCTGCCGGACGATGACCTCGATGTGCTTGTCGTGGATGTCCACGCTCTGCGTGCGGTACACCTTCTGCACCTCGCGCACCAGGTGCAGCTGCACCTCGCGCGGGCCCATGACGCGCAGCACCTCGTGCGGGTCCGCCGTGCCCTCGAGGAGCAGCTGGCCGACCGTCACGTGGTCGCCGTCGGCCAGCGGCCGCTCGACGCCGTCGACCGAGGTCATCCCGAGCCACTGCCGCTTGGACAGCTTCTCGTAGACGATCTCCTCGCCGCCGTCGTCCGGGATCAGCGTGATCTTCCAGAAGCGGTCGCCGTCCTCGATGCGGATGCGGCCGTCGACGTCGGCGATCGGCGCCTTGCCGCGCGGGACCCGGGCCTCGAAGAGCTCGGTGACACGCGGCAGACCGGTCGTGATGTCGTCGCCGGCCACGCCGCCGATGTGGAAGGTACGCATCGTCAGCTGCGTGCCCGGCTCACCGATCGACTGGGCGGCGACGATGCCGACGGCCTCGCCGACGTCGACCAGCTTGCCGGTCGCCATCGAGCGGCCGTAGCACATTCCGCAGATGCCGGTGGCCGACGCGCAGGTCAGCGCGGACCGCACCCGGATCGTCTTCACGCCGGCCTCGACCAGCGCGTCCAGTGCGGGGTCACCGAGGTCGTCGCCCTTGCGGACGATGACCGTGCCGTCGGGCGCGGTGACCTCCTCGCCGGAGGTCCGGGCGTAGACCGAGGTGCGCAGGTAACGGTGCGGGATGAGCCGCCCGTCGCTGGTCTCCTCGGTGACCGCCATCGGGATGGCGCGCTCGGTTCCGCAGTCGACCTCGCGGACGATGACATCCTGCGACACGTCGACCAGCCGCCGGGTCAGGTAACCCGAGTCGGCGGTCCGCAGCGCGGTGTCCGCCAGACCCTTCCGGGTGCCGTGCGTGGAGATGAAGTACTCCAGCACGGACAGGCCCTCGCGGAAGTTCGACTTGATCGGCCGCGGGATGTACTCGCCCTTGGGGTTCGCCACCAGGCCCTTCATGCCCGCCAGCTGGCGGACCTGGGCCATGTTGCCCGCGGCACCGGACTGCACGATCGTCGGGATCGGGTTGTCCTGGGGGAAGTTCTCCTCCATCGCCCGCGCGACCTCCTCGGAGGCCTGCGACCAGATCTTGACCATCTCGTCGTTGCGCTCCTGGTGCGACAGGGCACCACGCTGGTAGCGCTTGTTGATCTGGTCGGCCTTCGCCTCGTACGAGTCGAGGATCTCCTGCTTGCGCGGGGGGACCACGACGTCGTCGATGGCGAGGGTGACGCCGGAGCGGGTCGCCCAGTAGAAGCCCGCGTCCTTGAGCCGGTCCAGGACCTGCGCGACCTCGGTCATCGAGTAGCGCTCGGCCAGGTCGTTGATGATCGCGGCCTGGCGCTTCTTGGGCAGCGGCTCGTTGACGTACGGGTAGTCCGCGGGCAGGAGCTCGTTGAACAGCACCCGGCCCAGGGTCGTCTCCGCCGTCCAGACGCCCTCCTCGGTGACCGACTCGGCAGCGGCACCCGGGGTGGGCACGACCTGCGGGAGCCGGATCTTGATCGGCGCCTGGAGGTGCAGCACCTTCCGGTCGTAGGCCATGATCGCCTCGGCCGACGAGCCGTAGTGGTTGCCGGCGCCCTCGGCCTCGTCGCGCTGGCGGGTCAGGTGGAACAGACCCGTCACCATGTCCAGGCGCGGCATCGCCAGCGGGCGGCCGGACGCCGGGGACAGGATGTTGTTCGACGACAGCATGAGCACCCGGGCCTCGGACTGTGCCTCGGCCGACAGCGGCAGGTGCACCGCCATCTGGTCACCGTCGAAGTCCGCGTTGAACGCCTCGCAGACCAGCGGGTGCAGCTGGATGGCCTTGCCCTCCACCAGCTGCGGCTCGAAGGCCTGGATGCCGAGGCGGTGCAGCGTGGGCGCACGGTTCAGCAGCACCGGGTGCTCGGAGATGACCTCCTCCAGCACGTCCCACACCTGCGAGCGGCCGCGCTCGACCATCCGCTTGGCGGACTTGATGTTCTGCGCGTGGTTGAGGTCCACCAGGCGCTTCATCACGAACGGCTTGAACAGCTCCAGCGCCATCTGCTTGGGCAGGCCGCACTGGTGCAGCTTCAGCTGCGGGCCGACGACGATGACCGAACGGCCGGAGTAGTCGACGCGCTTGCCGAGCAGGTTCTGCCGGAACCGGCCCTGCTTGCCCTTGAGCAGGTCGGACAGCGACTTGAGCGGGCGGTTGCCCGGCCCGGTCACCGGCCGGCCGCGGCGGCCGTTGTCGAACAGCGCGTCGACGGCCTCCTGCAGCATCCGCTTCTCGTTGTTGACGATGATCTCGGGCGCGCCGAGGTCGATCAGTCGCTTGAGGCGGTTGTTCCGGTTGATGACCCGGCGGTACAGGTCGTTCAGGTCCGACGTCGCGAAGCGGCCACCGTCGAGCTGCACCATAGGGCGCAGGTCCGGCGGGATGACCGGGACGCAGTCGAGCACCATGCCCATCGGCGAGTTGCCGGTGGACTGGAACGCCGCGACGACCTTCAGCCGCTTGAGCGCGCGCAGCTTCTTCTGGCCCTTGCCGGACCGGATGATCTCGCGCAGCTTCTCGGCCTCGGCCTCGATGTCGAAGTTCTCCAGCAGCTTCTGGATCGCCTCGGCACCCATGGCACCGGTGAAGTAGTCGCCGTAGCGGTCGTACAGCTCGCGGTAGATCGACTCGTCCGCGATCAGCTGCTGGACGTCCAGCTTGGTGAAGGTGGTCCAGATCTCGTCGAGCCGGTCCAGCTCGCGCTGGGCCCGGTCGCGGAGCTGGCGCATCTCCCGCTCGCCGCCGTCCTTGACCTTGCGCCGGACGTCGCCCTTGGCACCCTCGGCCTCGAGCTCGGCGATGTCGGCCTCGAGCTTCTGGGCCCGGGCCTCCAGGTCGGCGTCGCGGGTCTGCTCGATCCGCCGGCGCTCCACGCTCATCTCGTTCTCGAGCGTGGACATGTCGTTGTGCCGCAGCTCCGTGTTCACCGAGGTGATCACGTACGCCGCGAAGTAGATGATCTTCTCGAGGTCCTTGGGAGCCAGGTCGAGCAGGTAGCCCAGCCGGCTCGGGACGCCCTTGAAGTACCAGATGTGGGTGACCGGTGCGGCCAGCTCGATGTGGCCCATCCGCTCACGCCGCACCTTGGCACGAGTGACCTCGACGCCGCAGCGCTCGCAGATGATGCCCTTGAACCGGACGCGCTTGTACTTGCCGCAGTAGCACTCCCAGTCCCGGGTCGGACCGAAGATCTTCTCGCAGAAGAGCCCGTCCTTCTCCGGCTTCAGGGTGCGGTAGTTGATGGTCTCCGGCTTCTTGACCTCACCGTGCGACCACTGGCGGATGCCTTCGGCGGTGGCCAGGCCGATGCGCAGTTCGTCGAAGAAGTTGACGTCGAGCACGTAAGTCCTCTGTTTCTTCGTTTTAAGGTCGGCTAGTCGAACGGCAGGGTCAGTTGACGACGTCGTCGACGGTCATCGACTCCGAGCCGGGGCGGCTGGACAGGTTGATGCCCAGGTTCGCCGCGGCGCGCTCGAGGTCCTCGTCGTCGGCGTCCCGCATCTCGATCGCCGCGCCGTCGCTGGAGAGCACCTCGACGTTCAGGCAGAGCGACTGAAGCTCCTTCAGCAGCACCTTGAACGACTCGGGGATCCCCGGCTCCGGGATGTTCTCGCCCTTGACGATCGCCTCGTAGACCTTGACCCGGCCCACGACGTCGTCGGACTTGATCGTCAGCAGCTCCTGCAGGGTGTACGCCGCGCCGTACGCCTGCATCGCCCAGCACTCCATCTCACCGAAGCGCTGGCCACCGAACTGCGCCTTACCGCCCAGCGGCTGCTGGGTGATCATCGAGTACGGGCCGGTGGACCGGGCGTGGATCTTGTCGTCCACCAGGTGGGCCAGCTTCAGGATGTACATGTAGCCGACCGCGACCGGGAACGGGTACGGCTCGCCGGAGCGGCCGTCCAGCAGGTTCGCCTTGCCGTCCGACCCGACCATCCGCTCGCCGTCCCGGTTGGGCAGCGTGCTGCCCAGCAGGCCGGTGATCTCGTGCTCGCGGGCGCCGTCGAAGACCGGGGTCGCGGTCTTCGTGTCGGCGGGCACCGAGTACAGCTCCTCGGGCATCCGGGAGGCCCACTCGGGCGTGCCCTCGATCTCCCAGCCGGTCTTGGCGATCCACCCGAGGTGGGTCTCCAGGATCTGGCCGATGTTCATCCGGCGCGGGACACCGTGGGTGTTCAGGATGATGTCGACCGGCGTGCCGTCCGCGAGGAACGGCATGTCCTCCACCGGGAGGATCTTGCCGATGACGCCCTTGTTGCCGTGCCGGCCGGCGAGCTTGTCGCCGTCGGAGATCTTGCGCTTCTGGGCCACGTACACGCGGACCAGCTCGTTGACGCCGGGGGCCAGCTCGTCGTCGTCGTCGCGGGAGAAGACCCGGATGCCGATGACCTTGCCGTTCTCG
The DNA here is from genome assembly GCF_040645415.1 of Pseudonocardia sp. NPDC046786. Taxonomy (NCBI): domain Bacteria; kingdom Bacillati; phylum Actinomycetota; class Actinomycetes; order Pseudonocardiales; family Pseudonocardiaceae; genus Pseudonocardia; species Pseudonocardia sp. NPDC046786. The sequence goes on along the minus strand of NZ_JBEYYF010000010.1, from coordinate 75,868 downwards.
CCGTGCGGCACCTTCAGCGAGGTGTCGCGCACCTCGCGCGCCTTCTCGCCGAAGATCGCGCGCAGCAGCCGCTCCTCCGGGGTCAGCTCGGTCTCGCCCTTCGGGGTGACCTTGCCGACCAGGATGTCACCGGGCTGGACCTCGGCACCGATCCGGATGATGCCGCGCTCGTCGAGATCGGCGAGCACGTCCTCGGAGACGTTCGGGATGTCCCGCGTGATCTCCTCGGCACCCAGCTTGGTGTCCCGGGCGTCGACCTCGTGCTCCTCGATGTGGATCGAGGTGAGGACGTCGTCCTGCACGAGGCGCTGCGACAGGATGATCGCGTCCTCGTAGTTGTGGCCCTCCCACGGCATGATCGCCACGAGCAGGTTCTTGCCCAGCGCCATCTCGCCGTTCTCGGTGCACGGACCGTCGGCGAGCACCTGGCCCACCTCGACCCGCGCGCCCTCGTCGACGATCGGCTTCTGGTTGTTGCAGGTGCCCTGGTTCGAGCGGCGGAACTTGTTCAGGCGGTAGGTCTGACGCTGCCCCTCGTCGTCCATGACGGTGATGTAGTCGGCGCACAGCTCCTCGACCACGCCGGCCTGCTCGGCCACCACGACGTCGCCGGCGTCGACCGCGGCGCGCAGCTCCATGCCGGTGCCGACCAGCGGCGACTCGGAGCGGAGCAGCGGCACGGACTGGCGCTGCATGTTCGCGCCCATCAGCGCGCGGTTCGCGTCGTCGTGCTCGAGGAACGGGATCATCGCCGTCGCGACCGAGACCATCTGGCGCGGCGAGACGTCGATGTAGTCGACGCCCGAGGGCGAGATCAGGTCGACCTCGCCGCCCTTGCGGCGGACGAGCACCCGGTCCTCGGCGAAGGAGCCGTCGTCGTTGAGCCGGGCGTTGGCCTGGGCGACGACGAAGCGATCCTCCTCGTCGGCCGTCAGGTAGTCGATCTGCGAGGTGACCACGCCGTCGACGACCTTGCGGTACGGCGTCTCGATGAAGCCGAACGGGTTGACCCTGGCGAACGACGACAGCGACCCGATCAGGCCGATGTTCGGGCCCTCCGGGGTCTCGATCGGGCACATCCGGCCGTAGTGCGACGGGTGGACGTCGCGGACCTCCATGCCGGCCCGCTCCCGGGACAGACCGCCCGGACCGAGCGCCGAGAGCCGGCGCTTGTGGGTCAGGCCCGCGAGCGGGTTGTGCTGGTCCATGAACTGGGACAGCTGCGAGGTGCCGAAGAACTCCCGGATCGCGGCCGTGATGGGCCGGGTGTTGATCAGGGTCTGCGGCGTGATGGCCTCGACGTCCTGCGTGGTCATCCGCTCACGGACCACCCGCTCGGTCCGGGACAGGCCGACCCGCACCTGGTTCTGGATCAGCTCGCCGACGGTGCGCAGGCGCCGGTTGCCGAAGTGGTCGATGTCGTCGGTCTCGACCGGGATCTCGTTCTCCCCGACGGTCATCGTGGTCTCGCCCGCGTGCAGCCGGACGAGGTACTCGATGGTCGTCGCGACGTCCTCCTCGGTCAGCGTGCCGACCGAGTTGTCGATGTCCAGACCGAGCTTCTTGTTGGCCTTGTAGCGCCCGACCTTGGCCATGTCGTAGCGCTTGTCCTTGAAGAACAGGTTCTCCAGGAGGGCCTGGGCGCTCTCCCGCGTCGGCGGCTCGCCGGGGCGCAGCTTGCGGTAGATGTCGAGCAGCGCCTCGTCCTGCCCCGCGGTGTTGTCCTTCTCCAGCGTGGTCATGATCGTCTCGGAGAAGCCGAAGCGCTCGCCGATCTGCTCGGCGGTCCAGCCGAGGGCCTTGAGCAGCACGGTGACCGGCTGCCGGCGCTTGCGGTCGATCCGGACGCCGACGGTGTCGCGCTTGTCGACGTCGAACTCCAGCCAGGCACCCCGGCTCGGGATGATCTTGACGGAGTACACGTCCTTCTCGGTCGTCTTGTCGATCGCGTGGTCGAAGTAGACGCCGGGCGACCGGACGAGCTGGGACACCACGACACGCTCGGTGCCGTTGATGATGAAGGTGCCCTTGTCGGTCATCACCGGGAACTCGCCCATGAAGACCGTCTGGGACTTGATCTCGCCGGTGGTGTTGTTGGTGAACTCCGCCGTGACGAACAGCGGGGCCCCGTAGGTCATGTCCTTGTCCCGGCACTCCTCGACGGAGGCCTTGACCTCGTCGAAGCGGGGATCGGAGAAGGACAGCGACATCGACCCGGAGAAGTCCTCGATCGGGGAGATCTCGGTGAGAATCTCCTCCAGACCGCTGACCGGAAGGTCGTCGCCGGCCTCGATCCGGCGCTGGAACCAGGCCTCGCTGCCCACCAGCCATTCGTAGGACTGGATCTGCAGGTCGAGCAGGTCCGGGACCTCCAGCGGCTCGGCGATCTTCGCGAAGCTGACCCGGGTGGGTGCGCCGGGGTAGTTCGGGTTCGCCGAAGCGGAGAGGGTCGAGGTGGTCGCGGCGGCGCGGGAGACAGCCAAGATGCGTCCTTCCGAGAACTGCGCTTCTCGTCTGGCGTACGCCGGTGGCGAGCGCTACCGTCTCCCTCGATCCGATCGGGTCTCCCCCGGACCGACGGTCGATAGCGGGCCCACGTCGCACGCCGTCTGTTGTCAGGCACTGCTGAACGCGGTCGGGCCCCACACGCGCTCCGCCGGACCCTCTCCGGCGGTCGGCCTGGCAGAACCAGTCCCGGCCCGGATACTTCCCGGTAGCAAGCGCGCAGAACCTGGCCGCAGGCAGCGCAAAGAATGACTATAGCTGCTCAGAACGCAGCTGTCGAGACAGGTCGCCGATTCCAACACTCAGGCAACCATCGTTGTCCAAGAGTGACCTGCGCGGCGCACCGAGTCAAGCCCCGATCCGTCGATGAGCGGTCGAATGCCCGGGACGACCGGTAGCCCCTCGCCCGTTCCGGGCGATTTTCATGATCGTCACCACCTGCCGGGCGCCGACCGGGCGGACGGCCCGGCTACGGCGGAGGGGCGGGACCCGGTCCGGGTCCCGCCCCTCCGGGCGAGTGGGCGTGCGCGGCACGCCCGGCTCAGCGTGAGGTCACTTGAGGGAGACCTTCGCGCCGGCCTCCTCGAGCTTGGTCTTGGCGGCCTCGGCGGCGTCCTTGCCCACGGCCTCCAGGAGCGCCTTCGGGGCGGACTCGACGAGGTCCTTGGCCTCCTTGAGGCCCAGCCCGGAGACGACCTCGCGGACGACCTTGATGACCTGGATCTTCTTGTCGCCGGCGCTCTCGAGGACGACGTCGAACTCGTCCTTCTCCTCCTCGGCGGGAGCAGCGGCGCCACCGGCGGCCGGGCCGGCGGCCGCGACGGCGACCGGGGCGGCGGCGGTGACGTCGAAGGTCTCCTCGAACTTCTTCACGAAGTCCGAGAGCTCGATCAGGGTGAGCTCCTTGAAGGCGTCGAGCAGCTCGTCGGTGGACAGCTTCGCCATGATGGCGTCCTTTCTCTACAGCAGACTGGGGGTGGTGGAGATCAGCTCTCGGCGGAGTCGCCGTCGGCCGCGGCCGGGGCGGGCTCGCCGTCGGCCTTCTTGTCGGCCAGCGCCTGGGCGAGCCGGGCGACCTGCGAGGCCGGCTGGCTGAACAGCGTCGCCGCCTTCGACAGGTTGGCCTTCATCGCGCCGGCGAGCTTGCCGAGCAGCACCTCGCGGGACTCGAGGTCCGCGAGCTGCTCCACCTCGGCGGTGGACAGGGCGCGCCCGTCCATGTACCCGCCCTTGATGGACAGGCCCGGGTTCTCCTTGGCGAAGGTCTTGATCGCCTTCGCCGCGTCGACGGGCTCGCCCTGGATGAACGCGATCGCGGTCGGGCCGGCGAGCAGGTCGTCCAGACCCTGCACCCCGGCGTCCGCTGCTGCACGCTTGACCAGGGTGTTCTTCGCGACGCGGAAGTTCGCGGTCGCACCCAGGTCCCGGCGCAGCTGGGTCAGCTTGGCGACGCTGAGCCCGCGGTACTCGGTGACGACCGACGCGGATGACTCGCGGAACCGGTTGGCGATCTCGTCGACCGCCGCGACCTTGTCGGGTCGTGCCATCGCTGCCCTCCTCTCGGGTGGTTGGTCCTCGTGCTCTTGCGGTGTGCCACCGCCCGGACCCCGAGAGACGACGAACGCCCCGTGCGCAGGGCACGGGGCGTGAAGATCGTGCGGGCGCCGAGCGCCCTGCATCGCCTCGTCCTCCTGCGCGGGTCGCCCGGTGCTCCGGGACCTTCGTGCCTCCGGACGAGTCCGGGGCGCAGACCTGCGGTCTTCGGTGGATCGGCGACAACGGTACGCCTGCGTCCCGCACCCCCGTGCACCGGGGGTGCGGCACGGGCCCGGGCCGGGTTCAGGCCGGGTTCATGGCGGAGATCTTCCAGCGGCCGTCGACGAACTGGGCGTCCACCCGCAGCCGGGCGGCCGCGGCGCCCTCCTGGGGCACTCCGGCGTCGTCCTCGCGGCGGATGACCTGGTTGACGAACACGTAGACCGACGCGTCGTCGCCGTCGATGCGGGCGACCGCGGACTTCGGGATCGTCGCGGTGACGACGGCGTTCTGCTGCGGCGCGAGCTCACGGACGCTGCCGAAGATCCGGTCGAACTCGGGCTGGAACTCCGGCGTGATGACGGCGCGGGCGTCGTCCTCGGCCTGCTGGAGCCGGGCGTGGTCGAACGAGTAGACCTTGGTGACGGCCTCGGTGACCTGCTCGCTGACCTGGGCGGTGGCGCCGACGTCGGTGAGTGCGGTGTTCCCGGCCGAGCCGGTGAAGGCGGTGCGGTACCAGGAGACGCCGAAGAACACCGCCGCCGCGGTCAGCAGCACGGTGACCGCGAGCAGCGCCGCGGCGCCGCGGCTGGTCGCCGGGGCGGTGAGCAGGGCGGCGGCCCGGCCGCGCGCCCGGGAGGCCGGCGGGTCGTCCGCGGTGTCGGCCGGGCCGGTGCTGCCCGGGCCGGCGGTGCCCCGGGTGGTACTGCTGCCCTCGGCGGCGCGGCTACCGGGGCCGCCGGGGCCGGGGCCGGTGTCGGCGGGGCGGGCCGGCGCGGTGGGGGCGGCCGGGGCGGTATCGGCGGCGCGGTCGTCGAGGGCGAGACCGCCGGGCTCGCCGTCCTCGTCGTGCTCGGATCCGGGGCGGGCCGTGCGCGGCCGCCCGGCGACCTGCGGCCGGCGGATGCCACCCGCGGGGCGGCGACGGGGGGTGGGCATGCGGTGACCTCCTGGGGTGGTCGACCTGGGAGCGGGGGCGGCCGGTCGGGCCGCCGGTGGGTGGACGCCGGGGCGCGCGGTGTCAGCCGCCTGCGCCGGGCGTGACGAGCGGTTCCAGGGCGTCGACCTTCCAGCCGTCGTCGGTCCGGAACATGCCGAGCTCGATGCGCTGGCGGGTCACGGCGGGCTCGCCGCCCTCCGCGGTGACGGTCACGTCGACGCCGGCGAGCACCCGCGCGGTACCGGCCCGCGGATCGACCTCGGTGACGGCGGCGTCGGTGACCTCGGCCGAGGTGGTGCGGCCCTGCTCGCTGACGAGCTGCGCGTAGGCGTCGCGGTTCTGCACGAACTCGTCGCGCACCGAGCCCGCCGACGACTGGATCCACAGGTCCAGCCCGCGCTGCGGGTCGGCGTGGTCGAGCGTGTTGAGGTTGACCACGGCCTGCCGGGCGTCGCGCAGCGCCTCGTCGCGGGCCTGCGCGACCTGCACCCCGTCGCTGTTCAGCGCGAACAGCCACAGGGCGCCGAGCAGCAGCGCCGCGAGGGCCGCGACCACCGCCGCGAGCGGCAGCGCGCGTGCCCAGCGGCCGGGCGCGGCCGCCCCGGCACCGGGATCGGCACCGGAGTCGGCGCCGGAGGCCGGGCGTTCGTCGAGTTCGGTGTTCATGGGGAGCGTTCCTCCTCCCGGCTGCGGGGGCACAGCCGCTCGGTGGTCGCGCCGGAGGGCGACCGGTGGACCGGCCGGGGGGCGGGCCGTCCGGGTGGACGGCCGCGGTTCCCGCGGTCGTGCTGGCTGCCGCGTCCCGTGCGGGACGCGACCGCGGTGCGGGCGGGGTGGTGTGCGGTGCGCACCGCGCTCACCCGCCCAGCAGGATCTGTGCGGCGTCGGTGACCAGGTCCGGCCCGCTCGTCCGGCGGACCGCGTCGTCGCCGAGCGAGCCGGCGTTCGGCCGCGGCGCGGGCCCGAAGTCACGGGGTCGGTCCACCGGGCCGCCGCCGAAGCTCGGGTGCCCGGAGTTCCCGGAGTAGTCCGGCACCTCCAGCGGCTCCGGCCGGGGGGCGTTCTGCATCCCGCGGACCGACGTCGGGCTGCCGGGCGGCTCGGCGCAGCGGGCCTCCTCGTTGACCGGCGTCTCGCTCACGTCGAGCGCGCCCCGGTTGGCGGTGCCCTCGTAGCCGCGGGTGCACACCGGCGGGTCGAACAGGTTCACCACGAGGCCGAGATGCGCGGTCCCGTCGCCGGGCACCACCTTCGGCGCGACGGCGACCAGCCCCGGGTAGGTGACCAGGATCTGGCGGAGCCCGGCCTGCCGGGGCCCGAGCAGCTCGGCAACCGTGCGCAGGTTCGCGACGGACTCGCCGAGGCCGGGCCCGCTCTCCCGGAGCAGCGCGCTGACCTGCTCGCCGGTGCGCGGGCCGTCGTCGATGATCCGGCGGATGTCCGGATCGGACTCGCGCAGCTGCTCGGCGATCTCGCGCAGTCCGCCGGCGAACTCGCGGAACTGCGGCGCGACCTCGTTCTGGGTGGTCAGCACCGGGCGGGCGTCCCGGATCAGCGCGGTCGTCTGGGGCAGCGCCTCGGTGGCGGCCCGGGTGAACTCGCCGGAGGTGTCGAGCAGCTGCTGCAGCGGCTGGGCGGTGTCCTGGAAACCCTGGCCGAGCTCGGCGACGACGGTGCGCAGCGAGTCCTGCGGCACCGTGGACACGAGCTGGTCCAGCTCGGTGAGGAAGGTGTTGATCTCGATCGGGGTGCGGGTGCGCTCCTGTGGGATGACGGTGCCCGCGGCGAGCGTCTCGCCGCCGTCGGCGACCGGCTGCAGGTCGACGAACTGCTCGCCGATCGGCGACAGGTTCCCGACGACGGCGGTCGCGTCGGCCGGGATCTCCGGCGCGCCGTTGTCGATGTCCAGCTGGACGTCGACGCCGGCGTCGGAGAGCGTCAGCGGGCCGACCCGGCCGACCGTCACGCCCCGGTAGGTGACGTTCGCGCCGGTGAAGATCCCGCCGGACTCGGCGAGCTGCACGGTGACCGGGTAGGTCGTCGCGCCGAAGATCCGGTCCAGCCCGGCGTAGCGGAAGCCGGCGTAGCCGACCCCGACGACCGTGACGATCGCCAGCGCGATCAGCTGCCAGCGGACGGTCCTGGTGATCACGATCCACCTCCGAAGAGTCCGCCGAGCAGGCCGCCGCGTCCCGGCTCGGGAGCCGGGGTCGGGGCCGGGGTCGGCGGCGGGGTCGAACCGGGCGTCGCGGGTGTCGCGGCGCCGCCCTCCGGGGCGGGCTCCGGCGTCTGCTGCTCCGGTCCGAGCAGCGGCAGCTGCGGGACGCCCGGCACGGGCGGCGCGGCCGGCGCCCCGCCGCCGAGCAGCGGGGTGAGCAGCTGCGCGGTCGGCGGGAGCTCGGCGAGCCGGCCCGGGTCCAGCGGGAGGCCGGACTGGCGGGTGCTCAGGATGTTCCGCAGCACCGATCCCAGGTCGAGATCGAGCGTGACGTACAGGTTCGCGTAGTCACCGGCCACGGCGTCGGTCGCCGCGTCGGTGAACGGGATGGTGAGCAGCAGCTCCAGCGAGTCCGGCAGGTCCTGCCCGGAGTCGGCCAGGTTGCGCAGGATCGGCCGCAGCGCCTCCAGGTCGGCGATCAGGTCGTCGCGGGAGCGGTTGACCACGTCGGTCGCGACGCCGGAGAGCCGGTCGAGCGCCTGCAGCATGCCGACCAGCTGGGCGCGCTGGGCCTCCAGCTCGCGCAGGCCCGGGCTGATGTCGTTGAGCGCGGTGCGGATCTGGCCGCGGCGCTCGGCCAGCGTCGCGGACAATCGGTTCACGCTGTCCAGCGCGCGGTTGATGTCGTCCTTGCTGTCGTCGAGCGAGCCGACCAGCTGGTCCAGGTTGCCCAGCAGCGCGCGGACCTCCGGCTCCCGGCCGGACAGCGCGTTGTTCAGCTCGGTGGCGATGGTCCGGATCTGCGCGACGCCGCCGCCGTTGAGCAGCATCGACAGCGCGCCGAGCACCTCCTCCACCTCGGCGGCCCGGCTGGTACTGGCCAGCGCGATCTGCCCGCTCTCGGCGAGATCGCCCTGCCCGGGGCCGTCCGGCGAGGCGAGCTCGACGAACTTCTCGCCGAGCAGCGAGGTGGTGCGCACCCGGGCGGTGGCGTTCGCGGGCAGCTGCACGTCGCCGTTCACCAGCACGGTGACGACGGCGTTCCAGCGCTCCGGCTCGACCGACACCGACTCGACCGCTCCGACCGGCACGTCGCCGACCCGCACGATCGACTGCGGCACGAGATCGACGACGTCCGGGAACTCGATGCGCACCGGATAGGGGGCGTCGCCGAGGTTCGCACCACCGGGCAGCGGGACCCCGCGGAGCCCGCCGTTGATCACGCCGCAGCCGCTCGCGGTGACCGCGACCGCGGTGAGCAGTGCGGCCACCCGGCCGGTCCGGCCGGTCCGGGCCATCACGATCCACCTCCGAACAGGCCGCCGAACAGGCCGCCGCTGCGCTCCTGCGGCTCGGGCACCGGGGTCGGCGTCGCCTGCCGGGACGACGACGGCGCCGGGGTCGGGCTCGCGGGCGCGGTCCCGGACGGGGCCTCCGCCGGCGCCGGGCCGGGGGCCGGCGGCGGCGCGGCGCCCGGGTCGCGCAGCTGCGAGCCGGGATCGGTCAGCGACAGCGGCGAGCCGGGCATCAGCTGCGGCACCGCCGGGTTCGCCGCCGGACCGCCCTGCTGGAGCTGGGTGATGATGTCCTGCGGCGAGGGCAGCGGCACGATCCCGTCCAGGATCGGCGCGAGATCGCCGCACAGCCCGGTGACCGGCTCGAGCAGGTCGCCGGGGATCGTCGCGCCGGTCCGCCGCAGCAGCTCGCAGACGATCACCGGTGCCGGGTAGGCCAGCTCGTTGATGTTCGCCCGGGTGTCCAGGGTCTCCGACGAGCCGTTGTAGATGTTCGCCAGGTTGCCCAGCGCGGCGGGCGCGGAGTCGGCGATCTCGGCCAGCGCGCGCTGGTGGTCGACGACCTCCTGGGTCACGTTGGCGAGCTTGTCCACGTTGGAGCGCAGCGTGCCGCGGTTGTCCTCGACGAAGTCGGAGACCTCGCCGAGCGCGAACGACAGCTCGTGCAGCGCCCCGCCCAGCTCGCCCCGCTGGCTCGCGAGGAAGCCGGTGACATCGGCCAGCCGCGCGTTCAGCTCGCGCACCCCGGGATCGTTCTCGCGCAGGGTGGCGACGAACTTCTGCAGCTCGGTGATGGTGCCGAACAGGTCCTCGCTGGAGCCGCTCAGCGTCGCCGAGAGCCCGCCGAGGTTGCGGATCGTGTCGTTCAGGGCGCGCCCGTTGCCGTCCAGGTTCTCCGCGGCGACGTCGAGCACGTCGTTCAGCGAGCCGTCGGCGTTGGCGCCCTGCGGCCCCAGCGCGCGGGACAGCTCGGTCGCGGTCCGGGTCAGGTCGTCCACCCCGAGCGGGAACGCGGTCCGATCCAGCGGGATCGGCGAGCCGTCCCACTCCGGGCCGCCGGTCCAGACCGGGGTCAGCTGCACGTAGCGGCCGGTGACCAGGCTCGGCGAGATCACCGCGGCCCGGACGTCGGCGGGGAGCCGGACGTCGTCGTCGGTGATGGTCATGTCGACCCGCACCCGGTCGCCCTCCGGGGTGATCCGGTCGATCTTTCCGACCGGCACGCCGAGCACCCGGACGTCGTTGTCCTCGAACAGCGCGGCGGCGTTGGTGAAGTAGGCGGTGACCGGGCGGCCCCCACCCGAGGTGATCATCCAGACGCCGGTCGCGGCCAGCACCGCGACGACCGCGAGGAGCGCGGCGAACTGGATCTGGCGACGGTCGTTCACCCAGGAGGCCATCAGCAGTCACCCCCGAGCGGGATCGCCGGCGGGAGCAGCCCGCACAGGTAGTTGTCGAACCAGCGGCCGTTGCCGAGCGCGTTGCCGAACACCCGGATGAACACCGCTTCCTTGTCGAGGATCTCGCCGAGGTTGTCCCGGTTCTCCTCCAGCACGGCGAGCACCCGGTCCAGCGTCTCCAGGGCCGGCCGCAGCTGCTCGGAGTTGTCCGCGACCAGGCCGCGCAGCTGCACCGACAGCGTCCGGACGCCGTCGAGCAGGGCGGAGATCGCGTCCTTGCGGCGCTGCAGCTCGGCGAGCAGCAGGTTGCCGTCCTCGACCAGCTTCACGACGTCGCCGCGGCGGTCGGCCAGCGTCGTCGAGAGCTGCCGGGTGTTGGCCAGCAGCTGCTTGAGCTCGGCGTCCCGGCTGGAGATCGTGGTGGACAGCCGGGACAGGCCGTCCAGCGCCCCGCGGATCTCCGGCGGGGTGTCCCGGAAGGTGTCCGAGAGCGTGTCCAGGCTGGCCGCCAGCTGGTCGGTGTCGAGCTGGTCGATGGTGCCGGACAGCTCGTTGAAGGCGTCCACGACGTCGAACGGGGACTTCGTGCGGTCCCGGCCGATCGGCTCGCCCGGGTCCTGCTCGGCGTCCCCGCGCGGGTCCAGCGCGAGGAACTTCGAGCCGAGCAGCGTGGCGATCTCGATCGAGGCGGTCGTGCGGTTGCCGACCCAGGCGTCGTCGACGGTGAACGCGACGAGCACGTGATCGCCGGCCAGCTCGACGCTCTGCACCCGGCCCGCCTCGACGCCGGCGATCGTCACCCGGTCCTGCGCCTGCAGGCCGGCCGCCTCCGGGAACTGTGCGGTGTAGCGGGTCGCGCCGGAGAACAGCGTCTCGAAGTTGAACGCGGCCAGCGTGAGCGCCACGACGGTCACCAGCCCGATCGTGGCGACCAGGACGGGCCGCTTCTGCCCTGCCTGTGCCATCAGTTTCCTCCCGGCGCCAGCAGCGCGGTCGGGTCGCCGACGCCGCCCGGCCCGGTCGGCGCGGCGGGCTCCAGGAGCGTGCCGACCGACTCGGTACCCGGGTCGCGCATCAGCGGGTTCGACTCCGGCTGGGCGCGGTTGTCGCCGTGCTCGCCGCCGGGCGCCGAGCCGCCGGTCGGGGCGGTGTTGCCCGCGCCGATGCCGGACGGGTCCGGGCCGCAGCGGCGCTCCGGGTTCTGCGCGAGCCCGTCGAGGCCGAGGTCCTCCAGCGAGGTCGGCGGGATGATCGGGGAGAGCCCGACCTGGCCGTCCAGCCCGCAGAGGTAGAAGTTGAACCAGCTGCCGTGCGAGCCGACCCGGGCGATCCGGTTCAGCTTGAACGGCGCGTACTCCAGGAACCGCTCGATCGTCGGGCGGCCCTCGTCGAGTTCGGCGGCCAGGTCGCCCAGGTTGCGGATGTCGTCGCGCAGCGGCGGCCGCGCGTCCTCCAGGAACGAGCCGGTGACCTGGGTCAGCGTCCCGATCGACTCGATCGCCTCGCCGATCGGCTCCCGGTCCTGGGCCAGCCCGGAGACCAGCGCCTGCAGCGAGCTGATCAGCTCGTCGAGGCCCTCGTCGTTCTCGTTCACCGTCGCCAGCACGGCGTTCAGGTTGTCGATCACCTGGCCGATCACCTGGTCCCGGTCGGCGATCGAGTTGGTCAGCGACGAGGTCGACGCGAGCAGGTTCTGCACGGTGCCGCCCTCGCCCTGCAGCACCTGCACGATCTCCATCGAGAGCCGGTTGATCTGCTCCGGGTCGAGGCCCTGGAACAGCGGCTGGAAGCCGTTGAACAGCACGGTCAGGTTCAGTGCCGGACGGGTCCGGTCGAGCGGGATCTGGCCGCCGGCCGGCAGCGTCTCGCCGGTCGGGCCCGGGCCCTGCTCCAGCGCCAGGTAGCGCTGCCCGATCAGGTTCTTGTACTTCAGCTCGGCGCCCACCGAGGCGGGCAGCGGGGTGGTCGAGTCCACGTTGAACGCGACCTCGGCGATCCGCTGGTCGACCACCCGCACGTCGGTGATCGAGCCGACGACGACGCCGGCGATCCGCACGTCGTCGCCGCGCAGCAGGCCGCTGGCGTCGGTGAACCGGGCCGTGTACTCGACCGTGTCGCCGCCGCGGGCGTTCGCGATCGTCAGGCCGAGCACGGTCGTCCCGAGCGCGGTGACCACCGCGAACACCAGGAACTTGATCAGCGGGGAGAGCGGGAAGCGGCTCATGTCAGCGTCACCTCCGCACCGCGCAGCAGCGGTCCGACCATCGTGCTGCTCCACGCCGGGACGGCCTGCGGCGAGCCGCCCTGCTGGGCGGCCAACAGCTGCGCCACGACCTCCTGCTCACCGGCCGAGTTCGCGACGCCCATGTCGACCGATCCCTGGTGCGACGCCGGCTCGATGCCGAGCTGCCCGAGCGCACCGGTCAGCGGCGGCAGCAGGCCCGCCGAGTTCTCCGCGCTCTGGTCCTGCACCAGGTCCCAGCTGTTCGTCCCGTCGTAGGTCCCGAACGTCTCGACGCCGAAGTCCTCCGGATCGCCCATCGGCTGCCCGGCGGGCGGCGGGCCGGGCACCGAGCCGTCCCGGAACGGGCCGTCCGGCGGGTACTGGGTGCCGTCCGGGGTCGGGATCGGGTAGCAGCGCGGGCCGCGGTCGTCGGCGTACTCGGGCTCGTCCTGGTTCGGCAGGTACTTGCCCTTGTTCGCGACGATCTCCAGCGTGATGTTGACTCCGACCCGGTCGGTGCCCGGCCGGATCGCGTCGTTGATCTTCGGGACCAGGTCGACGAGCTGGCTGGTCAGGCACGGGAACTCCGGCGAGTACCGGGCCAGCGTCTCCAGCGTCGGCCGGCTGGCGGACGCGACGCCGATCAGGTTCTCGCCGTTGGCGTCGAGGAAGGCGCGCAGGTCGTCGGAGGCGCCGGTGATCGACCGGTAGAGGTTGCGCAGCCCCTCCCGCTTCTCGACGATCGTCGCGCTGGTGACGGCCAGGTCGTCCACCGCGTCGAGCAGGTCGGGTGCGGCGGCGTCGAGGTTGTCGGCGAACGTCGCGAGCTGCCGGATGTCCTCCTGCAGGTCGGGGACGGCCGGATTGAGCCCCTCGGTCAGCGTGTTCAGCGCGACCAGCGTCTCGCCGAGCTGGTCGCCGCGGCCCTGCAGCGCCTGGGACAGCGAGCCGAGCGTGGTCGCCAGGTCCTGCGGGCGCACCGCCTGCAGCAGCGGCAGCAGCTCGTCGAGCACCCGCTCGACCTCGATCGCCGCCTGGCTGCGGTCCTCCGGGACGGTCGCGCCGGCGGCCAGCCGGGCGGTGGACGGCGCGGCGGGCGGGACCAGCGACACGAACTTCTCGCCGAACAGCGTCTTGGGCAGCAGCTGCGCCTCGACGTTCTCCGGGATCAGGTCGATCATGTCCGGGTTCATCGACATCCGGATGCTGGTGGTCTCGCCGTCGGTGGTGACCTCGTCGACCTGGCCGACGATCAGCCCGCGCACCTTGACGTCGGCGCGTTCCTGCATCTGGGTGCCGACCCGGGAGATGTTCAACGTGACCGGCACGCCGGCGGAGAACAGGCCGGCGTACTGGCCGATCGCCAGGCCGATCAGCACCACGATCACGGTGACGAACGCCAGGCCCTGCAGGACTCTCTTCGTGGACCTCATCCGGCCACCCGCACCGAGGTCGAGGTACCGAACATCACCAGCGTCAGGAAGAAGTCCATGATCGCGGTGCTGACGATCGACAGCCGTACCGCCCGGCCGACCGCGACGCCGACGCCGGCCGGTCCGCCCTTGGCCGAGTAGCCGTAGTGGCAGTGGATCAGGATGATCACCGTGGCGAAGACGATCACCTTGAGGTACGACAGCAGCACGTCGCTGACCGGCAGGAACAGGTTGAAGTAGTGGTCGTAGGTGCCGCCCGGCAACCCGTTGATCAGCGTGACGTTCAGCCGGGCCGCCGCGTAGCTGGCGAGCAGGCCCAGGGTGTAGATCGGGACGATCGCGATGATCCCGGCGATCACCCGGGTGGTCACCAGGTAGGGCACCGACGGCACCGCCATGACCTCCAGCGCGTCGATCTCCTCGGAGATCCGCATCGCGCCGAGCTGGGCGGTGAAGCCGGCGCCGAGCGTCGCGGTGAGCGCCGCGGCGGCGACCAGCGGGGCGATCGAGCGGGTGTTGAAGTAGGCGGTGATGAAGCCGGTCATCGCCTCGACGCCGAGCGCGTCCAGGGCCCGGAAGCCCTGCAGCCCGACCAGCGACCCGACGAACAGCGACAGCGACGCCATCACGCCGACCGTGCCGAGGATGACGATCAGGGCGCCGGAGCCGAACGAGACCTCGGCCAGCAGCCGGCCGATCTCCTTCTTGTACCGGGTGACGGTCTTCGGGATCCAGAGGATGGACCGGATGTAGAGCGAGAGCTGCTCGCCCAGCTCCTCGAGCTGGTTCAGCGGGGCCTGCGCGGTCCTGCGGGCCCGGGCGCCGAGTGGGGTGGTGGCCATGTGTCAGAAGCCCTTCGGCGGGACGAGCTCGAGGTACAGGGCGGTGAGGACCAGGTTGATCAGGAAGACCAGGACGAAGGAGATGACGACGGCCTGGTTCACGGCGTCGCCGACGCCCTTGGCACCGGGCGGCGGATTGAGGCCGCGGTAGGCGGCGACGACGCCGGCGACGATGCCGAAGAGGAAGGCCTTGACCTCCGAGACGACGATGTCGGAGACCTGGGCGATCGCCGAGAAGCTGGAGATGTAGGCGCCGGGCGAGCCGCCCTGGATGATCACGTTGAAGAAGTAGCCGCCGGACACCCCGACGACGGTGGCCAGCCCGTTCAGCACGACCGCGCAGATGCCCATCGCGAGCACCCGCGGCACGACCAGGCGCTGGATCGGCGAGATGCCGAGCACCTCCATCGCGGCGATCTCCTCGCGGATGGTCCGCGCGCCGAGATCGGCACAGACGGCGCTCCCACCCGCGCCGGAGATGAGCAGCGCGGTGACGATCGGGGCGGCCTGCTGCACGATCGCGAGCACCGCGCCGGCGCCGGTCTGGGACTGGGCGCCGAACTGCCGGGTCAGCTCACCGAGCAGCAGTGCGATCGTCGCGCCGAACGGGATGGTGAACAGCGCGGTCGGCAGCGCCGAGACCTTGGTGACGAACCAGATCTGCTCGATCAGCTCGCGCCACTGGAACGGCCTGCGCAGCGACTGCCTGCCGATCTCGATGCCCAGGCCGATGAACTTCCCGACCGGGGTGAGCGCCCGGACGACCGGGCTGGGCGCGGTCACCGGTCGCCCTCCGAGAGCTGGTGCCGGCCGGCCGGCGGTGGGGTGTCGTCGGTGATCCGCGGGTGGATGTCGGTGGGCCGGTCGTCGGTGTCGGCCGCGTCCCGGGCGTACTCGCGGGTGCTGCCGTCGCCGGCCGGCGCCCACTGCGCGGTGGGGCTCTCGCCGCGGGCCTGGAGGATCGCCTGCCGGGCGGCCGGGGGGAGCTCGTGCAGCATCGCGTCGACCCGCTCCCGGCGGCGGTGCACCGCGGCCCGGTCGGGCATCCCGGTGGACGCCTCCAGCTGCGGCTTCATCGGCGGCAGGCCCTGCAGCTCGCCGGCCTCCTCCATCTCCCGCGCGGCCTGCGCCGCGTCCTTCTCCTCCGACATCCCGATCGGGCCCTCGCGGCGGCCGTTGAGGAACTGCGCCACCACCGGCTCGTCGGAGGTCAGCAGCACCTCCCGCGGACCGAACATCGCCAGGTGCTTGCGGTACAGCAGGCCGATGTTGTCGGGCACCGTCTGCGCCGAGTTGATGTCGTGGGTGACGATCAGGAACGTGGCGTCGGTCTGCGCGTTGAGGTCGATGATCAGCTGGTTCAGGTAGGCCGTGCGCACCGGGTCCAGGCCGGAGTCCGGCTCGTCGAACAGCACGATCGCCGGGTCCAGCACCAGCGCCCTGGCCAGCCCGGCCCGCTTGCGCATACCGCCGGAGATCTCGCCGGGCAGCTTGCCCTCGGCGCCCTGCAGCCCGACCATCTCCATCTTCTCCGCGACGATGTCGCGGATCTGCGCCTCGGACTTGCGCGTGTGCTCGCGCAGCGGGAACGCGATGTTGTCGACCAGGTTCATCGACCCGAACAGCGCACCGTCCTGGAACAGCACCCCGAACAGCTTGCGGATCTCGTAGAGCTCGGACTCCGAGCACCGGACCAGGTCGACACCGTTGATCACGATCGACCCCTGCTCGGGCTTCAGCAGCCCGATCAGGGTCTTCAGGAACACCGACTTCCCGGTGCCCGAGGGACCGAGCAGCACGGACACCTCGCCCGGCGGCAGCGTCAGCGACACGTCCGACCAGATGTTGGCCCGACCGAAGGACTTCGTCAGTCCCTCGACCTTCACCTCGACACCGGTCACGTGCCGCCTCCTTGCGCAATCGACCGTTCGGTGACACCGGGGACCCAGGAGGCGCGGGGAGCGCGGGGAGCACGGGCCACTCGACGGTGCTGAACGGCACAACGAGGCGGGACGGCAGGGGTTACTCGGGGTATGGGGCCGGTCCGGCACCAGATCCGTACCATGAACTACGTTATGGTCACCCAGCGTCGACGGTCGAGCCGGAATGTTGCGGACCGTGGGTAACAGTTACTCCCGAGCGGGCAGTCCGCTGGGCCGAACGGCCGGACCGTGACCGTTCCCGGATCGAGACCGGACGGGCGCCATCCGGTCGCATGATCACCCGATCGGCGGCGTCACGGCCCGCATCGACTCGGGCGCGTGCGTGAGGATCAGCCGCTGGAAGTCGTCGAACAGGTCCCGGAGCAGGTCCCGGTCGCGCGGGTCGCAGGTCTGCTGGAAGCCGGCCATCAGCGAGATGCCGAACACCGCGAGCCGGTGCGCGTCGGCCCGGTCGGCGACCACGTCGGCGACGACCTGCTCCAGCGCGATCCGGCGCTGCAGGTCCACCCTGGCCTGGGCCCGGCCGACCTCGCCGTCGATCTGCGCCCAGGCCCGGATCGCCGCCTCGGCGTCGTGCCGCAGCTCCACGGTGAGCCGCTTGACGACCGTCATCCGCTCGACCGGATCGGCGTGCGCGCGGGCCAGCTCGACCACCCGGCCGGTCTGCTCGGCCTCCCAGTGCTGCAGCAGCCCGCGCACGAAGCCGGCCCAGCCCCCGAAGTGGTGATAGAAGGAGCCACTGGTCACGCCGAGCGAGCGGCACAGGGGGCCGATCTTGAGCCCGGCCGCGCCGTCCCGGGCGAGGATCGACATGGCGGCCTCGTAGTACTGCTCGGCGGCGACCTGGCCGCCGACTCGTCTGGCCACCCGACTCCGCCCCCCTCGTCCGCCGTGCGCGGACAAGGGTGCCACGCAGGCGGATCCGGCACCCTGTCCGTCGGGTCAGCCCCGACCGTCGTCCATAACATAACTTATGTCATGTACAGGTCGAAACGGTGGTGTCGCGACGCTCGTCGGGCGGGGTGTCAGGCGGCCGGCCCGGCCCGGCGCGCGTCGTGCGGAACCGGGCAGGTGGCCGGGAAGGTCCCCAGCTCACGGACGTCGAAGCCGTCCGGGTAGCTGCGGATGCTCGGCGACTGCTGCAGCGAGAACGGCTCGGTCCGGACCGCCATCCGGCGCACCACCGCGGCCCGGGCGCGCAGCGCCGCGTCGGCCGCGATCCGCACCGGTCGCGGCGGGAACGGGTAGCCGAGCGCGTCGAGCAGTGGCTCGTCCATCAGTGCCAGCAGGAACGTCCGGCTCAGCGCCGCCGGCACCCGGTCGTTCGGCGGGAAGGTCGTCGCCAGGTCCAGGGTCGCGTCCGCGACGGCGCGCCCGCCCGGGTCGTAGCCGAAGTGCTCGGCCTCGTAGGCGTCGAGCAGCGACTCGAACTCCTGCCAGGTCGCCGGGATGTCGCGGATGCCCATGTGCCTGCCGAGCTCGCGGTAGTAGTTCGCGGTGGCGACCTTCTCCACCTCGGTGTGCCGGCGCCAGCCCCAGCGCTGCACCCAGCGCAGCGGCACCACGACGAAGGTGCACAGCACGTAGCGCAGGTCCTCGTCGGAGATGTCGTAGGAGCGGTGCATCTGGTTCATCCGGCGGACCGCCGCGCGCCCCTCGGGGTGCTCGAAGCCGTTCGCCAGCACCGTCTCCAGGATCAGCCCGGTGTCGTCGTAGCGCTTCTGGGTGCGCTCGGTGAACTCCCCGGTCGCGGCCAGCAACCGGCCGATCGAGGGGACCGCGTAGGTGCGGAACAGCGCCAGCGACAGTGCCTGCTGGATGTCCCACGGGAACTCCAGCCCGGACAGCGCCCGGTAGATCTCGACGTGGTCGGTGGCCGGGTCCAGCGCGGCCAGCGCGTCGCGCCGGTGGTAGCGGTCCGGGCGGATCCGGGTGATCGGTGTGCTGGTGATGCGCAACGTGCGGCCCCTCGCCGTCGGAGCGGTGCTGCCGGTACCGGGTCAGTACCGGATGAGACCCCTGATGTTGCGCCCTGCCCGCATGTCCTCGTAACCCTCGTTGACCTGGTCGAGGGAGTACTCGCGGGTGATCAGCTCGCGCAGCTTGAGCTGGCCCAGGTTGTGCATCTCCAGCAGCCGCGGCACGTCGTGCTGGGCGGCGGAGCTGCCGAACAGCGCGCCGCGGATCTGCTTCTCGTAGAGCGTCAGGTCCAGCAGGGACAGCGTGGCGGTCTCCTCGTCGGCGTTCGCCAGCGCGGTGACGACGACCCGGCCGCGCTTGCCGACCAGCTGCAGCGCGGGCTGCAGGTCGGCGCCCGCCGCCACCCCGGTGCAGAGGATCGCGGCGTCCGCGAGCTGCCCGCGGGTCAGCTCGCTGATCGTCTCCCACACCTCGTCGATGCTCGCCGCGACGTGCGTGGCGCCGAGCTCCAGTGCCCGCTCGCGCTTGTACCCGACCGGGTCGACGGCGACGACGTACCGGCAGCCGGCGATCCGGGCGCCCTGCACCGCGTTCGCCCCGATCCCGCCGACACCGATGACCACCGCCGTGTCGCCGGCCCGCAGCTCGGCGGTGCGCACCGCGGAGCCGAAGCCGGTGGTGACCCCGCAGCCGACCAGCGCCGCCAGGTCCAGCGGGAATCCCTCGTCGATCGTCACCACGGACTTCACCGGGACCACGGTGTGCCGGGCGAACGTGCCGAGCAGGCACATCTGGCCGATCTCGGTGCCGTCCGCGCTGCGGAACCGGTAGCTGCCGTCCAGCTGCGGGCCGAGCGTGGCGCCGGCGCCGTCGTTGCACAGGTTCGGCAGGCCCCTGGCGCAGTACGGGCAGCGGCCGCAGGACGGCAGGAAGGTCATCACCACCGGATCGCCGACCGCGACCTCGGTGACCCCGGGGCCGACCTCGACCACCCGGCCGGCACCCTCGTGGCCGCCGACCATCGGCAGCACGGCCGGCAGGTCCCCGGTCA
Organism: Pseudonocardia sp. NPDC046786; assembly: GCF_040645415.1. Taxonomy (NCBI): domain Bacteria; kingdom Bacillati; phylum Actinomycetota; class Actinomycetes; order Pseudonocardiales; family Pseudonocardiaceae; genus Pseudonocardia; species Pseudonocardia sp. NPDC046786. Next base: position 56,402 of record NZ_JBEYYF010000010.1, on the reverse strand, counting down.
CCAGGTGCTCGTCGGAGTGGCACAGGCCCGACGCCGTGAGCTCGACCATCACCTCACCGGCGTTCGGCGGGTCCAGATCGAGCTCCTCGATCTCCCACTTGCCGCCCGGTTCCCACAGCACCGCTGCCGTCGTCCGCATGGCGGACGATCCTGGCCGCCCCCGGCCCACCGGCACACCCGCCGTCCGCGCCAGCCGTGGCCCCCGGGTGCCACACCGGGTCAGACGGCAGGCAGCGGCAGGGTGAGCCGCGCGGTCAGGCCGCCACCATCGCGCGGGAGCAGGCTCAGCTCGCCGTCCATCGCCGACGCGAGCGCCTCGGCGATCCACAGCCCCAGGCCCGCGGTGCCGCGCCGCTCCCCCAGCGCCACCCCCTTCGCCGTCACCACCCCCTCCTGGCCGGCCGGCAGGCCGGGACCGCGGTCGCGGACCTCGGCGGTCAGGGTGGCGCCGTCGTGCGCCAGGTACAGCTCGACCGGCTCGTCGCCGCTGTGCCGGGCCGCGTTCTCGGCCAGGTTGGTGAGCAGACGGCGCAGCCGCTGCGGATCGCAGTGCACGGCGGCACCGGGCGCCTCGACGATCGGCCTGCGCCGGTGCACGGCGATCCCCGCCGCGTCCAGCACCCCGTCGGCCAGCTCGGCAAGCGCGACCCGCCGGGGCCGGTCCCGGCCGAGCGGGCTGCCGTCGGCGACGGCGAGATCGGCCAGCCCGTCCAGCATGTCCTGCAGGTGCACCGCGTGATCGGCGAGCAGCCGCGCCGCGGTCCGGCGGGCGTCGCCGGTGAGGCGCTCCGCGGCCAGATCGGCGGACAGCGCGGACAGTGACGCCACCGGCGTGCGGAACTCGTGCAGCACCACCCGGGCGCCGTCCAGCCGGGCCCGGCTCTGCGACACCAGCCGGTCGCGCAGCGCCCGCTCGGACAGGTAGCGCTCGTGCTCGCTCTCCGCGCGGGCCCGGGTGGTCGCGATGTCGGCGACCTGGCGCTCCAGCAGCCGGACCAGAACACCGACCAGCACCGCGGTCGCGAACAGGAAGCCGGTCCACCACAGGCCGTCGAAGACCCGTTCGGTGACCGGCACCGCGGGGTCCGAGCCCAGCAGCCCGGCCACCCCGGCGGCGAGCCCGAGCACCAGCGCCGCGACCCGGCCGACCCGGGGGCCTCCGCGCAGCGCGATCGCGATGACCACCAGCGGCAGCGCGGCGACCATCGGGCTCTGCACCCCGCCGGTCAGTCCCAGGGCGACCACCGCGAGTGCACCGTCCACACCGGTCAGGGCGGCCGGTCGGACCGGCAGCGTGCCGCGCCGGACCGCGGCGGCGGCGAGCGCGAGCGCGTACACCGCGGCGAGCCCGATCAGGCCGGCGGCGAGCGCGGTCCCGCCCCGGGCAAGCTCCGGCCGGACGACGAGCAGGGCCACCGCGGCGGCCACCACGCACAGCCGCAGCACGACGGCGGTGCGCTCCTCCGCGGTCCGTTCCGGGAGCTCCGCGGCGAGGTCTCCCGGCGGACCGTCCGACGAGGTTCGGCTGATCATCGGGTCGGCCCGCTCCCTACCGGAGACGTCGTCTCCCGGCGCCACCCGGGATGGTCGGCGGCGCCCACACTAGGCTCGCCGCCGTGCCCGCCGAGCCGCACGTCGTCGTCATCGTGGACGACCACGCCCTGTTCTCCCAGGGGCTCGCGCTCCTGCTCGAGTCCCGGGCCGGTGACACCTTCCGGGTGGCCGGCTCCACCACCGCGGGCGAGGACGCCGTCGCACTGGTCGGACGGCACGGCGCCGGGATCGCGATCGTCGATCTGGCCCTGCCCCCGCTGGGCGGGGTGGAGACGATCCGGCGGATCAAGGCCGCCTACCCGGCGACCCGGGTACTGGCGCTGTCCGGCACCGAGGACCTCGATCTCGCGGCGGCCGCGATGCGCGCCGGGGCGGAGGGCTACCTCGGCAAGTCGGCCGATCCGGAGGTGCTGGTGGCGCCGCTGCTGGCGATCGCCGCCGGGGTCCGGGTGCTCCGCGCCGAGCTGCTCGACGCACTGCTCACCGCCGCCGACCGGACCGCCGACGGCCTGCTCGACCGGCTCGGCGAGCGGGACATCGAGCTGTGGACGCTGCTCGCCCGCGGCCTGGAGACCGCCGACATCGCGCGGCCGCTGCTGGTCAGCGAGCGGACCGCGAAGCGGATGATCGCCTCGCTGCTGCACAAGCTGGGGGCGTCGAACCGGATCGAGGCGGCCGCGCTGGCCGGCCGCTGCGGCCTGCTCGACTGACGGCACCGGCGGACCGGCCCGCGTGGGCCAGCGCTGGCCCGGTCGCGGGGTACGGGCCCGGTCGATCACCGGGCAGACTCGCCCGCGCCGTACGGCGGTCCGACCGCCGAACATCTCGCGAGGAGGCGCTGATGGCCGTGTTCGCCGACGAGGCCGAGGTCTACGAGTACCTGGGCGGGGTCTTCCGGCTCGGCCTCCAGGACCCGGACCTGGTCGCCAAGCTGGCCCCGACCGGGATCGTCCTGCGCATCACCTACACCGACCCGGACGCCGTGCTCACCGTCGACATGCCCAACTCCGAGATCCACACCGGGGCGGGCAACGGCCCGGCGCCGAACATCGAGCTGTTCATGTCCGCCGACACCGGCAACCGGTTCTGGCTGGGCAAGGTGGTGCTGCCGGTCGCGATGGCGAAGGGCGAGGTCCGCGCAAAGGGACCGGTGTCGAAGCTGCTCAAGCTGCTGCCCACCGCGAAGCGGCTGTTCGGCCCGTACCGCCAGAAGCTCGAGACGGCCGGCCGGGACGACCTCCTGAAGGCCTGACCATCACCCGATCAGGTGGTCGTCGTACCTCCTGACGGGCTATTCGGGACGCGCTCTCCGATACTGCCGGTCCGGTCACCATGATCGGCGGCCACACCGCCGGCGTGGCCGGAACCCGGTCCCGGAGGTCCCCCATGAGCAGTGCCACCCACGACGGCACCGGCCCGGCGAGCCTCTGGCTGGACGTCCAGATGTGGCAGCCGCTGCGTGGCGTCCTGCACCCGATCACCGAGATCGAGTGCGACGTCCCGGACCCGCTGCCCGAGGGGTTCGACGAGTGGCACGGCTGGGCCGAGGCCTGCCTGCTGGAGGTCGCCCGGCGCGACGGCTGGCAGCACGGCCGCTACACCTACACGATCCAGGAACGGGACGGCACCGACCATCCGGTCCGCGACCTCGGCAAGGACGTCTGGGACTACGAGTAACGGACCCGCGCCGGTTATCGTCCCGGTACACGCAGAGCAACGGGAGGCCGCCGGTGACACGGGGCAGGGGTCCGCTGGCCGGACTGAAGGTGATCGAGCTGGCCGGGATCGGCCCGGGACCGCACGCGGCGATGATCCTCGGCGATCTCGGCGCCGACGTGGTGCGGATCGACCGCCCCTCGGGCGGGTTGCAGATCGGCTCGGACTCGGTGCCCGATCCCACCGTCCGCGGCCGGCGCACGATCACCGCCGACCTGAAGGACCCGGCGGGCCGGGAGACCGTGCTGCGGCTGGTGGAGAAGGCCGACGTGCTCCTGGAGGGCTACCGGCCGGGCGTCACCGAACGGCTCGGCGTCGGCCCCGACGAGTGCCACGCCCGCAATCCCCGCCTGGTCTACGGCCGGATGACCGGGTGGGGCCAGGACGGCCCGATGGCGCCGCGCGCCGGGCACGACATCAACTACATCTCGCTGACCGGCGCGCTGCACGCGATCGGCCGGGCCGGGGAGCGCCCGGTGCCGCCGCTGAACCTGGTCGGCGACTTCGGCGGCGGCTCGATGCTGCTGGTCATCGGCGTGCTGGCCGCGCTCTGGGAGGCCCGTGCCTCCGGCGAGGGCCAGGTCGTCGACGCCGCGATGGTGGACGGCGTGAGCATGCTGAGCCAGATGTTCTGGGGCTTCCTCGCCCAGGGCGCCTGGACCGACGAGCGCGGCGCCAACCTGCTCGACGGGCACGCGCCCTTCTACGACGTCTACGAGTGCGCCGACGGCGGCCACATGGCCGTCGGTGCGCTGGAACCGCAGTTCTACGCCCAGCTGATCGCCGGCCTCGGACTCGACGCCGACGCGTTCGGCCCGCAGTACGACGAGGCGGGCTGGCCCGCGATGCGGGCCCGGTTCACCGAGGTGTTCGCGTCCAAGCCGCGCGACGAGTGGGCCGCCGTGTTCGAGCACACCGACGCCTGCACCACACCGGTGCTGTCGTTCACCGAGGCGGCCGACAACCCGCACCTGGCGGCGCGCAGCACCATCGTCACCGCCGACGGCGTCCGCCAGGCCGCGCCGGCGCCGCGCTTCTCCCGGACCGGCACCGCGACCGCGACCCGCGGGTCCGGCCCGGAGGACGTCGACGCCGTCCTCGCCGACTGGTCCTGACCCCACACACGCCGACGCCCCCGGCTCCGGATCCGGAGTCGGGGGCGTCGGCGTGGTGCGGACGGTGCAGGTCAGTCCTGCTCGTCGGTGTCCGGAGCCAGCAGGTTCCGGGTGCGGTTCGGGTCCACCGGGATGCCCGGGCCGGTCGTCGTCGAGACGGTGATCTTCTTGACGTAGCGGCCCTTGGCGGCGGACGGCTTCAGCCGCAGGATCTCGTCCAGCGCGGCGCCGTAGTTCTCGACCAGCTTCTCGGTATCGAACGACGCCTTGCCGATCACCAGGTGCAGGTTGGCCTGCTTGTCGACCCGGAAGTTGACCTTGCCACCCTTGATCTCGTTGATCGCCTTGGTGACGTCCGGGGTGACGGTGCCGGTCTTCGGGTTCGGCATCAGGCCACGCGGGCCCAGGATGCGGGCGATCCGGCCGACCTTGGCCATCTGGTCCGGGGTGGCGATGGCGGCGTCGAAGTCGAGCCACCCACCCTGGATGCGCTCGATCAGGTCCTCGGAGCCCACCGCGTCCGCACCGGCGGCCTCGGCCTCGGCGGCCTTGTCACCGGTGGCGAACACGATCACCCGGGCGGTCTTGCCGGTACCGTGCGGCAGGTTCACGGTCCCGCGGACCATCTGGTCCGCCTTGCGGGGGTCGACACCCAGCCGCAGCGCGACCTCGACGGTCGAGTCGGTGTTCTTGCTGGACGTCTCCTGGGCCAGGGTCGCCGCGGCGAGCGGCGAGTAGAGGCGGTCCGCGTCGATCTTCGCGGCGGCCTCGCGGTAGGCCTTGCTGCGCTGTGCCATCTGTCCTCTGCTCCTTGTGAGGTCAGGTCGTGGTCCGAGCCGCGCCCGGCTCTCCCACGCGTACGGAAAGTGTGTGGACCGAGCCTCGCTCAGTCCCGATGCTCGCTCGGCGAGCCTCGCTCAGTCCTCGACCGTGATGCCCATCGACCGCGCGGTCCCGGCGATGATCTTCGTCGCCTGGTCCAGGTCGTTGGCGTTCAGGTCCTGGAACTTGGTCTCGGCGATCTCCCGGACCTGGGCCCGGGTGACGGTCGCCACCTTCGTCTTGTGCGGCTCGCCGGAACCCTTGTCGACGCCTGCCGCCTTCAGCAGCAGCCGGGCCGCCGGCGGGGTCTTCAGCTCGAAGGTGAACGAGCGGTCCTCGAACACCGAGATCTCGACCGGCACGACGTTGCCGCGCTGGGCCTCGGTGGCCGCGTTGTAGGCCTTGCAGAACTCCATGATGTTGACGCCGTGCTGACCCAGTGCAGGGCCGACCGGCGGGGCGGGCGTCGCTGCGCCGGCCTGGATCTGGAGCTTGATGATCGCGGAGAGCTTCCGCTTCTTGGGGGGCATGTCCGTTCCTCAGTGATCGATGTACACGCCGCGGCCCTGCCTTGCCGCGGGCGTCTCTCGCAGGTACCCGGTCAGATCTTGGAGACCTGGTTGAACCCGAGCTCGACCGGGGTCTCCCGGCCGAAGATCGAGACGAGCACCTTGAGCTTCTGGGCGTCGACGTTGACCTCGCTGATGCTCGCGGGGAGCGTCGCGAACGGCCCGTCCATGACGGTGACCGACTCGCCGACCTCGAAGTCGACCTCGACGGTCGCGGTCCCGCCGCCCGACGACGAGCCACCGGAGGCGGCGCCGGCCTTGCCGGTCTCTGCCTTCTTCTCCGGGGCCTCGGTCTTGGGCAGCAGGAACTTCACGACCTCGTTGATGGACAGCGGCGACGGCTTGGACGTGGCACCGACGAAGCCGGTCACGCCCGGGGTGTTCCGCACCGCGCCCCAGGACTGGTCGTTGAGCTCCATCCGGACCAGGATGTAGCCGGGCAGCACCTTGCGCTGGACCTTCTTGCGCTGCCCGTTCTTGATCTCGGTGACCTCCTCGGTGGGCACCTCGACCTGGAAGATGTAGTCCTCGACATCCAGGGTCTGCGCCCGGGTCTCGAGGTTCGACTTCACCTTGTTCTCGTAGCCGGCGTAGGAGTGCACGACGTACCAGTCGCCGGGGGCCCGGCGCAGCGCGGCGCGCAGCTCCTCGGCCGGGTCGACGTCCTCGGCCGGCTCGTCGGCGGCGCCGTCAGCACCGTCTGCGCCATCGGCACTGTCAGCGCCGTCAGCCGTCGGCTCGCCGTCGCCCGGCTCGCCGTCGATCGACTCGGCAGCCGCACCGGGGGTCGAGTCGTCGTCGGCGGCGGTGTAGTCGCCGGGGACCGCGTCGTCGCCGTGCGCCGCCTCGGTGTCGGCGTCCTGGACGGACTGCTCGGGCAGCGTCTCGTCGGCCGCCTGCTCGGCGACCGCGTCGAGCACGGCCTCGTCGGCCGTCTCGTCGTGCACGTTGCTGTCGGAGGTCACGTCCTTCTCGCTTCCTTATCGATGTCGGTCGTCACCGGTCGGCCCGGTCCACCGCTCGTGTCAGTCCCTGCCGAACAGGAACGCGACGCCCTCGGCGAACGCCGAGTCGAGCAGGAACACCAGGGCCACCATGAACGACACGAAGATCAGAACGGCGATGGTGTACTTGACCATCTGGGAGCGGTTGGGCCAGATGACCTTGCGGAGCTCGGCGACGACCTCGCGCAGGAACCGGATGACCCGGCCGATCGGCGAGACCTTCTTCTCCTTGGTCGCCGCGGCCGCGGCGCGGGACGGGGTGGCGCGCCCCTTGGCGGGGGTGCCCTCCGCCCCGGAGCCACCGGACGCACCGGAGGCCCGCCGTCCACGACGGTCGGCGGCGTTGCTCGGGCGCTCCCGCTCGGGCCGGCCCGGCTCGTTCTCGTCGGTCACGAACCCTCCTCGCCCACGCTCGCCGGTCGCGTCCGCGCCGCGCCGAGAGGTTCGCCCGCCAGCTCGCTCACGCCTTCGCCCTCCGCACGCGGTGGGCTCCCGCCCGCCGCCGGTCACGTCCTCCGTGTGAGAGAACCTGCTCTGCTTCGTCGTCCGTGCCGTCGGCCGCACCACCGGACGGTCCGGCGATCTGCGGCGTCGTGGCAGGGGTGACAGGACTTGAACCTGCAACCTGCGGTTTTGGAGACCGCTGCTCTGCCAATTGAGCTACACCCCTATGCCCCGAACCACCCCTGGGGGCGGCGGGACGGGCGCGACCGATCATCCGGCGCGCCCGGCTGGTACGAGTGTACGGCACCCCCCGCAGGCGGCCCGCACCCCGGGTCCTACCGCGGCAGGACCACCTCGGCCCGGGCCCGCCCGAGCACGGTCCGGCCGTCGAAGACCGCCTTGAGATCGACCACCGCGGTCCGCACGCCGTCCTCCTCGCGCACCTCGGCGACCGTGCCGCCGAGCTCGACGGTGGCGCCCTCGTCGTCGTCGGGCACCACGACCGGCCGGGTGAACCGGGTGCCGTAGCTGCGTACCGCCGCCGGGTCGCCGGTCCAGGCCGTCAGCACCCGGCCGGCCAGCGCCATCGACAGCATCCCGTGCGCGATCACGCCGGGGAGGCCGGCGACGGTGGCCACCCGGTCGCTCCAGTGGATCGGGTTCAGGTCGCCGGAGGCGCCTGCATAGCGGACCAGATCGCCCCGGGTCAGCCGCACCTCGAAGGTGGGCAGCGCGTCGCCCTTCGCCACCGCGGCGGCGGACTCCGGCGTCAGCGGGGCGCTCACGAGTCGTCCCCGGCCGGGCTGACCAGCATCGAGTGCGTGGTCACGACCGGCTCGCCCGCTCCGTCGGACACCTCGCACCGCAGGGTCAGCATGTGGTTGCCGGCCCGGGTGCGGAGCTCGTCGACGTGCACGACCGTGGTCAGCTCGTCACCGGCGCGGACCGGCCGGTGGAAGGAGATGCGCTGGTCGCCGTGCACCATGCGGGTGTAGTCCCAGCCGAAGGCCGGGTCCTTGAGGAAGGCCTCTATGACCGGCATCGTGAAGCAGACCGGGAACGTCGGCGGGGCGAGCAGATCCGGATGACCGGCTGCGCGGGCGGCATCGACGTCGTGGAACAGCGGATCGCCGTCACCGATGGCGCCGGCGAACTCGCGGATCTTCTCCCGGCCGACCTGGTACGGCCCGACCGGGTCGAGCGTGCGCCCGACCCAGGACTGGTCGACCACCGGTACTAGCGGGTCTCGCGGTGTGCCCGGTGGGTGCCGCAGTTCGGGCAGAACTTCTTGATCTCGAGCCGGTCGGGGTCGTTCCGCCGGTTCTTCTTGGTGATGTAGTTGCGGTGCTTGCACTCCTCGCAGGCCAGAGTGATCTTCGGCCGCACGTCCGTGGCCTTGGCCATCGCGGGTGCCTCCCAGCAGGTGTTCCGTGTCGTGTGCGGACGTGTTCCGCCAGCACTGTGACGATACTGTGACGATGGCCGGACTCGAACCGGCGACACAGCGATTATGAGCCGCTTGCTCTACCGACTGAGCTACACCGTCATGCAAGAAGCCCCGCCGCCGTGCGGCGAGGCCACTTCCAGAGCCCCCTTACGGAATCGAACCGTAGACCTTCTCCTTACCATGGAGACGCTCTGCCGACTGAGCTAAGGGGGCCAACATCGCCGGTCCGCGGAGAAATCCTACGCCCTCCGCTCACCGGCGCGACCAACTTTACACACCGGTTCCGGAGCCCCGCAGCGGGGGCCCCGGATCCGGATCCGTGCAGGTGGGAGCCGGTCTACCAGCTCGACTTGCGGACGCCGGGGAGCGAGCCGTCGTGCGCCAGCTCGCGCAGCCGGACCCGCGAGACCCCGAACTTGCGCAGGTGCCCGCGCGGGCGCCCGTCGACCGAGTCACGGTTGCGCACCCGGGTCGGACTGGCGTCCCGCGGCTGACGCCGGAGCTCGGCCGCGGCGGCGGCCCGCTCCTCCTCGCTCGACGACGGCCGTGCGAGGACGGTCTTCAGCTCGGCCCGGCGCTCGGCGTAGCGCGCGACGATCCGCGTGCGCCGCTCGTTCTTGGCGATCTGCCCGGTGGTGGCCATCAGACACGCACCCCGTTCGCCCGGATCCGGTCGATCGCGGCGTCGACGCCGATCCGGTCGACCGTCTTGATCCCCTTCGCGGAGAGCCGCAGCCGGACCCAGCGGCCGCCCGCCGGGTACCAGTAGCGCTTCTGCTGCACGTTGGGATCGAACCGTCGGCTGGTGCGGCGGTGCGAGTGCGAGACATTCTTGCCGAAGCCGGGCTCGCGCCCGGTCAGGTCACAGCGACGGGACACGCGCTCACCGCCCCGCGTGCGGGTAGGGAAGCAGGGCCATCTCCCGCGCGTTGCGGATCGCGACGGCGACCCGGCGCTGCTGTTGCCCGGTCAGGCCGGTGACCCGGCGGGCCCGGATCTTGCCGCGGTCGGAGATGAACGTGCGCAGCAGCGCCGCGTCCTTCCAGTCCACGTGCTCGATGCCGCGGGCGTGCAGCGGATTGGGCTTGCGCCGCGCCGCGCGCAGCGGCTTGCCGCGACCGGACGCCGGTGCGGTCGGTCGTTTCGCGAGCTTCACTCAGCGCTCCTCCTTGAACTCGACGTGCCTGCGGATCTTCGGGTCGTACTTGCGCAGCACCAGCCGGTCCGGGTCGTTGCGGCGGTTCTTGCGCGTGACGTACGTCGTGCCGGTGCCGGCCGTCGAGCGCAGCTTGACGATCGGCCGTACGTCCGTCGTCTTGGCCATCGGGACCTCCTCTCCAACAATGGGAATCGTTTTCGTTTAGGCTACACCTGACCGCGACCACGTCGACTCCGGGAGGAAGGCATGACCGAGCTGGTGGTGTTGTGCGGCACGTCGCACGACGGGACGGAGCGGACGATCGCGCGGATGCGGGAGCTCGACCCGAGACTGGTGGTGCTGCACCACGACCTGCGGCACCTCGCCCAGGGCCGGGTGCACCGGCGGTTCCGGTCCGGCGGCCGCGACGAGCACACCGTGCTGGAGCTGGCGCACGGCTGCGTGAGCTGCACCATCCGGGAGGACGTGCTGCCCACCCTGGTGCAGCTGGCCGGGACGGTGTCCCGGGTCGTCCTACACCTGGACCCGCGGCTCGAGCCGGAGCCGGTCTGCTGGGCGCTCGGCTCGGTGCTGTACGAGTCCGGCGACGCCGAACCCCGCCTGGTCACCGATCTGGTCGACCTGCGCGGTGTGGTCACGGTGCTCGATCCGGACAGCTGGCTCGACGACGCCACCGGCGACGCGACGCTGCCCGAGCGCGGCCTGAGCACGCTGCCCGACGACGAGCGCACCGTCGCCCAGCTCGCCGTCGGCCAGGCAGAGTTCGCGGACGTGATCGTGACCACCCGGGCGCTGCAGGGCGACGATCCCGCCGACCGGCGCACCGCGGCCGTGCTCGACCGGCTCGCCCCGACCGCCCCGCGGCTGCTCCCCTCCCGCGGCGACCACCGGCTGTTCTGCGACGGCGTCCCCGAGGAGTCCCGCCGCGGCGTTCCCGGCGGGGTGCACGATCCGCTGCTGCGCGGCACGCCGCCGCTGGACGCCGCCGACGGCGTCCGGACTCTGCTGTTCTCGGCCCGCCGGCCGTTCCACCCGGACCGGCTGCACGACGCGATCGACACCCTGCTCGACGGCGTGGTGCGCGCCCGCGGCCGGATCTGGCTCGCCACCCGGCCGGACGCCGTGCTGTGGCTGGAGAGCGCGGGCGGCGGGATGCGGATCGGGCACGCCGGGGACTGGCTGGACGGCGCGGACGAGCAGGCGTGGACCGAGGCGGGCGACCAGCGGCGGGCGATGGCCGCGCTGGCCTGGCACCCGCGCTGGGGGGACCGCGCACAGGATCTCGTCGTGCTCTGCCACGACGCGGATCCGGACGGGATCGACGCCGCGCTGCACGGTGCGCTGCTGTCCGACGCCGAGATCGCGGCGGGCGAGGCCGCCTGGGCCGGACTGCCGGACCCGTTCGGCTGGGCGCACGACGAGCCGTGCGCCGATCCCGTCCGGAACGACCCGACCGTCGGGACCGAACGAGAAGGAGAGAGCTGATGGCAGTCCCCAAGCGCCGGATGTCGCGCGCGAACACCCGGCACCGCCGATCGCAGTGGAAGGCGCAGGCACCGGACCTGGTGCCGGTCACCCTGGAGGGCAGGCGGCACCTGGTCCCGCACCACCTGGTCGCGGCCTACCGCCGCGGACTGCTGGCGCCGCCGTCCTGAGGGCCCCTTACCCCCGGACGGCCGCGCCGGCGGCGATCGGCGGTGCGTGACCGCCCGATGTGCCGGGCCGGGCCTCAGGCCGAGTGTCGTGGCCATGCCCCGTCACCACGCGGACCACGACCGCACCGCCCGCTACCCCACCGACCTGCACGCCGCGCTCGCCCGGCAGCGGCAGGACCAGCTGCGGGCCGAGGCGGACGCCGACCGGCTGGCCCGGTCCGTCCGTCCGGCCCGCCGCCGGTCCCGGCTGCGCCGGCTGCTCCGGATGACACCGGCCCGGCCGGCCGCGGAATCCGGCCGGGATTGTCGGACCCGCGTGCCACGATGACCCGGTGGCCGGGCCGGTGACACTCCCGCCGGGGCCCGGCGACGCACTGCCGGACCCCGGGCCGGTGCTGCTCGGCCGGGCGACCGAGCTCGCCGCGCTGCGCGCCGCACTGGCCGGTGCGGTCGGCGGCCGGGCCGGCGCGGTGCTGCTGTCCGGGGACGCCGGGATCGGTAAGTCCCGGCTGGCCGGCGAGCTGGCGTCCGCCGCGGCCGCGGCCGGCGCGCGGGTCGTCGTCGGCCGGTGCCTGGACACCGGCTCGGCACCGCTGCCCTACCTGCCGTTCTCCGAGGTGCTGGCCGGGTTGCAGGCCACCGACCGGGAGCTGCTCGCCGAACGTCCGGCGCTGCGCGGGCTGCTCCCCGGCGGCACCCCGGCGCCCGAGCGGGCCGCAGCAGACCGGGAGCTGGACCGGCTGGCCGTGTTCGACGGGGTGGCCGGTGCGCTGCGGGCCGGCGCGGCGCAGGCGCCGCTGCTGGTGGTCCTGGAGGACCTGCACTGGGCCGACCGGTCCAGTCGCGAGCTGCTCGGCTACCTGCTGGCCCGGCTCGGCTCGCAGCGGCTGCTGGTGCTGGCCACCTACCGGTCGGACGACCTGCACCGCAGGCATCCGCTCCGGCGCACCCTGGCCGAGCTGGTCCGGTTGCCCGCGGTGCGCCGGCTGGAGCTGGGCCCGCTCCCGGCCGCCGACGTGCTGGAACTGGTCCGGCACCGCGTGTCCTCGACGGGGAGCCCGCTGCCCGAGGAGACCCTGCACCGGATCGCCGACCGCAGCGGCGGCAACGCGTTCTTCGCCGAGGAGATGGTCGCGGCCGGGCGGGCCGAGCTCCCGGAGGCCATCGCCGATGTGCTGCTCACCCGGCTGGACCAGCTCTCCGAACAGGCCCGGGTGGTGCTCCAGGTGGCGTCGCTGGCCGAGCGGCGGATCCCGCACGATCTGCTGTGCGACGCCGCGGGCCTGCCCGCCGACGAGCTGGCCGCCGGGCTGCGCGAGGCCGTCTCGCACCACGTCCTGGTCCCGGCCGGCGCCGCCGGGGACACCTACGCCTTCCGGCACGCGCTGCTTCGCGAGGCGGTGCACGACGACCTGCTCCCCGGCGAGCGGGCCCGCCGGCACGCCCGGCTCGCCGAGCTGCTCGCCGACCGCCTCGACGAGCCGGGCGCAGCCGCGGAGCTGGCCCGGCACGCGGTCGCCGCGCACGACCTGCCGCGCGCCCTCGCCGCGTCGGTGCTCGCCGCCCGCGAGGCGCAGCGCAGGCACGGTCCGGCCGAGGCGCTGCTGCACACCGAGCGGGCACTGGAGCTGTGGCCGGCGGTGCCCGATCCGGTGCAGGTGGCCGGGGTCGCCGAGAGCGTGCTGCTGCGCGACGCGGCCTGGGCCGCGGGGGCCGCCGGGGATCCCGAGCGGGCGACCGCGCTCGGGGCGCTCGCCGTCCGGGTCGCCGACGAGCGGGAGGGACCGCTCGCCGCGGCGGGCACCCGCATCCGGTACGCGATGCGCCTGCTCGACCGGGGGTCCGGGCTGGAGGAGGCGATCGGCGCCGCCGAGGCCGCGATCCAGCTGCTCGCCGACGAGCCGCCCGGGCCCGACCTCGCCTGGGCGCACGCCGTCCTCGCCCGCGCACTGGTCAACGCCGACCGGCCGGAGCCGGCCTGGCCGCAGGCGCGCGCGGCGCTGGCGGTCGTCGACGGCACCGACCGTGCCGCGCTGACCGGCGCCGAGCTCCGGAACCTGACGGCGGCGCACGCCGACGCGCTGATCACACTGGCGTTCTGCGCGCAGACCGAGGGCGATCCGGCGCGCGCCCGGGACCTGCTGGCCGACGCCGCCGAGCTGGCCGCTGCGTCCGGGAGCCGGACCGTCGAGCTGCGGACGGTGTGGAACCGCGGGGTCTCCCTGCTGGAGGAGGGTCGGCTCGACGACGCGGTCACCGAGTTCGACGACGGCAGCCGCCGTGCGGCGGGCTACGGCCTGTCCTGGGTCGGGTACGGGCTGGACTTCCAAGTGGTGCGGGCCCGGGTGGAGTTCCAGCGCGGCGGGTGGGACGCCGCCCTCCGGATCGCGCACGGCATCGACCCGGCCGTGCCGGTGCAGATCACCGGAGTGCCGGCGGCGGCCGGGGCGATGGTCACCGTCGCCCGCGGCGACCTCGCGGCCGCCGAGCGGCTGCTGGAGCTGTTCGCCCCCGAACCGCCGCCGCACGAGCAGGTGCCGATGCTGCTCGGGATGGTCGGGGTGGAGGCCGCCTGGCTGGCCGGCGATCCCGGGCTCGCCGCCCGGCGGGCCCGGGCCGCGATCGACGAGCTGCGCCGCGAGTTCCCGCTGCACCTCGGCCAGATCGCGCTCGGCGCGCTCGGCGCGGGCGCCCAGGCCGATCTCGCCGTCGCCGCCCGCGCCGAGGGCGCACCCGACTCCGCCTTCCGGGCGGCCGCCGCGGAGCTGCTCGGGTTCGCCGAGCACGCCGCCGAGCACGGCATGCCGCGCGGAACCACGATCGGGCCGGAGGGCCGGGCCTGGCTCCTGCGCGCCCGGGCCGAGATCGGCCGGGCCGCCGGCTCGACCGACCCGGACCCGTGGACCGCGGTCGTCGACACGTTTGCGGGTCACGGCGACGGCTACCGGGCCGCGCAGGCCCGGCTGCGGCGGGCGGCCGTCCTGCTGGCCCGCGCCGTCGGTGCGGGCCGCGGTGCCGCCGCGGACCGGCGGGCCGCGGCGGAGGACCTGGCCTCGGCCGCGGACACCGCGCAGCGGCTCGGCGCCCGCCCGCTGGCGTCCGCGGTCGCCGAGCTGGCCGGCCACGCCGGCGGTCCGGGCGGTGGCGGTCCGGGCAGTGGTGGTCCGAGCAGTGGCGACCGGGCGGGGCGGCCGGCGCCGCTGACCCCGCGCGAGCACGCCGTCCTCGAGCAGGTCGCGCGCGGGCTCACCAACCGGGCCATCGGCGCGCGCCTGTTCATCAGCGAGAAGACGGTCAGCGTCCACCTCTCCCGGGTGATGGCGAAGCTCGGCGCCTCCGGGCGGGCCGAGGCGGTCTCGGTGGCGCACTCGCGCGGCCTGATCGGTCGTCCCCCGGACCAGGTGCCCCGCGCAACGGAGTGATGATCGGCGACCCTGTGTGATCCCTCGAATGGCGTACGGGTGTTTCGTTCCATCTGTCGGGTGGAGCAGTCACTCCGACGATTGGCGTAACTCGTCACCGGATAACAGGGTGAGCACCCGACACGACAAGACGGGCAGAAGCAGGAACCGGCGGCGCGCACCGGATCCCGAAGACCCCGTATCGACTCCCCCGAGATCGTGGTGATCGTCATGTCCGCGCCCGTCATCCGCATCCCGACCCCGCGCCGGCCCGTCGGCACCGCCGAGCAGGCGCCGAGGCGCGTCCGGCCCGAGGGGGACGTCCGCCACCTGGACCTCACGCACCGGCCGGGCGTCCCCGCCCCGCGGCCCGGCACGCCCCGCGCGGCCGAGCAGGGCCCGGCGGCGCAGCAGCCCACCACCCGGGACCCGCGCGTCCAGCGGCCGGGCACCGACACCCGCAGGCGCGCGGCGCACCCGGAGCCGCCGTTCCCGACCGGCGGGCGGTCGGGCGGGGAGCGGCGCACCGAACAGCGAGCTGCTGAACAGCGCCCTGCCGAACAGCTGCGACCCACCGCACAGCGACCCACCGCACAGCGACCCGCCGGACTGCGACCGGCCGCCCCGGAGCAGCGCAGTCCGGCGCCCGGCCCGCCGGCGAACAGGGACCGCATCCCGGCCCGGGAGGCCGCCGGGCGCGGCGGTACCGCGGCACGGGTCTTCACGATCGTCGCGCGGCTGGGGAGCCTGACCACGCTGGCCGCGATGGTGGTGCTGGCCGCGGCCGTCGCCGGGCTGGCCGACGGCGACCCGCCGACCGGTCCGGCGGCCGAGGTCTCCGGCAGCACGCTGCGCTGAGCGCGCGCCGCCGGGACCGCAGGATCAGGCCGCGTCGGAGCGCGACGCGGGCTGGGACTTCAGCACGTCGTCGACGAGGTCCATCACCAGGCGGTTCCCGCCGAGGCGGTACCCGAAGTCCTCCCAGGACAGCAGCTCCCGGGAGATCAGCTCGCCGACCGGGCCCGGGTAGACCCGGGTGGCCCGGAACGCGGCGGCCCGCATCCGCATCTTCTCGTGGTGCTCCATGGGCGCCGGTGCGCTCATGCCCTCACCTCCGCGATAGGGGGACTTGACATCGGCGCGCCCTCCGCGCTGAGCCGCCCGCCTCATCCCATGGTGACGGCCCCGCCGCCCATCTCCGCTGCTAAGTGCTCAGCGTCTCACTGTCGTGTCACCGCCCGGTTGACACCGTGTCGACCAGGCATTACGGGGCCGTCACGGTCACTCGCGGTGCAGGTCGCCGCACCGCGCCGGCACCGATGCCCGCCGCGCACCGCCACTACGGTGACGGTCATGGCGCACCGCACACGTGACCTGCTCTGGTCGGACGTCGAACCCATCCACGAGAAGATCCTGGCTCACCCGTTCGTCACCGGGCTGACCGACGGATCGCTGGCGCACGACGCGTTCCGGCACTACATCATCCAGGACGCGCACTACCTGCGCGGCTACGCGAAGGCCCTGACCGTGTGCGCGGCGAAGGCCCCGGACGACGACGACACCGTCATGTTCGCCGAGCACGCGGCCGGCGCGATCGCCGCCGAGCGCGAGCTGCACACCGACCTGCTCGGCGGCCTCGGCCTCACCTCCGAGGAGGCCAGGGCGACCCCGGTCGCGCCGGCCACCAGCGCCTACGTCAGCTACATCCTCGCGGCGGCGCACGGCGGCTCGTACGCCGAGGGCGTCGCGGCCGTGCTGCCCTGCTACTGGATCTACGCGAAGGTCGGCGAGCACCTGGTCGGCACCGGCTCGCCGGACCCGCTCTACCAGCGCTGGATCGACATGTACGCGGGCGAGGAGTTCCGGGCCGTCGTCGACGCCGTGCTGGACGCGACCGACCGGATCGGCGGCACCGTCTCGGACACCGAGCTGGACCGGATGCGGGCGCACTTCGCCACGACGTCGCGCTACGAGTGGATGTTCTGGGACGGCGCGTACCGCCAGGAGACCTGGCCGGTCTGACCCGCACCGGGGCGGGCGCCGGCGCCCGCCCCCGCCGGGTCAGCTCCGGTCGAAGCGGTCCGGGACCACCAGGTTCAGGAAGAACGACACGATCGCGACGATGATGGCGCCCCAGAAGGCCGCCCAGAACCCGTCGACCACGAACGGCAGGTTCAGCACCCCGGACAGCCAGCCGGTCAGCATGAACATCAGTGCGTTCACGACCAGGCCGAACAGGCCCAGGGTGAGGATGTAGAGCGGGCAGCCGATCGTCGCCACGATCGGCTTGACCACGGCGTTCACCACGCCGAACAGCAGCGCGACGCCGAGCAGCGTCCCGATCCGGGCGCCGGTCGTCCCGGCGGCCAGGTCGATCCCGCTGACCAGCACGGTCGCGACCCAGAGCGAGGCCGCGACGACCACCGTCTGGATGGCGAAGGCGAGCGCGGGGGAAGCCGGTTTCATCAGTCGATCACCGCCTGCTGAACCAGCGTCTGGAGCTGGGAACGGATCGGGTAGGTGCTGGACGGGACCAGCTGGGTGAAGAACAGCGCCACGACGTCGTCGACCGGATCCACCCAGAACGCGGTCGAGGCGAGCCCGCCCCAGGCGAACGTGCCCTCGTTGGCGAGCTGCTTGCCGGCCGGGCCGTCGATCACGACCGAGAAGCCGAGGCCGAACCCGACGCCGGTGAACGCCGACTCGGAGAAGATCGGCCGCCCGACCGTCTCCAGGTCGCCGCCGCCGGGCAGGTGGTTGCGGGTGGCGCGGGCCAGCGTCCGCGGGCCGAGGATCCGGACGCCGTCGAGCTCACCGCCGCGGGCGAGCATCCGGGCGAACCGCAGGTAGTCGCCCGCCGTGGACAGCAGCCCGCCGCCGCCGGACAGGTAGGTCGGTTCGCGGGTGGCCGCGCGCGCGAGCACCTTGTTGACGACCAGCCCGCCGCCGGGTCGGGCGTTGTAGAGGGTGGCCAGCCGCTCGGCCTCCGGCGAGCCGGGCGCGACCGAGAACGTGGTCTCGGTCATCCCGAGCGGATCGAGGATCTCGGTGCGCAGGAACTCGTCGAGCCGCTGCCCGGAGGCGACCTCGACGACCCGGCCGAGCACGTCGGTCGCGACCGAGTAGTTCCATTCGGTGCCGGGCTGGAACAGCAGCGGGAACGACGCGAACTGGTCGGCCGCCGTCGCCAGGTCGACGCCCTCGGGGGCGCCGAACTCGTAGCCCTTGGACCGGTACATCTCGTCCACCGGGTGCGCGTGGTGGAAGCCGTAGGTGAGCCCGGCGGTGTGGGTCAGCAGGTGGTGCACCCGGACCGGCTCCAGGGCGGCCTCGGTGCCCGGGTTCAGCGCGGAGCCGCCGCGGTAGACCCGCTGCTCGGCGAACGCCGGGATGTAGCGGGACACCGGATCGGTGAGCTCGAGCGCCCCTCGCTCCCAGAGCATCAGGGCGGCCACCGAGGTGATCGGCTTGGTCATCGAGTAGATGCGCCAGATCGTGTCGTCGGTGACCGGGAGCCCGGCCTCCACGTCGCGCCGGCCGTGGTGCGACAGGTGCACCAGCCGGTCGCCCCTGGCCACCGCGATCGTCCAGCCGGGGAGCCTGCCGTCGTCGACGTAGCGGCGGAAGTGCGTGTCGATCCGGGCGAGCCGGGCCGCGTCCAGCCCGACCTCCGCCGGATCCGCCTCGATCTTCGGAACGGTCACGGTGCCGAGCCTACCCACGGGGCCCGCTCCCCACTTCTGATGATCCGGCCGCGCGTGCCGTCACCGGAGGCGCTCCGGCTCGTCGTACCGGTCGTGCCCGGCGCAGCGCGCCGGGGTGGGCGGCCCCGGGGGGTCGCCGTCACGTCGTGGCCGGTCCGACTGGGGAGCCGGGTCCGGCCACGACGGGCCCCGGCGATCCGGTCAGCCGGGCCGGATCCGGTAGTGGGCGAGCCGGTGCCCGCGCAGCGCCGGGGTGGCACGCAGCGCGGCGGCGAGCGCCCGGGTGGTCCGCGGCAGCCGCCCGGCGACGGCGGCGGGCGGGTCACCCACCCCGCAGGCGTCGAGCAGGTGCAGTCCCCACGGCTCCAGCTCGCGCGGGTCCTCGCAGGTCCAGTCGACCTCCAGCGCGCGCAGCGGGCCGGTGCCCAGCCGCCCGGCGGCGGCCCGGGACAGCACGTCGGTGACCAGCTCCGCGCCGGGCAGCATCCGGGCCGCGGTGAACACGATCCGCTGCACGCCCTGCTCCGGGAGCAGTGACAGCACCTGGTCGGACACCACCAGGTACGGGCCGGGCAGCTCACCTGCCAGCTCCAGCCAGTCCTCGTCGAGCGCCGACCCGGCCACCAGGTGCGCGGGCGAGGGCAGCAGCTCGCGGCGCAGGTCGGCGACCTCGGGCAGCTCGACGTCGACCCAGTGCGCCGGACCGGCGGTGCCGAGCCGGCCCGCCCGCGAGTCCAGGCCCGGGCCGAGCTCGACCACCGTCCCCGCCGGGTTCCGGCCCACGAACTCCCGGACCCAGTGGTCGAGCACGGCGGCGCGCAGCAGCGTGCACAGCGCGTCGGCGCGGCCCGGCGCGGCCCCCAGGTCGAGATCCTCGGCCAGGCCTGCGGCCGCCGGGTCCGCCGCCACCGGACGGCGCCGGCGGGCGTCGCGGGCCCTGGCGTGCGCAGCCGGAAGCGACGTCGACTCGATCGCCCCCAACTGCGGCTGGCGTCGTTGCGTCACGATGTACCCCCTGGTCGCGCGAACCTACTAGGGCCCCGCCCCGGCCCCTCCACGGGGCGGTGGGCGGTGGGCGGGCCGCGACCGGTGGCACGTGAACGGTCCCGGCCCGGCCCGGGCGACCCGCCGCTGCGGCGGGGACGAGGATGGCCGCCATGAGCCACTCCCCCGTCTCCCCCGGGGCCCACGGCGACACCGAGGTGCTGCGGCTGCTCGCGGCCCGCCTGACGGCCGGGCGCGGCCCCGGGCTGCACGACGACGGGCACCGGCTGGCCCTGGTCGTCGGCGGCGGCGGCATGCGCGGCGCCTACGCGGGCGGCATGGTGCACGCGCTGGCCGATCTCGGCGCCGCCGGCCTGTTCGACGAGGTGTGGGGCAGCTCGGCGGGTGCGTTCGTCGGGACCGCGCTGGTGCTCGGCCACGGCGCCGACGCCGCCCGGATCTTCGGCGACGACATGGCGTGCCGGGAGTTCATCGACCCGCGCCGGTTCGGCACCCGGCGGCCGATGGTGTCGCTGGACCACCTGCTCGACCACATCCTGGTGGAGTCCCGGCCCACCGACTGGTCGTCGCTGGTGACCAGCCCGGTGCCGTTGCGGGTGCTGGTCACCCGGGCAGGCGACCTGACCCCGCACGTGCTCACCGACCTGCCCGACGGCGCCGGCTGGAAGGCCGCGATGCGGGCCACCGCGACGATCCCCCTGCTCGCCGGGCCGCCCGTCCGGATCGGCGACGACGAGTGGATCGACGGCTCGGTCGGCGATCCGCTGCCGGTGGCCAGGGCGCTGCGCGGCGGCGCCACCCACGTGCTCGCCCTGATGACCCGCACCGCCGACGAGCTGACCGCACCACCCGCCGACGCCCGCGTCCCGCTGTGGGCCCGGTCGCTGGACCGGCTCGCCCCCGGGCTCGGCCGGATGGCGCAGGACTCCGCCCGGCACGGCGAGTGCCTGTCGCTGCTGACCGACGCGGCACATCCGGACCGGCGCGGCGCGCACCTGCTGACGCTGACCCCGCACCGCTCGACCGGCGTCCGCGGGCTGACCACCGACCGGGCGAAGGTCACCGCCGCCGCCCGGGTCGGCTACCGGACGGTGAGCGAGGTGCTGGCGCCCCCGATCGCGGCCTGAGCACGGCCGGACCGATGACTTCCGGCGGTCCGGCCGGTCTCCCCCGATGGTGCCGACGGCGGAAGGGGCTGGGCCATGCCGGGTTCGCCGTCGTTCCGCACCCGGACCGTGCGGCTGCCGCCGGGTGGCTCCCGCCCGCACCACGAGGACGAGTGGCGGGGCGCCCTGGTCGTGGTGGACGCCGGGGTGATCGAGCTGCGCTGCGCGGCGGGCGGCAGCAGGCGGTTCGGCGCCGGATCGGTGCTCTGGTTCACCGGCCTCGACCTGGTACTGGTGTGCAATCCCGGCGAGCAGGACGCGGTGTTCCGCGGGATCACCCGCGCGACCGGCTGAGCCGGGGCCGCCCGGCGGGATCCCGCTCAGCCGGCCGCGTCGAGCGGCCGCAGCCAGATCCCGTTGCGGGTGGCGATCAGCCCGAGCTCGCCGGGATCGGCGACGCAGACGCCGCGCGGGCGGTGGGAGTCCCACAGATCCGCGTCGTCGAACACGGCACCGCAGCCGCCGAAACGGCCGCAGCAGTGGGCCCGGTCCGCCCCGACCCACTCCCGGTCACAACACGTCATCCGCAGCACCTGCACCCGGCGGAGGCTACGCGGGACCACCGACGGTCCCGGGCGCGCCGGGGACGTGTCGATCACCGGTCGGCCGCGAGGAGCTCGTACCAGACGCCGTCGGAGACGATCCCGCCGTCGAGGCCGCACACGCCGTCCGCGCGGAACGCCGCGGCCTGCCGGAAACCGGCCCGCTCGGCCACCCGCCGGCTCGCGCCGTTCTCGGCGGCGGTGCCCAGCGCCAGCCGGTTCCGGCCGAGCCCGCCGTCGGCGACCGGGGTGAAGGCGTGCCGGGTGACCCGCCGCAGCGCCGCCGCGACGTGGCCGCGGCCGCGGGTGTCCGGATGGGCGCGGTAGCCGATCTCGCCGCCGGCCGGGGCGTAGGGCCGGTCCATCCCGGACACGGTGATCGTGCCGAGGTAGCGGTCGTCGTCGCGGTCGGCGATCACCCAGGTCACCGCCGCGCCGAGGGACCGGGCCAGCTCGGTGTCGTGCAGCAGCCACCGGTGGGCGTCGGCGGCGTCGGCCTCGTGCGAGCGCGTGCCGTCCCACCAGCGGCTCTCCGGGTCGTTGTAGGTCGTCAGGTGCCGGTCCACATCGGATCCCGACGGCGGGCGCAGCCGGATCCGTCCGCACCCCAGGACCGGGACCGGCCACCAGGTGGTGCGCGGCTCCCGGGACGCCGACGGGACCGCCGGGTCCGGCAGCAGCACGGCCGTCCAGGCGTCGACCAGCCCGCCGGGGCCGGGCAGCGCGCGGGTGCGGACGCCGTCGAAGGCGAACCCGCAGGCGTGCGCCACCCGCCAGGACGCGACGTGCCCGGCCCGGCACGCCCAGTGCAGCACCTCGAACCCGGCCCCGGTGAACCCCCAGCCGGCGGCCAGCCGCAGCGCCCGGCTCATCCGGCCGGCGCCGCGCGCCCACGGCGCGAGCAGGAAGCCGACGCTCGGCGGCGGGCCGGGGCGCAGGTCGATCTGCCCGGCGTAGCGGGGGCGGCCGTCCGGCCCGGCCGCCTCGACCGCCCAGCCGAAGCCGTCGCCGGTCGCCCAGTTCGCCGCGACCAGCTCCGTCCAGGCCCGGGCGTCGGCGGTGCAGAGGTGCGCCCCGAGCGTGGTCCGGCGCCGGATCTCGGGGTCCCGGTAGACGGCGGCGATCTCGGCCACATCGGACTCGACGAACCCGCGCAGGGTCACCACGCCGTCGGTGAGCACCGGCGGGACGGCCTGCGGAACTGCCATCCGCCGTGGATACCGGCCGCCGACCTGAGCCGGCAACCGGGTTCTCCTACGATCGGCCGGGGCCCCGCAGCCACGCGGGCCCGAGGGGGGAGGTGGCGATGGCCGCGCTCGCGGAGCGTCTGATCGACCGGCGACTGGGCTTCACCGGCCCGCCGGTGCCCTACGTGCGGGAGCGGGACCTGCGCGTCCCGCTGTCCGACGGGGTCGTGCTGCTGGCCGACCGCTACCGCCGCCCCGGCCCGGCCGGGCCGCGCCCGGTCGTGCTGATGCGCACCCCCTACGGCCGCGACGGCCTCGGCTCGCTGATCGGGTCGCTGCTGGCCCGCCGCGGGTTCCAGGTGCTGGTGCAGAGCACCCGCGGCACCTTCGGCTCCGGCGGCCAGTTCCGGCCGTTCCTGCACGAGAGCGCGGACGGGCTGGACACACTGGACTGGGTCCGCGGGCAGCCGTGGTGCGACGGCCGGGTCTCCATGGTCGGCCCCAGCTACGTCGGGCACACCCAGTGGGCGGTCGCGCCCTACGCCGATCCGGGCCTGTGCTCGATGAACGCCGACATCACCGCGTCCGAGTTCACCAGCACGTTCTACCCGGGCGGCGCCCCCGGGCTGCTGAACCTGGCCGGCTGGGTGAACCAGATCGGCCGCCAGGAGCGGATCGGCGCGGTCACCGGCTTCCTGGCCACCCCGGTGTTCAGCAGGCGCAAGCGGCGCGCCGTCACGTCGCTGCCGCTGCAAGCCGCCGACGTCGCGCTGGCCGGCGCGCCGGTGATGTTCTGGCGGGACTTCGTCGAGCACGCCGAGCGGCCGCGCGAGTTCTGGGCGCCCGCCGAGCACGACGGCTTCGACGCCGCCGCGATGCCCCCGGTCTGCATGGTCACCGGCTGGTGGGACCTGTTCGTCGACCGTCAGCTGGTCGACTTCACCGCGCTGCAGCGGGGCGGCGCGACCGCCCGGATCACGATCGGCCCGTGGAACCACGGCGACGCCGGGTCGGTGTCCACGATCGCGCACGAGATGGTGCACTGGCTCGGCGTGCACCTGCACGACGGGCCGCACGACGGCCGGGCCCCGGTGCGCGCCTACGTCCAGCACGCCGACCGGTGGACCGACCTGCCGTGCTGGCCGCCGCCGGACGCCCAGCCCAGCGAGTGGTACCTGGCGTCGGGCGGGCACCTGCTGCCCGAGTCGCCGTCGGCCGGGGCGGCGGCCGACTCGTTCGTCTACGACCCGGCGGACCCGACGCCGACGGTCGGCGGGCCGATGCTGCAGCCCCCGTCCAAGCAGCACGACAACCGCGACGTCGAGGCCCGCGACGACGTGCTCGTCTACACCGGACCGCCGCAGGAGACCGATCTCGACCTGCTCGGCCAGGTGTCGGCGGTGGTGTACGTGCGGACCGCGGCCGAGGGCACCGACTCGGCCGAGGGCGACGTGTTCGTGCGGGTCTGCGACGTCGCCCCGGACGGGACGTCGCTGAACGTCACCGACGCGATGCACCGGCTCGTCCCCGGCCGGGAGGCGACGGCGCCGGACGGCACCACGGTCGTCCGGCTGGCACTGAGCCCGACCGGGTACCGGGTGCGGGCCGGGCACCGGATCCGGGTGCAGATCGCCGGGGCCGCGTTCCCGCGGTTCGCCCGCAACCACGGCACCGGCGAGCGGATGGCGACCGCGGTGACCGGCCGCCGGATCCGCTACGAGGTGCTGCACGGCCCGGACCACCCGTCGCACGTGGTGCTCCCGCACCATCCCTGATCCCGCTAGGTTCCGGGCATGGCCCTGCGGGTGGTCGCCGCCGAGGACAGCTACCTCATCCGGGAGGGGCTGGCCGCGCTGCTGCACGCCGATCCCGATCTCGACCTGGTGGCCCGCGTCCCGACGCTGCCCGAGCTGCAGCGGGCGGTCGCCGAGCACCGGCCGGACGTGGTGGTGACCGACGTCCGGATGCCGCCCGGGCTGCGCGACGAGGGCATCCGGGCGGCCGAGGAGCTCGCCGCCGGGAACCCGTCGACCGGGGTGGTCGTGCTCTCCCAGTACGTGGAGCCGGACTGGGCGCTGCGGCTGTTCACCCCGGGCGCCGCCGGGCGGGCGTACCTGCTGAAGGAACGGATCGGTGACCTGGACACGCTGCGGCACGCGATCGGCACGGTCGCCGCGGGCGGCACCGTGCTGGACCCGCAGGTGGTGGAGGCGCTGGTGGCGGCCCGGTCCGGGCGGGCCGCGTCGCCGCTGGCCGGGCTGACCGGGCGGGAACGGGAGGTGCTGGGGCTGGTCGCGGAGGGACTGTCGAACGGCGCGGTCGCCGATCGGCTGCGGCTCGGCGACCGCGCCGTGGAGAAGCACATCACCAGCGTGTTCACCAAGCTCGGCCTCGATCCCGACGACGACGCCGTGCACCGCCGGGTGCGGGCCGTGCTGGTCTATCTCTCCGCGACCTCCGGCTGATCGGGCAGGGTGCCCTCGACCCGGGTGCCCGCGCCGGCGCCGCCGTCGATCCGGACCCGGCCGCCGAGCGCGGCGACCCGGTCGGCGATGTTGGTCAGCCCGGTCCCCGGTCCGGCCGGACCGGGGCCGAACCCGCCGCCGTCGTCGGTGACGGTGAAGGCGGGCCCGTCCGGCCCGCCGGTCAGCTCGATCCCGATCCGCGTCGGCGCCCCGTGCCGCACCGCGTTGTGCACGGCCTCCAGGCAGCTGAAGTAGACCGCCGTCTCCACCGCCCGGGCCCGGCGGCCGAAGCCGGTGCCGCCGACGGTGACCGGCACCGGCAGGGTCCGGGTCGCGGCGCGCAGCGCGGCGGCGACGCCGAGCTCGTCGAGCAGCGGCGGGTGCAGGCCGCGGGCGAGATCACGCAGGCTGCGCACCACCGCGTCGACTTCCGATCCCAGCTCGGCCAGCCGCGGATCGCCGGTCCCGGCGTGCAGTGCACCGATCCGCATCCGCAGTGCGACCAGCCGGGCCTGCGCACCGTCGTGCAGGTCGCGCTCGATCCCGCGGCGGGCCGCGTCGTGCGCCTCCACCAGGCGCCGGCGCGACTCGGCGAGCTCGGTGAGCCGTTCCTGCAACTCGTCGGCCAGCCGCGCGGTGCGCACCACCGGGCCGAGTGCGCGGGCGACGTCGTCGAGCAGTGACGGGGCGTCGCGCACCAGGTCGGCGCGGGCGACGGCGAGCAGCCGCAGCTCGCCCAGCAGCTCGTCACCGGCCTCGATCGGCACCCGCAGCTCGGCGTGCCGGGCCGGTGCGGTGCCCGATCCGGCGACCCGCGCGGCGTCCAGCCACACCTCCGCGCGGGCGGCCCCGGTGCTGCGCACCAGCAGGTTCGCGACGTCGTGCAGCACCTCCGGCAGGCTCGCCGTCCCGGACGCCCTGGCCGCCAGCCGGGACATCACACCGAGCCGGTCGGTGTCGCGCCGGTACAGCAGCCGGTCGGTCACCCGCCGGGTGTACCGGCGGACCGGCTCGACCAGCAGGGCGACCAGCGCCGCCCCGGCCAGCACCGGCAGCGCCCCGTCCGGCGCGGCGCCGCCGAGCCGGCCGAGCAGCCCGCCGCCCCCTACCACGACGGCCAGGTAGACCACCGCGACCAGCGCGGACAGCGCCACCGCGACGGCGGTACGGCCGAGCACCGGTTCCATTTCGTGCAGCCGGTAGCGGGCCGCGGCCACCCCGTAGCAGACGACCAGCAGGTTGATCAGCACCAGCATCGCCGGGATCCACAGTGCCCGCCACGGATGGGTCAGGACCCCCACCAGCGCGAACAGCACCAGCACGACGCCGATCACCCGGTACGGGCCGCGCTCGGCCGGATCCGCCCGCCGCCACCGCCCGGCCAGACCGGCCAGCGCCGCGGCGGCACCGACCAGCACCGCGGCGCCGCCGAGCGCCATGAGCAGGCCGATCCCGGCGGGCCGGTCCGCCACCGCCCAGGTCGCGGTGGGCCAGGCGTCCCAGGCGGACGCGGCGACCAGCAGCCCGGCACCGAGCGTCCCGGCCACCGCGGCCACCCGGCCGGTCCGGCCGGCGAGCCTGCCGTCCGGGAACAGTGCCGGCAGCGCGACCGCGGTGAGCACCGCGGCGGGCACCCAGAACCAGTTCATCGCGTTCAGCGGCACGGTGGCGGACAGCGGCAGGGTCACCGCCAGGATGCCGTCGGTCAGGGCCACCGTCAGCGGCTCGCTCAGCCCGGCCCGGACCAGCGCGGCGTCCGCGACCGCGGCGAGCACCGTGTGCACCGCGTGGATCCACCCGATCGTCATCAGCACCACGCCGGAGCCGTGCCCGGGGCGCCTGCTCAGCACGAACCGTCCGGTCCAGAGCAGCACGACCGCGGACGGGCCGTTGTGCCAGAAGAACAGCCCGTAGAGCACCTCGGCGCCACGGCCCCGGGCCAGCAGCGTGGCGAGGGCGACGAGCACCACGACCGTCCCGGTGACCGCGAGCACGGTCGGCAGCCGCCGGTGCGGGGTCATCGGCCGAGTATCGCCGCGCCCGGCCGCGCGCGGACAGGGGGTGGACCGGCCGGCCGCGGTGCGGCCGTCCGCACCCCTGCCGGTCGGGCCGCACGCTGGGCCGGCGTCCCGGACGGGTCGAGTGTGGACGGCGGTCCCGGGGCGGGTGCCCCGGGAGGGAGGAGACCGTCGTGACCGACACGACCACGCACACCGTCCCGACGACGGCGGACCGGATCGCCGGCACGGCCGCCGTGCTGGGCCCGCTGCTGCTGCTGGCCAGCAGCCTGCTGTTCCTGTTCGTGGAGAACGGCATCAACGACGGCGTGCTCGGCGGCACCGTCGGGATGTGGTCCTGCTTCGCGCTGGCGGTTGCGGTGCCCGGCGTGCTGCGCGCGCTGGAGCCGGTCGCACCGCGAGCCGCCCCCCGGGTGGCACTGGTCGCCACGATCGGGTTCGTCGCCGGGGCGGCGTTCAACATCCAGGCGATGTACGGCGCGGCGACCGGGACCTTCCTGCTGGACCGGGTCGGCGACGGCGTGCCGCTGCTCGCACTGCTGGCGTTCCTGCCCTGGGGCTGGTTCGCCCCGCTCGGCCTGGCGCTCACCGGATGGCTACTGCTGCGGGCCGGCGCCCGGCTGCCGGGCGGGCTGCTCGTCGCCGCCGGGATCCTGTTCGTGATCGGGCGTCCGGGCACGATCGGCCCGCTCGTGCTCGCCTCGGACGTGGCGCTGATCGCGGCGCTGGTGCCGCTCGGGGCCGGACTCGCGACCGGCCGGTCCCCGATCCGGCGACCGTAATTCGTGGTCGTTTCCGACCGGGTGACCGCAAGAATGCCGAATTCCCCGCTCCGGTTCGCAGGAGCGGGGAATTCGGACGGCCGGCCCGGGCCACGCCGGTTCCGCGGGAGACGGCCCGCGGAATCGGCGTGGACGGTTCGGACCTCAGGCGCAGATCAGTCCTGGACGTTGGTCTGCGAGGTCGAGCCCGGGGAGCACTCGGAGATGCTCGGCGCGTCGGCACCGTTGGTGGCCTGGCCACCGAGGATGCCCAGGACGCTGGCGGCGATGTCGGCGCTGTTCAGCGAGCAGGACAGCACGTTGGCGTTGTTCAGGGCGTTCACGTCGCCGACGTTGACCAGGCCGCGCTGCGCGGAGTTGCGGTTCTGGTCGATGTTGTTCACCTGGTCGGCGTTGACGACGGTCTTGTCGCCGTGCTTGTGGCCGTGGTCCCAACCACCGTCGCCGGCGAACGCCAGCGGCGAGACGGCGAGCAGCCCAGCGGTGACGCCGGCGGTGACGATTCCAGCCTTCTTCAGCACAGTTAGTTCTCCGTTGTGTACGGGGTCCGTTTCGGACCGGCGTGTTCGGCGTGGGTTCGGGAGCCCTGCCGATGCACAGAACGCTATCCGGTCGCCCCTCGTTCCAACGAATTCCTTACCACTATCGGACGACAGGCATTACTTTCCGCGAGGATACTGCTCTCTTCCGGCAGCCCGCGGCGCGCGATTCCGTCGCTTCCGGCGGCATTCCGCGACGCACCGTCACCGGCCAGAACCCGAACGGACGCGTACCCTTTTCCCGGAACACGCACCGTGATCGGGGTCCGGCACGACCGGGCCGCCGGGCCACTCCGTCGCGTGGACACCGGGTCCCGCCGGCGCCGCTGCGGGACGCAACAGATCGTCACATCGACGTATCCCGCACGACCGGGGGTCACACCTACGATCCGCTCACCTCGAGGAGCGGAACGTGGCGGCGGCTACACGTTCGCCCGCCGTCACCACCGGGTCGCGCTGGTCATCGCGGTGCTGGCGGTGATCGCCACGTTCCTG
The DNA here is from genome assembly GCF_040645415.1 of Pseudonocardia sp. NPDC046786. Lineage (NCBI taxonomy): Bacteria > Bacillati > Actinomycetota > Actinomycetes > Pseudonocardiales > Pseudonocardiaceae > Pseudonocardia > Pseudonocardia sp. NPDC046786. The sequence goes on along the minus strand of NZ_JBEYYF010000010.1, from coordinate 27,613 downwards.
GTCGATCCGGTCGCGGCCGGCGCGACCCTGGGCGCCTTCGCCCTGTTCGTGCTGTACTTCGGCCTCTACTCGCGGCACCACCTGGCGGCGGCCGCACCGGACGAGGAGTTCGCGGCGCTGGCGAAGGTGGAGGAAGAACTGACATGACGCGGCGCAGGGCCACGCTCGGCGGACACACCTACGAGTTCGGGGACCTGGCGGCCCTGCTCGCCGCGGCGACACCGGAACGGTCCGGGGACGTGCTGGCCGGCGTCGCGGCGTCGTCGGAGCAGGAGCGGGTCGCCGCCCAGGGCGTCCTCGCCGACCTGCCGCTGTCGACCTTCCTGACCGAGCACGTCGTCCCCTACGAGGACGACGACGTCACCCGGCTGATCGTCGACACCCATTCGGCGGAGGCGTTCGCGCCGGTCTCGTCGATGACCGTCGGCGGGCTCCGGGAGCACCTGCTCGCGCCGTCGACCGACATCACGCCGCTGGCGCCGGGCCTGACCCCGGAGATGGTCGCGGCCACCGCGAAGCTGATGCGGCTGCAGGACCTGATCGCGGTCGGCCGCCGCACCCCGGTGGAGACCGCGTTCCGGTCCACCGTCGGCCGCCCGGGGACGATGGCGACCCGGCTGCAGCCCAACCACCCCACCGACGACCCGGCCGGGGTGACCGCCTCCATCGTCGACGGCCTGCTGCTCGGCTGCGGCGACGCGGTGATCGGGATCAACCCGGCCACCGACTCGCCGCAGCGCACCACCGAGCTGCTGCACCTGATCGACGACGTCCGCAGCCGCTACGCGATCCCGACCCAGTCCTGCGTGCTCGCGCACGTCACGACGTCGATCGAGATCATGGGGCGCGGCGCCCCGGTGGACCTGGTGTTCCAGTCGATCGCCGGGACGCAGGCCGCCAACGAGGGGTTCGGCGTCACCCTGGACCTGCTGACGGAGGCGCACCAGGCGGCGCTGTCGCTGAACCGCGGCACCGTCGGCACGAACTGCATGTACTTCGAGACCGGCCAGGGCAGCGCGCTGTCCGCGGACGCCCATCACGGCGTCGACCAGCAGACCCTGGAGACCCGCGCCTATGCGGTCGCGCGGGCGTTCGATCCGCTGCTGGTGAACACCGTCGTCGGGTTCATCGGACCGGAGTACCTGCGGGACGGCAAGCAGATCACCCGGGCCGGGCTGGAGGACCACGTCTGCGGGAAGCTGCTGGGCGTCCCGATGGGCGTCGACGTCTGCTACACCAACCACGCCGAGGCCGACGCCGACGACACCGACGCGCTGCTCACCCTGCTCGGCGCCGCCGGCTGCTCGTTCGTGATCTGCGTGCCCGGCGGCGACGACGTGATGCTGCACTACCAGTCGCTGTCGTTCCACGACGCGCTCTACGCCCGCCAGGTGCTCGGGCTGCGCCCGGCGCCGGAGTTCGAGGAATGGCTGACCACGATGGACATGCTCGCCCCGGACGGCCGGGTGCGGGAGCTGCCCGGATCGGCCATCCGCACGCTGACCGCGGGCGTCCGGTGACCGGCACCGATCCGCTGGACGTGCTGCGCGCCTCCACCCGGGCCCGGGTCGCGCTCGGCCGGGCGGGGGACGCGCTGCCCACCGCCCGGTTGCTGGAGCTGCGGGCCGCGCACGCCGCCGCCCGGGACGCGGTGCACTCGCCGCTGGACGTGGACGCGCTGGTCGGCGCCGTCGCCGCGCTCGGGGTGGACACGCTGCGCGCGGCGGGCGCCCCGCGGGACCGCGCCGAGTACCTGACCCGGCCCGATCTCGGCCGGCTGCTCGCCGCGGGCACCGAGCTGCCGGCCGGTGGGCACGACGTCGTGCTGGTCGTCGCCGACGGGCTCTCGCCGCGCGCGGTGCAGGAGCACGCGCCCGGCATGCTCGCCGAGATCCTGGACCGGCTGGACGGCTGGCGGGTCGCGCCGGTGGTCGTCGCCACCCAGGCCCGGGTGGCGCTGGGCGACGAGATCGCGGCCGCGGTCGGCGCGCGCAGCACGGTGGTGCTGATCGGCGAGCGGCCCGGGATGAGCTCGGTCGACTCGCTCGGCGTCTACTTCACCTACGACGCCCGGCGCGGCCGGCGGGACTCCGAACGCAACTGCCTGTCGAACATCCGGCCGCCGCACGGCACCGGTTACGCGGCCGCGGCGACGACGCTGGCGATGCTGATGAGTGAGGCGAAGCGGCTGAAGCTGTCCGGGGTCGGGCTGAAGGCCGACCCGGCGCTACCGGCCGGCTGACGGACCGGGACCGGCGGGCGCGACCGGCTGCCGCAGGATGGTCCGTAGCTTCTCCGGGGCGACCCGCCGCGGGTCGCTCAGGTAGATCTCGTGGTGCCGGCCGGTCATCGCCAGGCCGTGGCCGGGGATGAACTCCTCGTGCATCCGGCGCAGCAAACCGGCCTCGTCGTCGTAGGAGCCGATGTGCAGGGCCTGCACGCAGCGGCCCTCGGACAGCGTCGCGAACCGGACGTCGCCGAGCCGGGCGGGTGCCGAGCGGACCCGGACCCGGTCGACCGCCGCCGCGAACAGGTCGTCGCCGAGCCAGTCCGGGACCAGGATCATCAGGGTCCAGCTCCACCGGCTCTTGTCCCGGGCCGAGGTGAACGACTCCATGTCGTCGGCCCACCAGAGCGCCTCCAGCGGCATCACCACGTGATCGCGCCCCAGTTGCGCCCGGCCGGCGAACTTCAGCGCGTACGCGAGCGGGTAGAGCGTGCCGACCGCCTCGGCGTAGACATCGGTGTTCGGGTCGCCGTGCCCGTCGATCATCAGGTACCGCAGGTCGGGGACGTCGATCAGGCGCGGGGTGTCGCGCTCGGCGGTGTAGCAGGGCAGCTCCCGCTTCAGGTCGACCTTCGCGGCCACGACACCCGCCTCCCCCGATACGGCCCGGCAGTGCCCGGCATCGTGCCAGGATCCACGCCGGAGCGAGTACGGATTTCCGGGGGGGAGCGCCGATGCCCGCAGCGCCGGGGACCGGTGGGCGGCTGCCCACCGTGGTCCGCGCGCTCGACGTGGTCGAGCGGCTCGGCAACCGGTTGCCGCACCCGTTCTGGCTGTTCTGGCTGCTGTCGGCGCTGCTCGGGGTGCTGAGCCTGGGGCTGGCGGCGGCCGGGGCCGGGGCCGTCGATCCGGGCGGCGACGGCTGGGTGCCGGTCCGGAACCTGCTCAGCGGCGACGGCCTGGCGTTCGCGGTGAGCGCGGCGCTCGACTCCTACCGCAGCTTCCCGCCGCTGGTCACGATCATGGTGGTGATCATGGGCGTGGCGCTGGCCGAGCGGACCGGGCTGCTCGCGGCGGCGCTGCGCGCGTCGATCGCGAACGTGCCGGCGTCGCTGGTCGTGTTCGTCCTGGCCTTCCTGGGGACGGTGTCGACGGTGGCGTCGGCGGCCGCCTACGTCATCCTCGTCCCGCTCGGCGGGATCGCGTTCCGGGCCGTCGGACGCTCGCCGATCCTGGGCGTGGTCGTCGCCTACACCTCCATCGCGTCCGGCTACGACGCCAACCCGGTCCCGGCGCCCAACGACGTGGTCTTCGCCGGCATCACCACCGCGGCGGCGCGGATCGTCGATCCCGGCGCCGTCGTGACCCCGCTGGGCAACTGGTACTTCAACATCGCCTCGTCGCTGCTGCTCGCCGGGGTGATCACGCTGGTCACCGAGCTGCTGCTGACCCGGCGCGACGGGCTCGAACCGGACCGGGGCACCGGCGGCGACGACCCGGGCCTGGAGCTGTCCGCCGCCGAGCGGTCCGGCCTGCGCCGGGCGTTCCTCGCAGTGCTCACCCTGCTGACCGTCACGCTGCTGCTGACCGCGCCGGCCGGGGCGCCGCTGCGCGGGGACGGCGGGCCCGCCGGGTCACCGTTGCTGGCCGGGGTGGCGTTCCTGATCGCCCTCGTGTTCGGGACCGGCGGCATCGCGTACGGCGTCCGGACCGGCGCGATCCGGACCTTCGACGACGTGCCCGCGATCATGGCGAAGGGCGTCGTCACGGTGGCCCCGGTGCTGGTGTTCTTCTTCGCGATCTCCCAGTTCCTGGCCTACTTCAGCTGGACGAACGTCGGCACGCTGATCTCGGTGGGCACCTCGGACCTGCTGCGCGGGATCGGCGCGCCGACCTGGCTGGTGCTGCTGACCGTGCTCGCGTTCCTGCTGGTGCTGAACGTGGTGATCACCAGCGGGGCGGCGATGTGGGCGATCACCGCACCGGTCGTCGTCCCGATGCTGATGCTGCTCGACGTGCCACCGGAGACCGCCCAGACGGTGTTCCGGATCGCCGACTCCGGGTCCACCTCGATCAGCCCGATGAGCCCGTACTTCCTGCTGGCGCTGGGCTTCCTGCAGCGCTACCGGGCGGACGCCGGGATCGGCACGCTGGTGTCGTTCACGCTGCCGCTGGCGTTCGCCATGACGACGGCGTGGACCGCGCTGTTCTTCGTGTGGTGGGGCCTGGGGATCCCGCTGGGTCCCGGCGCACCGGTGCGCTGACCGCGGCGGATACTCGGCCGGTGGCACGGATCGGGCCGGGTGACGTCGCGCTGACCATGGACGACCTGCGGGTGGTCGCCCGCTACGCCCTGGGGAGCGCCGAGGAGGTGCTCGCGCTGTTCGAGGACGCCGAGCCCGACGATCCGCGCCCGCGCGCCGCCGCCGGGGCGGCCCGGGTCTTCGTCGACGGCGCCGAGCGGTCCCGGCTGCAGCGGGTCACCGCGCTGGACGCGCACCGTGCCGCGAAGGACGCAGGCCCCGGGCCCGCCCGGCACGCCGCACACGCCGCGGGGGACGCGGCCGCCGCGGCCTATCTGCACCCGATCGCCCGGGCGACCCAGGTCGGGCACATCCTGCGGGCCGCCGCGCACGCCGCCCGGGCGGTGGAGCTCGCCGCGGGCGACGATCCGGCGGTGGGTGACCGGCACGTCGAGCGAGCCCGGCGGCGGGCGCCCGCGGCGCTCGTCGACGTGCTGCGGCGCTACCCGCCCGCCCCGGCCGGGCGGAGCCGGGTCGCGCGGCTGATGACGGTCCTGGACGACGGGTTGCGATCCGGCTGAGATCCGCGGCGCGTGCCTCCCGCCGGCCGACAGGACGTCGCCTCCGCCGATGCCGGGACGACGCGGCATGACCACATCTGATCACCGACGAATGGCTGAGCACCACGCCCAGGTCGCGGTCTCCGAGATCGAGGACATCCTCGCCCACGTCTGGGTCACCGGCCCAGGAGCCACCGAACCCGGCACCCTGATCACCAGCGCCACCGCCCCGATGACCCGCGACCAGGCCCAGGCCCTGGCGATCGACCTCACCCGCGCCAGCACTCCCACCCAGGGCGGGACCGGCGCATCGCCGATCTCGAAGCGAAGCTGCTGCCCTCCCCGACCGACGTCACGCGCTGAGCGCCATCACAATCCCGACTGGGCCTTTTCTGGGCATTCTGGTTCACTGTCGCCATGCCCAGAAAAAGCCCACACGTGGGCGAGCTGGCCGACGGGCTGGCGCGAGTGCTGCGTCGGGGGTTGCCCGTCTCGCCTGCTGCGGTGGATCCGGCGCTGCTGGCGCTGCGCGGGGTCAGCGCCCGGGCCATTGATCCAGGCGAGACCGCCAGCCGCACCGCGGCGCTGGACGGGATCCTGCGCGGGCTGCTGGCACGGCTGCCCGACGCCCGCTACGCGCCCGCGGCGCGGGCGTTGTTCGGGCTTGCCCCGGCGCAGCCGGGCAGCAATCTGACCGCGCGGCGCGCGGTCGCGGCTGCCGCAGCCGGCCACGAGGTGCATCACTTCCGCAAGCGGGTCGAGCCACGCCTGCTCGACGAGCTGGCCGCCGCGCTGATCGCCGATGCTGACCGGTTCACCCGTGCGCAGCTCGCCGCGCCTCGGCTGGCCCCTGCCCTCGGGCGGGAACCGGTCGGGGCGGATCCGTTCGCCTGGGAGGTCGCCGAGCAGGAAGAAGCCCTGACCCGGGTCTGGTCAGCGATCTACGCCCTGCGCGCGGAGCTGCTCGCCGTCGAGCGCCTGATCAGCCTCGATCTCGGCGATCAGCAGGTCATGGCCCATGCGGTCACCGCAGCCTGGAGATGGGCCCGGGCCAGCAACGCCGCCCGCTCCTACACCTCCGCGTTCGGCCCCGGCCCCGGCACTGCGGAGGGGGTGAGCAGCGATCGCGCCGCGGACGAGTTGGTCGCGCTCGCCGGTTGGACTCCCGCCCTGACCACCCCTGATCGGGCCGCGCCTGCGTTGACCTCCGTATTGACCCTCGAGCAGCTGCATCGCCTGCGCGACGCAGCTGCCGGAGAGGCAACACGGGCCCAGTTCGTCGCCGCGCTGCACGACGAGGTCGAGCTCGTCGACGCCTGGATCACCCCGTTCCTCGATCCGACCACCCAGATCAGCACCCCAACCAGCAGCTCGCTCTGCACCCCAGCGCGGAGCGCGCCGCACACGCAGGAGGCCTCATGAACACCGCCGGGACACCGGGCAGTTCGCCGGGCACCGATCCGCTGCGACCCGACCGCGAATCCGGCAGCACATCCGAGTACGCGACCGAGAACGCCCCTGAGCTGCACACCCCGCTTGCGACCGCCTTGGCCGCGGCCGCCGAGCAGGATGCCCGCCGCTACGTGATCACCGGCGGCCCGTCCTCGGGCAAGGACGAGTTGATCGAGGCGATCCTGGCTGCGGGGATTTCCTGCATGGAGGCCGAACCAGGGCGACAGATCTACCGCAAGCACCGCGAGCGGCTGGGCCGGCACCTGCGCCGCGAGGACCGCCACGAGTACTCGCTGGAAGTCCTGCAGGCGTTCATCTCCGAATTCACCGCACACAAGACCGGGATCAGGTTCTACAACCGCGGCATCCCCGACGGCTACGGCTGGGACAGCTTCTTCGGCCTCGGCCCGACCCCGCAACTGGAGGAGGCGTCGCGGCTGTTCCGCTACGACGCGATCTTCGTGCTCGACCCGCTGGACACCTTCGAAGATCCCGACGACATCGTCTGGGCCAAGGACCGCGAGATCCGCCGAGTCCACGAGCTGATCGTGCAGGGCTACTACGACGCCGGCTACGAACCGGTATTCGTCGCCCCCGACGCGGCCGCCGGCCGGCTCGACTTCATCTGCGCCAACCTCCGCCTGCCCAAACCCAGCCGGGAGCGACGATGACCGCCACCACACGGGTCAGCAGCGACGCGTCCACGGCCGCCACGTCCTCGGGGGCCGCGCCGGCCTTGCTGACCTCACCGAACAGCGTGCTGGCCAACGCGCTGCTGCGCTCGATCGACGTGCTGCGCCCGCGGATCCACGCTGCTCGCCCCGAGCGGATCGAGTTCGTCGTCGGCACCCAGATCAACGGCGCCCCGCACCTGGGCACCAACCTGGTCCAGACCGCAGCGTTCCTGCTGGCCAAGATCGCCCGCCGCGAGTTCTCCATCGACACCCGCGTCCGGTTCGGCGCCCTGGACAACGCCCCGCACGAGGTCGTGCTCGACCCGGAAACCCATACCGCCTACCAGCAGACCTACTACCACGCGCTGGGCGCCGACGGGATCACCGCGCTGATCCAGCGCTACTACCGGGCGTTCTTCGACTCGCTGTCCGAAGCCACCGGCACCGACTACCTCGTCGAGACCTACACCGCGCAACAGGCCGGCCCCGGGTTCCGCGCGGAGTTCCTGCGCAGCCTGGAACGGCTCGAGGAGATCCGCTGGTGGATGGCGCCCTCCCACGGCGTCGTCCACATCCGACTGCCCTGCCCCGACTGCGGCTGGGCCGAGAAACGCGGTGACCGCACCCGGCTGGTCTCCCTCGACGAGGACGGCGCCACCTTCACCGCGGTCTGCCTCGACCACGGCCGCTACGCCGTCCACGTCGATCCCGCCGCCCCGGACCCCTACCTCGACCTGGCCACGCTCTATCGGAACCTGGTCAAAGAACGCGCGCTGGGCCGCGACACCACCACGCTGCACGTGATGATGAAAGGCGGGGACTGGGCGTTCGGGTCCCAACTCGTCGACGGCGCGCTCGGCGCCCTGCACACCCCACCCGCGCAGATGCCGGTGCGCATATTCACCCCGCAAGTCCTCGCCCACACCGGCGCGAAGCTGTCCAAATCGCTGCTGCGCGAACACGGCCGCGGGGTCCTACCCGCCGACGTCGAGCCCTGGATGCTCGACACCACCACCTGGACCGGCAACACCGACAACTACGTCGACGCGCTGCTCTGGCTCGTCGGAGAACTGCTCGCCGACCCCAAGCACTTCTTCCGCTCCTTCACCGTCAAGGAACTCGGCCGCCTCATGACCGCCCGCCCCGCAGACCTCGCCGACCGCCCCCGCGCCCACGACATGGGCATCTACAAGCGCTACTACGACCTCATCGCCGCCGGCACCAAGACCACCGAGATCCGCGTCAACGACTCCAGCCGCGCCAAGCTCACCGTCGGCAGCCTCATCCGGTTCCGCTGCCGCGACGACGAAGTCCTCACCCGCGTCACCCGCCTGAACCGCTATCCCGACTTCGACACCATGTTCGACCACGAATCCCCGACCAGCGTCAACCCCACCGCCACCCGCGAAGAGCAGCTCGCGAACATCCGACAGATCTACCCACCCGAGCGCGAAGCTCTCGGTGTCGTCGCGATCGGCATCGAACTCGTCGACCCGCCTGCCTCTCGGCCCAGCTTCGGAACCGTCTGACATCTCTTATGCCACGTACGGGCACGCGACGTGAAACCGCAGATCAGAGGCATTGCGGACGCGGCGACGATCGGAGAACCCGAGGCCAACACGTGTGACCAGTACGGATGGATCGAGCACGAGACCGGGCTCCCGATCGCCGACGCCCTGGCGCAGGAGTTGACCCATGGACCGGAGAGGAGTCCCATCGGATGATCGACTGGGAACAGCGAGCGGCCCGGCTGGTCGAGGTCCTGACCGACGGCGGGACGCTGACCGATCCACACTGGGCCGACGTCATGCAGGCCGTCCCGCGGCACGCGTTCGTCCCACGGTTCTACGAGCAGAGCCCGGACCAGAGCGGGTGGGAGATCGTCTCCGAGCAGACCGCTCCTGAACGGTGGGCGGAGGCGATCTACTCGGATCGCAGCCTGGCCACCGAGTTGCTGTCGACGCCGGACGTCCTCGACGGCTACCCGATCCCGATCTCGTCGTCGACGATGCCGTCACTCATGGCTCGGATGCTGGAACTGCTCGACGTCGGCGACGGGCACCGTGTGCTGGAGATCGGTACCGGCACCGGCTACAACGCCGCCCTGCTCTCGCAGCGGGTCGGCGCGCAGCAGGTGACGACCGTCGAGCTGCATCCGGGGGTCGCTGCAGCGGCCCGGGACCGGCTGGCCGACCTCGGACAGCACCCGGTGGTGGTCGTGGGCGACGGCACCGCCGGTGCCACGCACACTGCCCCGTTCGATCGGATCATCGCGACCTGCGGTGCCGATCAGGTGCCCGGGGCGTGGGTCTCCCAGCTCGGCGAGGGCGGCCGGATCGTGGTCGACCTGCGCAGCGAGTCCAGCAGCGGGCTCGTCGTGCTCGACAAGATCGACCCCGAGCACGTGTCGGGGAGGTTCGTCGGCCACCCGGGCCACTTCATGTGGATGCGCCCCGATCCCCGGCATTCCGCGCTCGAACCGGGTACACGGCAACGGCCACCGGCCCGCGGCGGGCCGAGCACCGTCCGCAGGGTTGTCATCGGTGCGGACGATCTGGGTCGGCCCGGCCTGCGGACCCTGCTGGGGATCGACATGCCCGACGTGGAGATCCCGGCCGCCGGGGCCCGGTCCCTGCGCGCTGGTGACGGCTCGTGGGCGACGCTGGACGCCTCGGATGTCACCGTCACCCAGGGCGGGCCCCACCGGTTGTGGGACCGCGTCGAGACACTGGCCGGCATCTGGCAGCAGCTCGGCTCACCCGACACCGACCGGTACGGGGTCACGGTCTCGGCCGAGGGTCAGCACGAGTACTGGATCGACACCCCCTCGACGGCCCTGCCCGACGCCGTCCAGCCACGAACGAAGCGACGCCACAGCCCGGAAGTGGGATCGCTCCGGTGAGGTGACGCATCCGGCCTGTGAGACCTCCGTGCTCGTCGGAGATCACGATTCGGTGGCCGGCCGCTCGCGCGGCGGCGACGAGGCGCTGCTGCTGCCCGCCGGAGAGCGACAGTGGGTGCCGTGCACTCCATGGTGCCCTCCGGGCCCGCCTCCCGCCGGCCGACGGGACGTCGCCTCCGCCGATGCCGGGACGACGCGGCATGACCGTCAACCGCGTCCCGGTCCGGGCCGGCCTGCACGTCGCACACCCGGCACGGCGGCCCCGCCGGAACCGTCAGCGACACCGGGCCGATCACCGTCCCGCACAGCGTGTGGAACCGGCCGACCGCGGTACCGGCCCGCCAGTTCTCCGCGCCCACCCGATGCTCCAAGCCGTCCTCGACGGCCGTCACGAGGACCGCGTCTCCCGCGCGCACCGGCGGTCACCGGTCATCGACACGGCCGGAGCACGCGGTGGGCAACGGCCAGCCGGGGCCGGGGATGATCCGCGTTCCGGACATGCGCAGCGCTCCTCGGGATCGACGATCGGGAGCACCTGAGACTAGTCCCCGACTAATCTGATGGATAGTCGGGACAGCATGCTGCCGCGCCGGACCGATCGCCGTCGCACAGCGGGACGGGTTCACGCCCGGCAGGAACGCGGCCCGGCAGGACACCCGCGGACTAGCGCGGGCCGGGAAGCTGCCGCAGCTCCTCGCGGACGGAGTCCAGCAGCTCGACGAGTTCGGCTCCGTGCGCGGCGAGCGCCTGCTGCTCGACCAGGAACTGCTCGTAGCGGGCCACGTCGGCCGGATCGGTGAGCTGCTGCTCGGCGGTCAGCGTCTCGATCTCGACGACCGCGGGGGAATCGACATGGCGGAGCAGCACGAACGAGTGCAGGGGCCGCGCCTCGCGGCGTTCCTGCCGCTCCCGGGAGATGACCCCGATCCGGACGTTCGGAAGGGCGGCCAGCGCCTCGATCCGGTCGAGCTGGGCGAGCGTCACCGAGACCGACCCCGGCCGCCATCGCAGCGCCGTCTCGGTGATGACGAGATCGAACTGCGTGGTCTCGTCGAACAGGACGGTCTGGCGGTTCATCCGGGCCAGCACCGCGGCCGGGATCTCATCGCGGGACATCAGGCTGTGCACCTCGAGCAGGCGCCGGGCGTACTCGGGGGTCTGCAGCAGGCCGGGCACGACCTCGGACTGGTAGACCGCGATACCGACGGCCGCGGCGTCGCGTCGGCCGCGGGCCTCCTGGTCCGCGGCGCCGGGACGGTCCGCGTGGCGCCACGGCCGCACCCGGATACCGGCCTCGCGGGCCAGCCCGACGACCTCGTCGCGCGTCTCGTCGTCGGCACCGACGGCGTCGAGCCACCGTTCCACGTCGGCCACGACCAGCGCGGTCCGGCCGTTCTCCATCTTGGAGACCTTGCTCTGTGACCACCCGGACGCCTGCCCCACGGCCGCGGCCGACAACCCGGCGGCCTGACGGAGCTCCTTGAGGTGAGCCGCCAGGCGCCGGTGCTGGTGGTGGGTCTCAGCGTCGGTCACAGGTGATCAGGTCGCAGCACGCTCGGAGGTCGGGGTGTCCGGGAGGGACGCCGAGGTCAGGTCGTACCGGTCGAACGGTACCGACAGCTCGACCGCGCGACGGCGGATGGCCACGTACGGCGCGGGATCCGGCGCCGCGGAGACCCCGAGGAACCGGCCCTCGTCGTCGAAGTGCTGCAACACGACGATCTGTTCGTCGAACATCCAGAAGTCCTGACGGGTCCAGTCGTCGTCGCCGGCCGGGAGCCGGCGCCGGTCGAGGATCCGGACCTCCTCCCCCGCGGGGATGTTCTCCCGCGGGTAGCAGTGCAGTTGGAATCGGGTGTAGTCGGTGACCGGGTGTCCCAGCAGCCTGACCCGGCCGAAGTACTTCCCGCTGCACACCTGGGCATGGACGCCTGCCAGCCAGTCGTCGTCGTCGACCGTGCGGGCGGGGAAGGAGGCGCCGGCGAGGAAGGCGTCGAAGTCCGGATCCTCCCCCGGGATGGCGTAGACGTCGCGGCACTCCAGCCGGAAGGCCGACTCGCGGTAGCTCCGGTACAGCGCGTCCAGGTCCTCCGGCGTCACACCGCTCCCCTCGCCGACGCGATCGCGGCCTCGTGCACCGCGGACACCGGAACCTCGTGGGCGCGTTCGCCCGCCGGGCAGGACAGCGACGTCGGGGTGCCGCCGACGTCGATCCACTCCCCCCGGATCCGCAACCCGCCGGCACCCGGCACGGTCACCGCGCAGCGCCCGGCGCCCTGCACCTCGAGTTCCCGGGCGGCGCGGTCGACGATGTCGCGCGGGACCCGCACGACATCGTCGGACACGATGTAGCCCTGGACGACCACCGTTCCCTGCGCAGTCAGCCACGCGGTCGGGCAGTTGCCGTTGCGACAGTCCGTCGTCCCGGCGAGCAGCTTCATCCTCGGTTCCGCCTTCCGGGCGTCCTCGACAGCGAGCTCCCCAGACTAGTCGTGACTAGTCCGAGCGACAACGGCGAGTCGCCCGGTCAGCCGCGGAGCTCGGCGAAGTCCTCGTCGAGCTCGGCGAGCGCGGCGGCGACGTGCTCGCGGCGCTGGGTGATCCACTCGTCCTGCGCGGTCAGCCGCTCCCGCGCCTCGCCGATCATCCGCTCCACCTCGGCGGGCTGCGACCCGCCGGACGTCGTCCGGTTGTTCACGATCGCGACCGGATCGAGCGCCGCCCGGAACTCGGCCTCGGTCAGCGGGAGCTCCGGCGGGCTGTCCGTCCCGGCGACCGCCTCGGCGTAGATGCGCTGGGCGTCGACGTAGGGGAACTCCAGCGGGCCGATGTTCTTGGACCGCGCGAAGGTGACGATCTCCGACGCGACGTGGTGCCCCTCGCGGAACGGCAGCCCGTGGTCGCGCATCAGGATGTCGGCGATCTCCTGGGACGCCGTCCAGTCACTGTTGATCTCTTCGAGGGCCCGCTCCGGGTTGACGACGAGTGCCTTCAGGACCTCGTCGAGACCGGCGAGTGCCGCGATTCCGGCGTCGACCACCTCGGTGTTGTTGTCGACCTCCTTCGGGTCGGGCATGCCGGGGGTGATGTTGTGGGTCTGGAAGACCGGGCCCTGGGCGAGCGCGACGGCCTGCGAGGCGTCGCTGCGGGTGTCGTTGAGCAGGCCGGGATTGCGCTTCTGCGGCATCGCCGAGGAGACGAACGTGTTGCCCTCGCCCTCCTCGAGCAGGATCCACGGCCGGGTCTGCGCGTACTGGGTGAGGACGTCCTCGACGAAGTTCCCGCTGTGCAGCGCCACCGCGGTGACGATCGAGCCGACCTCCACCGGGTGCTCCATCGAGGAGATCTGCGAGGCGTCGTAGGCGTTGTCGACGAGCGCGCCGAACCCGAGGTAGTCGGCCATCCGCTGCCGGTCCAGCGGCCAGCCGGTGCCGTTGAGGACGGTGGTGCCCATCGCGGAGCGGTCGACGCGGGCGTAGGCCTCCCGGAGCCGCTGGGCGTCCCGGTCGAAGCCGGCGGCGTGGCCGAGCAGCTGGTGCGCGTAGCTGTTCGGCTGGGCGGCGACGCCGTTGGTGTAGTTCGGCACGATCGTCGCGGTGTGGGCCGCGGCCAGCTCCACCAGCGTGCGCGACGTCGTGTTCAGCTGCTCGGCGAGTTCCAGCAGCTTCTCCCGCAGGATCGCCGCGCGGTAGGTCGCGTGCATGTCCTGACTGGACCGGCCGGCGTGCAGCAGCGTCACGTCGGTGGACCCGGCCTCGATGAGCAGCGGCTCGAAGGCGACGACGGTCGACGGGCGCTCGGCACCGGGTGCGGCACCGTCGTCGATCACCTTCTGCAGGGCGGCCGCGATGCCCGGCACCATCGCCGGGTCCAGCAGCCCGTCCTCGCTGTTGATGACGGTGGTCGCCTTGTTGATCTCGGCGAGCCAGAAGAACTCGTCCCGGACCGGCTCGTCCTGTTCCCGCTGGGCGACCAGCCCGACGGGACGGTGATCGTGGTCCGGCGCGGAGGCGGCGGCGGTGGAGAACAGGATCAGGCTCGCTGCCGCGGGTACGACGAACGATCGCGTTCGAACCCATGCGGAACTGGTGGACATCCTCGTCACTGAAGATCCCTCTCGTCGTGTCGGCGGAGACGGGGCCGGTTACCGGCGCCGGGCGCGATCGGCGGAGGAGGAGGTCGGGCACGCGTTCCGCGGAACGCGATACGCCGGTCCCGTCGATCCCGTCGGTCCCGTCGGTCCAGTCGGTCCAGTGCCCATGATTCGTTCCCCCCGGAGTCACGACCCTGCTGGGAGAATCCCGGTGGCCGATGGTCCGCTCCATCGGACGGCGGAATTCTTGGGACTCGCTTGGGATTGGGGCGTGCATGGCCTGTTCGCACGTCGTGACCGGTGCCGGGCGCGGGATCGGGCGCGCCGTCGCCGAGAAGCTGCTCGTCGGCGGTGACGCCGTCGTCGTGCTGGAACGCGACCCGGCTGCGCTCGGGTGGGTCGGCAGCCATCCCGCCGGATCCCGGATCGCCGCTGTCACCGGGGACGCCGACGATCCGGCCGTCGCCGGGCGCGCCGCCGATCTCGCCCAGGACATGGGGCCGCTGGCGGGCTGGGTGAACAACGCCGCCGTCTTCCGCGACGCCGCGCTGCACAGCGCACCCCCGGCCGAGATCGTCGCGCTGATCACCGCGAACCTCGCCCCGGCCGTCGTCGGCACCGCCGTCGCGGTGCGTCGCTTCCGCGCCCAGGGCACGCCCGGCTCGATCGTGAACGTGTCCAGCCACCAGGCCGGACGCGCCGTCCGCGGCGCGCTCCCGTACGCGACCGCCAAGGCGGCGGTCGAGGGCCTGACCCGGGCCGCCGCGGTGGACCACGGCCCGGACGGCATCCGGGTCAACGCGGTCGCGCTGGGCTCGGTCACCACCGATCGCTACCAGGCGTTCCTCGGCGACCGGGGCGCCGAGGCCGCGGCCAGGACCCGGCGGGAGATGGCCGAGATCCACCCGCTGGGCCGGGTCGGGCGGCCGGAGGAGGTGGCGGACACGATCGCCTACCTGCTGTCCGACGCGGCCGGATTCGTCACCGGGGTGGTGCTGCCGGTGGACGGTGGCCGGGCCGCGCGCGGCCAGGATCCCGAGTCGCGGTGACGACCCGGCGCCGATGAGTCCGGCGCGGTGGCCCGGTCCGCCCTGCCGTGAGCACGTCGGACCGGCGGGATCAGGACCGATCGCCGAGGAGGCCGTGCCGATGTCGCGCTCGATGCGGCGGGCCGGGTCACGGCTGCACCGCGTCGGCGGGGGTCACGCCCCCGGGGGCGGCGTTAGCATCGTCGGATGCCGGCCTCCTCCGGCCTCGACGGTCAGCGGCGGACATGCCGGAGCTGAGGCTGCTGCACACCGGTGACGCCGAGGCGGTCCTGGCGTTCGAGCTCGCGAACCGCGGCTACTTCGCCGCCACGGTCCCCGACCGCGGTGACGACTACTTCGCCCGGTTCAGCACCCGGTACGCCGCCTTGCTAGCGGAGTAGCGGAACACGGTCGTGGGCCACGCCCGGAACGGGCAGGGTGGGCCGGATGCAGCGTGCCGACATCGACACCGCCCTGGCCGCCCGCCTGGTCACGGAGCAGTTCCCGAGGTGGGCGCACCTGCCGGTGACCGAGGTGGCCCAGGGCGGCTGGGACAACCGCACGTTCCGGCTGGGCACCGAGCTGAGCGTCCGCCTCCCCAGCGCCGAGGCGTACGCGGCTGCGGTGGCGAAGGAGCTGACCTGGTTGCCGAGGCTCGCCCCCGGCCTGCCGGTCCCGATCCCGGCGCCGGTCGCCGAGGGCAGGCCGTCCGGGCTCTATCCGTGGCCGTGGTCGGTCCGCCGGTGGCTGCCGGGCCGGACGGTGTCGCGCGCCGCGGTGGGCACCGATCCCCGGTTCGCCGGGGATCTCGCCCGGTTCCTCGTGGCGTTGCAGCGCATCGACGCAGCCGACGGGCCGGCCGCCGGGCCGCAGAGCTTCCACCGCGGATCCGACCTCTCCGTCTACGACGAGCAGACCCGCCGCTCGATCGACCTGCTCGGCGACCGGATCCCGGCCGACGCCGTCGCCGTGTGGGAGGCCGCCCGCGGATCGCGGTGGGCCGGGGAGCCGGTCTGGTTCCACGGGGACGTCGCGGCCGGGAACCTGCTCAGCGACGCCGGACGGCTCTCGGCGGTCATCGACTTCGGCACCTGCGGGGTGGGCGACCCGGCCTGCGACCTGGTGCCCGCGTGGACGCTGTTCGAGGGCGCCGCCCGGGAGGAGTTCCGGGCCGGGGTGGACGCCCCCGGGGACACCTGGGCCCGGGCCCGCGGCTGGGGGCTCTGGAAGGCGCTGATCACGGCCGCCACCGGCCGGGAGGTCGGCGAGTCACTCCGGACGGTCTCGGCGGTGATCGACGAGCACCGCGGTCACCCACGCGGGTAGCCGGTCCGGACCGCGGGGACCGGCGGCGGGACAGGACGGCACCCCGCCCCGGCTGGCTACGCTCACGAATTTCGTCGGGATCGCTGTCGTCGGGGGCGGGAGGCAGGCGATGACGGAGCCGGCACCCCCGGTGTCACGGGTCGAGCTCAGGACCACGGACCCGGATCTGGCGCACGAGGCGCTGCGGGAGACCATGCCGACTTCACCGTCGACGTGTTCGGGAACGCCGAGGACTTCGCTTTCCGGCAGACCGGCATGATGGCTCCGGGCGTCGCGTTCGCCGGGCTCCGCTACAGCATGGGGGTCCGGTCCACTGTCGAGGCGAACCCGGACCTGTTCATGGTGGCCACCTGCCGGAGCGGGCCGATCGACTTCGTGTCCGGCCGCGACGTGGTGCGTCCGGAGATCGGGCAGCCGGTTCTGACCACCCTGCAGGACGCCGCCTGGTCCTGCGTGATGGCGGACCTGACGATCGAGACCGTCGCGGTGGATCCGGTGGTGCTCGCCCGTGCCGCCACCGCGGTGTTCGGGATCGGGCCGGACGAGCTGTCGTTCACCTCGATGACGCCGGTCTCGAGCTCGGCGGCCCGCTACTGGCACGCCGTGACGACGCACGTCCGGCAGGACATGCTGTCACACGCCGAGATCGCCGGTTCGCCGCTGGTCCTGGCCGAGGCGCTCCGATCGGTGGCGACGGCCGCGCTGGTGACGTTCCCGAACACCGGGCTGACCCGGTGGGACCGGAGCGGGTCCCCGGGCCGGGTGGAACCGGCCGCGCTGCGACGCGCGCTGGCCCATGTCGACGAGCACGCCGGCGAGGACATCGGCGTCGAGGAGATCGCCGCTGCGGCCCGGGTCAGTGTGCGGGGCCTGCAGCTGCTGTTCCGCCGCCACCGGGACAGCACCCCGACGGAGCACCTGCGGCTGGTGCGGCTGGACCGTGACCCTGACCCAGCTGCACTGGCCCGACGTCGACGCCTACGCGACAGCCATGACCGGCCTGCGGCCCGGCGGGCTCACCTTCCACAGCCTCACCCCCATCACGGCGGGCCGGGCCCGGCACTGGCTCCGTACCGTGGGCCACGTCCGCGCCGTCCTCGCCGACCCGTGGACGGCCGACAGCCCGATCGTCCTCGACCAGGCGTCCTGGTCTCTCGCGGCGGCCCTGCTGTCGACGTTCCCGAGCACCGCGACCGACCACGCCACCGATTCGGAGGCCCCTTCGGTGCGCGGCGACGCGTCCGCGGCGACCCTGCGCGAGGTCGCCGGGTTCATCGACGCCCACGCCGACCGGCCGATCGGCCCCACCGACATCACCGGGCTCGCCGGGATGCCGGTCGCCGAGATCATCGAGGGCTTCCGACGCCGGCACGACCGCCATCCCGCCGTGCTGCTCTGGCGAGCCCGGCTGCGCGGGGTGCGCCGGAGCCTCCTCGACGCGGACCCGGCGGTGACCGTGCTCGCCGCGGCGGCCGCACGCTGGGGGTTCACCCGGCTCGGCCGGTTCCGGGTCGCCTACGTCCAGGCGTTCGGCGAGACCCCGGATCAGACGCTGCGCCGCTGACCGTCCGCGCACCGCCGAATCCCGTTGCCGCGGGTCCGCTCCGTCGGCAGCCTGAACCGGTGAAGGTCTTCGGAGTCGACCCGCGCGATCAGCGGTGGGAGTGCGACACGCCCACGTACCGCGTCCACTTCCACGCGGGCACGACGTCCGACGAGTACGAGGTCCGTGGGGCGGACGACGTCCACGAGATGATCAGGTGGGCCGGGAGCGACCCCGCCGGGCGTCCGTACGTGCTCTACGTGCGCGTCGACCAGGACGGTCTCGGACTGGTGCGGCTGGCGGGCAGCGACCCGAACGAGAACCGTCGTACCCGGCGTCGTGGTTCCGGTCGGTGACGTACCACCGCTCCGCGGGGGAGGACGCCGGCTCGTCCGAGCCCGCGCCCGGGCCCTCGCCATACGCTCCCGGCATGCTTCTCACCACGGTCGCCACGGGCCCGTCGTGACCGGCTTCCGTGACACGTTCCCGGGCCCCCGGCTGGACCTGTCCGTGTGGACGCCCGCGTACCTGCCCGCGTGGAGCTCCCGGGTGGCCGCTGCGGCGACCTACCGCCTGGTCGGCGACGGACTCGTCCTGACGATCCCCGAGGAGCACCCGGTGTGGTGCCCGGAGCTGCACGAACCGCCGCTGAGGGTCTCCGCGGTCCAGTCGGGCAACCGGTCCGGCCCGGTCGCCAGCACGGCCGGCCAGCAGCCGTTCCTCGACGGTCAGACTGTACGCGAGCAGCAACCCGAGTCGCGGGGTTTCGTCCCGCTGCGGGGCCGGATCGAGGTCGAGTGCCGCGCGACCCTCGGGCCCCGGTCGATGTTCTCCGCATGGATGATCGGCATGGAGGACCGGCCGGAACGCTGTGGCGAGATCTGCCTGGTGGAGGTCTTCGGTGACGCCGTCGACGGGGACACCGCCGCCGTGGGCAACGGCCTGCACGCCTTCCGCGACCCGAACCTGCACGAGGAGTTCTCCGCCGACCGCCGGACGATCGACGTCGCGGCCCTGCACCGCTACGCGGTCGACTGGCGTCCGGACGGCGTCGACTTCCTGATCGACGACGAGATCGTCCGGCGGTCCGCGCAGTCCCCGGCCTATCCGATGCTGCTCATCCTCGGCGTGTTCGACTTCCCCGACCGGGCCGTGCCCGGCGTGCCCGATCCGGTCCCCGAACTCGTCGTCCGCAGTGTCACCGGGACACCGCGGTGACGGCCGGCTCCGGGCAGCCGAGCCACGGCGGCGCGAGCACCGACCGCCCCGGCTCGCTCGGGCTCCACCGGCCGGGTGGGTCCCCGCCTGCTACACCGGGTCGGAACCCGGACCTGGGACGGTGACCTGTCCGGTCCAGCCCGCAGGCTCCGATCTCCTTCTGAGGTGGTAGAGCGGCCCCAGGAGAAGTACGGCGTCGTAGGAGTGATCGGGTTCCGCCAATTCGACGGCGTCTCCGAGTGCAGCGGTGAAGGTGCCCGCCGAACGTGCCTGCTCGACATGCTCGGGCACCGCATCGACGAGGTGCACCGAGTGACCGAGTTCCGCGAGCCGGGCCGCGTGGACGCCGGCGCCTCTCCCGACGTCCAGGATGCGGCTGGGCGCTGCGGGCAGTGCACGTCGCAGGAGCAGTTGGGTCCGCAGTCGTTCCAGCGACGTACCGCCCGTCAGACGGCCCTGCTCGTCCGCGGTCGCGTAGTGCTCGACGAGTTCACCGCGATCCACCATGCGCCGCACGGTAGGGGCAGTACCGCGTGCAGGCTCGCCCTTTCCGTGGGGATCAGGCAGGGCGGATCGGCCGGCGACCCTCGTCCGAGCGTGCGGAGGCCGGGGGCCGTGCACCGGGCGTCGCTACGGTGGGCCCATGGCCGGGTACTCGCCGATGAGGATGTCGATCACGACCTCTCGTCTGGCGCTGCGCCCGTGGACTCCTGCCGACGCAGCCGACTATCAAGCGTTGGTCACCGAGCGAGGCAACGGTGTCCCGGCCCTCGACGAGATCCGCAGCACCATCGCGCGGCAACGTGCGGGGGCGGAGGAGAACGGCATCGCCCTGCTCGTGGTGACCCGCCTCGACGAGGACTTCATCGGCTACTGCGGTCTCGTCGTCGGCAGGACCACGCTGGACGAGCCGGAGATCGCCTAGGAGCTCCGGAGCCGGGTGCACAACCGCGGGTACGCGACGGAGGCGGCCGAGGCCGTCGTCCACGCCGCGACCGACACCGGGCGCCAACGGTTGTGGGCGACCGTCGGGACAGGGAACGCGCCGTCGCTCCGGGTGCTCGCCAAGCTCGGGTTCCAGCACGATCACGTCTCCGCCGAGCCCGTGGGTGACGTGGCCTGGCTGACCCGCCGCCTGGCGTGAGTCCCGCTCGCGCGGACGCTCTCCGGCGGAGGACGAGCCGGAACCGGCACCACCTTCGGCCTGGACCTCGAGTCCGGTCGAGCTCCTAGCCTCCCGGCATGGGACACGACGATCCAGCAGGCCGACCGGCTCTCGGCCACCAGGATTTCGGCGCGATGCGGCTGCGCGAGAACGCGACCGGCGACATCGACCGGGGTCCCGTCACGGTGGTCGGGGCGGTCCTCGACGCAGGTGTGTCGATGGTCGACACGGCGGACATGTACGGGAACGAGGACCTGGTCGGACGCGCGATCGCGGAACGACGCGACGAGGTCCTGCTCGCCGGCAAGTTCGGAGTCGTCTGGGACGACTCGACGCCGGACGGCTACGAGATCCGGGCCGACCCGTCGTACGTACGAGAGGCCTGCGAAGCCAGCCTTCGACGCCTCCGGACCGATCACATCGAGCTGTACTACCTCCACCACCGCTGCGTGACGACGCCCATCGAGGAGACCGTGGGAGCGATGGCGGAGCTGATCGAGGAGGGCAAGGTCGGAGCACTCGGCCTGTCCAACGTCACCGCCGACGACCTGCGGCGCGCGCACGCGGTCCACCCCATCACCGCCCTGCAGGAGCACTGGTCGCTGACCGAACGCACGGTGGAGCGCGAGCTCGTACCGACGGCCGCACGACTCGGGGTCACCGTCGTCGCGCACTCCCCCACCTCGCACGGGGCGCTCCACGACGGCGGCAGGGACGAGCCCGGCACCGACCGCCATCGGCTGCTGCGGGAGATCGCCGCGGCGCACGAGATCTCCGTCGGCCAGGTCGCGATCGCATGGGTGCACAGCAGGGGTGGTGCGCACGGCCTCCGCGTCGTCCCGCTGCCCGGGACGACGAGCGTCGGGCACGCCCGGGCGAACATCGCTGCCGGAGCAGTCGTCCTGACCCCGGCCGAGGTCGACCGGCTGACGGACGCGTGGGCTCCGGCGCCGCGCTGACGGACGGGAGAGTGCGCCGCCGGGTGTGGGCGGAGCCCGCAATCCCTCACTCCTCCGGAGGCACGCCCTCCCGCCGGACATGAATGCCTCCGACGGAGCCGAGGTCAGCGTCGGATCTGAGCAGCACCAGGAAGGGATGCCCGACGACAGCTGCGTACCGGGCCGCTCTGCAGAAGACGTCCGCAACGGTGGTGGCGAGCCACGGGCTGAGGTTGTGGACCTGGTCGTAGTTGTCGACGAGCACAGCGGTCCCCGACGACGCCGGATCACTGCCGTAGGTGAACTCGGCGACATCGCCGAGCATGTCGTCGAGTGCGTCCAGGTTGCGGCCGTAGTAGCCGGGGAAGGACAGCTCCGCGGCCAGCGCATCGTGCAGTCCGCCTTCGTCCTGCCAGCCGCCACCGTCGAGTTCGTGCACGACGTACCCCAGCCTGTCCAGGATTCGTCCGGCGCGGGCGAGACTCTCCGAGTCCGCGACCTGATGGACGAAGCCACGCAACAGCAGCTGGAAGTCGAACCGTTGCCGCTGAGCAGTGAACGCGGCCCGGTCGGCCGGGTCGAGCAGCACCTTCCGAGTCATGCCGCGCATCGTCGCGGACGAGAGCGCCACTGAGCGACGGTGTCGGGGCCGTGGCGGGCTCGGGAGGAGATCACCACGTGCTGCACCCCTGATCTCGAAGCGGTGTCGGGGGTGTGGGCGGAGCCCACGGTCTCAGAGGATCTTCCTGTAGTAGGTGGCGCTCTCCTGGTAGCCGAGGGCCGAGTAGAAGTCGGACGCTCGTCGTGTCGCCAGGGCAACGACGAGGGCCCCCGTTGTGAGCGCACGGCGCTCGAACTCGTCCATCAGCGTCGCGCCGATGTGCTGGCGCCGTAGCTTCGGTGCAACGACGATCTCCTCGACCCACGCAACATGTCCGTTGGCGTAGAAGGCCGGGTGGGTGAAGCCGAGGACGTACCCACTGATGGCACTGTCGGTCTCCGCGACGAGTAGCACGGCAGTCTCGGAGGCCAGGACATCGACGAGACTGCGCTGGAAGCTCTCGCGTTCGACGACGAAGCTGGTGGCCATCCCCGCTGCGAGCGTGTGAATCGCGGCCTCGTCCTCGGGGACAGCGGCCCTGACGTTGGTGGTCGGTCGCCCCGTCACGCCCGATGACGATAGCCCGATTGAGGTCAGCGCTCGTCCCGGATGCTCGGGCCGGCCCCGCGCCGCCGGAGGCGGCGCCTTGATCCTCACGAGGCGGAATCGGCAGCACGCGGACGTGAGCCGTCGCTCGATCCGCCCCGCCCTGCTGGTCAGCCCGCGAGCCGGGGGGCCGGGAAGACGTAGACCAGAGCAGGTCCAGTACGCCCGTCGCCCAAGCGGTGGGTGACCTCGGCGATCTGCTCGGCGCCGGAGCGGTCGTAGAGGTGGACGGCCGCGGCGTCCGTGGCCATGACGTCGAAGACCACGGTCCGGCCGATGAGCTGCGCGTGGTGGCGCAGGGCGAGGACGAGGAACCCCGCGAGACCGACACCCCGGTGGCCGGGATCGAGGAACAGGCGGGCCATGACGGCGATGTCGGCGACGGAGCCACCCGTGCGCTCGATCCACGCGCGCGCTGCGTCGTCCTCCGGCTGCGCCTCGGTGAGCGTGACCTGCCCGACCCGAACGCGGTCGACGAGGGCGGTCCAGCTCCGGATTTCGTGCGGGTGCTCCAGCCACGCCCGGGGATCGGCGATCCCCTCCACCGGGTACCCGGGTGACCGAGGTCAGCACGGTGTTCGAGGCCCCGGCGGGCTGAGCCGGCCGTTCCGCGGCGCCCGGGGTGGCCGCTGCCGGAGAGCGCGGTGTCCCCGCCCCGCACGTCGCGTCGCCGTCGCGTGGAGGACGCCCTCCGCGACCGAGATCAGTCCGTGCATGGTCCGTGAACACCCGTCACGAGCCGTCCGGAGCCGGACACACCCGGACAACGAAAAAGACCCCCTGCTCCAGCGTTTCCGCTGATCGGGGGTCTCTTTCACCTGCTGTGGCTGGTCCAGGATTCGAACCTGGGAAGGCTACGCCGACGGATTTACAGAGAGCTGCCAAACCCGCTCTGACCTGCGGTGCGACTGCCGACCACCCGCTTGCGTCCGCGTATCGTCCGTGTCCCGCACCGGCGGGCACTTCTCACCCACATTCCCGGCCCTGCTGGTGATCTCCTCGCGGCGCGGGCTCGTCCCTGCCGGGCCGCCGTGAGGAGATCATCAGCCCGCGCTTCCCTGATCTCCGAAGTGGTGTCGGGTTCGGGCGGAGCCCGAGGGGTGTTCGGAAGGTACTGTGACATGCACTCGCTCAGTGGGAGTAGATGTGGACCAACCGTCTTCGCCGTCGGACGCGAAAGTCCAGCCGGCCAGTGGTGGAGTCATCCTCGCCGGTCCGCCTGCAAGCGGGAAGCGAACGGTCGCGTTTGCCCTCTCCTCTCTGCGACGAAGCTACGCACACGTTCCGGCGCTTACGGCGGCAACGCACCCGGCCATGGGCGCGGAGCAAACCTCGCAGAAGCACCTTGATGAGCTGCGTTCGTGGGCCCAACTCTTCTATGAGTTCACCGTGGAGCGGGCTCGGTACGGCTATGACCGGGAGCGGCTAAACACTCTCCGGGGCCAGGGGCACATCCCCGTTGTCTGCGTCGAGAACATCGACGCCCTGTCCGCATTCCAACGCGAGTCCGACGACTGGCTCACGGTCCTGCTCCGCTGCCCCCGCGACCACGCTCAGGATCGGCTCACACGGGGACGCTCAGCCACTGAACGAGCGGCGATCATCACCCGTTCCTGGAGACGCCGGTGGGACCGGTCGGTCAAGGCGCTCGAACAGGGCGCACAACGATTCACCATGACGCTGCGTTCGGACCGGCTGGACGCGGTGGAGATCGCGCGAATCGTTCACCTTGCCGCGCAGGCCAGTGTCCGGGCGGACGGGAGCCCATCGACAGTCGAAGCGCGGTCGGCGTCGCGCTCACGGTGACGCCCGGACCGCGCCTCTGCCGTCCTTGATGCCGACCGCACCGAGAGGGATACTGACGCGCATGACGACATCCCGAAAGGACGATGGGCCGTAAGCGCCCATCTCGGGGCCGACAGTTCTACCGCCCGCCCACGACGATCCCCGGCGTCCCGCAGCGCACTTGCGACGCCCTCGACCGCCTCGACGAGTTCGAGCTGAGCGCAGCCTCGGTGAAGGAAGCCCTCGACCGATGGTACTGCTATACCCGTATTCCCACCGGCCAGCGCCGCTTGGAGAAGGACCCCTCCGACGAGGACGCTGGAGAACGCGCCCGGACGACACTCGACGCGGCCGTGGCGGCACTCGAAGAGCGCGAGGCCCGGCCACTGCGACGTCTGATCGCTGCCATGGACGAGCGCTTCCTAGCGACGACCGTTCCCGACCCATCCGTGCCTGCGACGCGACCGTGGTGGCAGCGCCGCGACTGGTTCTGACGAACGCCCCGTGAGATCAGTGCGCCTCCTCGGCTCGTCGGGCCGGGTAGCCGGCCACGGCGCCGCGAACGGGCCGGAGGTGTAGTGAGCGAGCGACGGGGCCGGCGTGGCCGGCCCCCGCGCCGCCGGAGGCGGCGCCTTGATCCTCAAGAGGCGGATTCGGCAGTACGCGGGCAAGAGAGAAGTTCGGACCCGGCCGGCAGAAAGTCGTTGCAGCGCATCAAGATGCATCTCGATACGGCTCCTCCGCACTCTGCACACGACCGCCCGCGGCAAGTACCGGTATAGCCCATATGGACGAATCTGCTAGTCCTTACGGGCCACATTTCACCTAGCCATGTTGCACCGATGACGGAGACCTGACCAGGTTCAACCAGCAACGACATCACTCCCCGCCGGGAGTCGGGCTCCTGAAGGTCCAACCGTAGGCAGGGGCCCATCCTGGAGCAGCGATCTTGGCCGAAGGATTGGTAACGATGCGCAATCATACGGGAATTCTGCTGACGCTGGCCGTTTTGATGGTCCTGGGTTTCTCGCTGCCGGCCGAGGCAGATGAATCAGAGCCGCCCAGTGAACAGGTAGAGCTGACCAAACCGGACGGGACAAAGTTCACCGCCACACCACATGGGAACCGGTATCTCGTGGACAAGTCAGTCGATCCTGACGGCTTCATCATGAATCGAGATGCATCAGGCAAGCCAGCTCGAACGGAACAAGCCGCTCCTCCCGCGTGCGTCGATGTATCCCTCGACGAACCTGGGATCGTGACCCAGACGGTTCGAGCCACCAACAATTGCGCGGTCACCCAGCGCGTCAAGTTCCTGATTGCTTTCGCACCCGATAGCGAGTGCCTAATTGCCGCGCCCGGGCAGCAGGTTTCACACGCCTTCCCCATTCAGGGAACTCCAGGCCGTTTCGACGGCGTTGAATCCTGCTAGCGTAGATCGCTCCTCAACGAAAGTCGCCCGCCCGATCACCGCAACGACGCCATCGACCTGGAGGGTTGCCATGAAGAGAGCGAGCTGAGGAACAAGCTGTCCATATCGCTAGCGGCAGCTGTACTCATGGTATCCGGCCTGCTTGCGAGTGCGCCGAATGCCATGGCAGCAGCCAATGACGCCGTTGTCGCTTGCGGCGCAACCAATGTGGTTCCAGGACAGGGGGCTGCCGTCCCTTCAGATGCGCAAGGCAAGTTCTTCCAGTACGTCCCGGCACAGCGAGACCCCGCGCCGATTCTATGCGGAAATGGAACAACGACCGGTGCAGTGCACATCGAAGTAAAGCACAACGTTCCCAACTGGGCAGAGGCCGTTACGGCGATATCGAAGGCGATCGACCGCGGTGTACCGAACCCACGACCTGAGGGGACGCGCTACTCGTGGACTTTCCGGCCGGGTAAGACCATCGAAGTTGTGGTTGGCGATGCCAGCGTTATCACAGCTTTTCCCGTGGACGGATTGGCGGACACGTGGACCGAGGCCTCGGTCGCTTAACGAAACAGGTCACGTTTATGCAGCATGAGAGCGCGGTTAGCGGCACGGCGACGCGCGCACGAAGGTCCGAGGGATATGATGCAGCCATGACCGAGAATCACGTATTGAATGCGGGCCAGTTGGTCAAGTACACACCTCCGCGCGACCTAGATGTTCCCTTGTACCCAGATCACCCTGGGAAGATCGAGGATGTGATGCCCAACTACTATTGGATCTCATGGGTGGGGCGGGAGCGGACGGACGCCAATCAAAGCGTGTACGAGTACGGATTCGTGACGAAGGTTGACGAAGAGGAGTATGCGACGCTCGCGAACATGGTGCGCGAACTCGACGCCACACACGGTCAGCCTAAGCCCTCTGAAGAACAGATTGAGTGGGCGCGCCGGCGTCAGGACTGGAAGAATATCTAGTACTGCCCCTTTGGGGATAGCGCGCTGATGACAGAGGGCGGACCTGCACTCGTGAAAGCGTGCGGTGTCACAGTGTGCACTATCTAACCCAATTGCAGAATGCACTATAGCAGGGCCGGGATCGGACGATATGTCAAGCGCGCGACTCACCAGCCGGGTCCTGCACCTCTCCGCGAATCCAGGCGTAGTGAACCCAGTTTTCTCGTCCTCTACATACTTCATTGCCGATTGGGTCCATCGCGAACGCGGAGTTCCGTAGTATGCGGTTTATGAGGCGGAAGACCTGACCGTCACCGACAAGATTGAGTACCGAAAATCGAGCGAGAAGATCCGACAGTTCGACGCGGAACTCGGCGCCCACCCCCTTAGCCGCAGCACCCGAGGAATCGGGGTCTCAGGCTATACAGGACCGGATCCGAACAGCGAAGAGATCCAGGCGCGGGGCCTTGGTCGCGGGATTTGCTGAGGGAACGTGACAGTTCGAAGATGGACCCGGCGGCGCTATCAGCCCTGACAGAACGGCGACTCGCCGCACGTGGTGAGTTCGCCGGAGGCGGGAACCTGAGCTTGGCCCCCTGCGCCGGACACTGACGGTGTGGGTTCAGTGATCTTGGTGTGGCGGGGTCTGGGCTGCTTCGTAGTCGACCGGGCTGAGCATTCCGATGCTGGAGTGGCGCCTGATCGGGTTGTACCAGCACTCTATCCACTCGAATATCGCGTTGGCAAGATCGGCGCGGGTTTTCCAGGTTCTCGAGTCGAGCAGTTCCAGCTGCAGCGTCCCCCAGAAGGACTCGACCATCGAGTTATCGTAACAATCGCCGACCGAGCCCATGGAGCCGACGAGTCCGGCATCTA